>CAZGDE010000311.1:0-8893 GCA_964524315.1 uncultured bacterium
GATCATGCCCCTGCTTGACTGTCCAGACTCCGGGAACTAATACATGCAAAGAGATAAAACGACGTGCCCCGGCTACCCGTGTTCTGAGGGCATGAAACTGAACGCGCTGGGAGTCATAACGAGTCAAAATATCCATGACCACTCGACGGTCTGGGCTGGACATGGCCGTATCTAGTAGCCCCAAACCGGTTTCACGCAGCAATCTTACGCCTGTCCAAACAATATTTGCCGCCACAATGAATGCAATGATGGGATCAAGAATCAACCAATGTGTAATCGGCACTAGAATCAATCCCACGACCACCCCGACCGATGTCCAAACATCGGTGAGGAGATGGTGGGCGTCGGCCCGTAAGGTGATAGAACGCAAACGCCTACTTGCTCGCAGCATGGCCAGGGCCAGGGCCCCATTGACGGCAGTGGCGACGAGAGACAATCCCAAGCCAATCCCCAATTGCTCTAGCGGTTGTGGGTGCAGCAATCGTTCCCAGGCAGCGATCGCAATGCTCGCTGCCGCCACCAGAATCAAGGCACCTTCGACCCCACTGGAGAAATATTCAGCTTTGTAGTGCCCAAAGGCATGTTCCTCATCGGGTGGTTTAGCAGCATAGGTCACAGCCCAGGTTGCAATCACGGCCGCCACCAGGTTCACAACTGACTCAGCAGCATCTGACAGGAGTCCCACCGAGCCAGTGAGGAAG
The DNA here is from genome assembly GCA_964524315.1 of uncultured bacterium. Taxonomy (GTDB): domain Bacteria; phylum Cyanobacteriota; class Cyanobacteriia; order Leptolyngbyales; family Leptolyngbyaceae; genus CAZGDE01. Next base: position 702 of record CAZGDE010000311.1, read on the forward strand.
TAAGCGCCTGCTTTCAGCGCGATCGTGAGCAGTGCCGCCCCAATGGAGAGGAATGTGTAGAATCGAGCGGATTTGCTATTCACTTAAGCCCCCTCTAGAATTGCGACAACAGCGAAAACGAGGCATAGTACATCACCGATCAGCGTTACGGCACGTTCTGAAACTCTGCCAGCAATTAAACTGCCACCCAACACAGCAATCAAGGCACAAATGGTGTGTCCCAAAATGCACCCAGTGTGACTCCGACCGCATTATTGGCAGCCGCCAGAGTGACTGTGGCCATTTGAGTACGATCGCCCCATTCTGCTAGAAACGTCAGGATAAAGCTTTCCAACAGAAGCGGTTAGCACGGGTGAGACTCCTCAGCATCGACAGTAGAGCATCTGAGTGAGCCTGGTCAGCGTACCAACACTTCACCAAGCCCACAACAAATGTGAACTTAGTGAAGGTCTCGCTTCTCAAGCTTGTGCTTAGCTTAAAAGTATGAACTAAGCAGAGGTCAAGTCTTGCTACCCAAACCAGGCGATCGCCAGTATGTTGATTTGGGTGACTGGTTAGTTAAAACCAGCAGCTACTCCCCTTCAAGACATACTTAGGTTACAGTAAAACTTGCTAGTTAGCAACTGCTGGATATACTGATAGATGAGATTTATAAGGAATCTAATTTCATTTTTGTTTCACTTTTAATTCACTTTAATTTCATAATCAGGATTTGACTTTTTTAAGCATTTTGTTGTCAAATAATCTCGACTCTCTAAGTATTCAATGATTGTTTGTCTAGCTTGGTCTAACAAGCATCGTTGCTGTTAATTACTGATATGAAATTAGCTCAACCTTACCAACCACTTCTGCTTCGCATTCTGCATGGCCTGACGGGTCTATTTCTAGTGGCAGCGATTTTGACGGCTTTCTGGACTTACGATACCTATGACGGTCGCTGGGGGCGTGTGCCACTGCCGTCCTATAAAGACATTGAAGGAATTCATGGCACGTTTGGTTTGTGGACGTTGCTGATCTTTCCGGCATTGGTGATCTACGCCTGCCATCGTGGGCAGAAACGACTCGTTCAACCTGACTCGTTCACAACGTTGACGCAGGTTGGGACACCCATTTGGTGGTACACATTAAACCGTTTCACCAATACATTTACGCTCCTTGCCTTAACGTTTGCCCTCTTTAGCGGCAAGATGATGGATGAAACCTGGTTACCCAAAGGGGAATTAAACCATGCCTGGTACTATGCTCATCTGCTTGGTTGGGGCATCATGGTGGGGGCGATCGCCCTGCATCTGCTGATGAATGCAAAAGTTGGGGGAGTGCCGTTGTTGCTATCGATGCTGAATTGGCAGTTTCGCGCTCAGGATAGTCCCAAGCTTTGGTCGGCTCATCTCGCCCAATGGTGGACCAGTCTGGGGCAAGGTTCCTGGGCTAACTGGTTTCAAGTTCCCCGGATTCTGGTGGTGCTTGAAATAGCGATTCTACTTAGCATTGTTGCAGCCTGGATAATTCCACTACTGAAGTAACAAAAGACAATCCACTGAAACAGCCCTGCCTGATCGTTCAGCATCAGGATCATGCTACAGGCTTTTTATGATCGATTAATCAGACTGGTGACAACTGTGATAAATTCTGCTGGCTCAACAGGTTTAGGAACGTGAGAATCAAACCCAGAGGAAAGTGATTTAATTCGATCTTCAGTTCTTGCGTAAGCAGTAAGTGCGATCGCGGGAATGGTGCCGCCCTGCTCTGGGGGCAATGCTCGAACTTGACGAATCAGCATGTAGCCGTCTTCCCCCGGCATCCCAATATCACTGACTAAAAGATTAGGTCGTTGGTCGGACGCATTTTGAGTCAAGACAGCTAAAGCTGCCGCTGCCGATGCGGCTGTCATTACTTTTGCTCCACTTCGCTCCAGCAGTGCTGCCAACAACTCGCGGGCATCTGCTTCATCATCCACAACTAACACGGTTAAGCCATCTAACCTTGTCTCACTCATTAAAGGAACTTGGTCACTGATGGTTGGGTGAACTCGCTCCATATCAGGCGATGCGGGGCGAAATATCGCAATCGGTAAAATCACAGTAAACGTCGCCCCTTGACCTTCTCCGGCACTATCTGCTTGCACACTTCCCCCATGCAGTTCCACTAAATGGCGAGCGATCGCCAAACCTAACCCTAAACCTCCATGTATTCTGGTGGTTGAGCTGTCAGCCTGCTGCAAGCGATCGAAGACATAGGGCAAAAAATCAGGACGAATACCTTGTCCAGTATCACTGACGATCACTTCAATATGGGAATTGATGCGTTCTAAGCGAATTTGAACTCGCCCTTCTTTGGGGGTGAATTTCACTGCATTTGATAGTAAGTTCCAAAATACCTGTTGCAGGCGATCAGGATCTCCCGATATGGGGCCAGACGCTGGATCTAAAATACTTTGGATGCGGATACCTTTCGCTTCTGCGGCAGGACGAACCGCATCAATAGCAGCATCAATTACAGATACCAACGCAACAGGACGAACATTTAACCTGAGCTTGCCAGAAATGATGCGAGAGACATCCAGCAAGTCTTCAATTAGTTGATTCTGGGCTCTAGCATTGCGCTCGATTGTTCCTAAGGCGCGACTCACCATCGCTGCATCTAGATCTTTAGAACGTAACATGGTTGCCCAACCCAGAATGGCATTAAGCGGTGTGCGCAACTCGTGGGAAACGGTTGCTAAGAACTCATCCTTCAGCCGATTTGCCTTGGATAATTCCTCGGTTTGTTGCCGCAGTAAAGTTTCTGCCCGTTTACTCTCAGTCAAGTCGAGGACAAAACAAACCCACGGAGCTTGCTCAGTGTCTAACACAGCAGCTCCAATTAGAACTGATACCCGACCACCATCTTTGCAAATATATTCCTTTTCAAAGGGTGTACAACGCCCAGTGGTCAAGAGTTCTTGAATAACCTGTTGATCTTGCTCTTGATATTCAGGAGGTGTCATTTCAGACCAGCGTACAAGTCCGTTATGCAAATCTTCACGGCTATAACCAATCATCTCAAGAAACTCATCATTCGCTTCGATGATATCTCCACCCGGATCAGCCAAAATCACCCCAATAATGTTGGACTCTACCAGTCGGCTAAAGCGGGCTTCGCTTCTTTTTAATGCAATTTGTTCTGCTCTAAGGTCTTCTGCTAAAGCTTCAGCTTTACGTCGTGCTACAACCTGCTCCGTAACTTCAAAGGCAAAGGTAATGATACCTTCCACATTGCCATGAATGTCATAGGTGGGCTGGTAGATGAAGTTGAAAAAGCCGCCCTCGATCGTGCCATCCCCCCGCCGATCAAACTGAACTGCAACCTCAGTTCCAACAAAGGGTTCTTCCGTCCTAAACACATTATCCAATAAATCAAAGATGACTTGTCCTTCCAGGTCAGGAAACGCTGCTCGCATGGTTTTGCCGATTAGTTCGCGATTACCGACTGTCTGGCAATATAAGGGATTGGCAAACTCAAAAACATGTTCAGAACCACGCTGGATACAGATCAAAGCAGGGGCTTGCATCAGGAGCGAGTAGAGCCGATTGCGCTGAACTTCTGCATCTGCCCGCGCAGCTTGTTCACGAACTAGTAGCTGATCTCGCTCGGCTTCTGCTCGCTTGCGATCGCTGACATCTAAAACCCACGAAAGAACCGAGACCAAATTACCTGATTCATCAAGTAGAGCTGAGTTGTACCATTCACAATCAATCACTGTACCCGTTTTTGTATAATTCCGGTTGAGACTAACCGTTTGTTGCTCACGTCCTTCCCATAGCCCCGCAACGGATGCTTGGACGGTCGCTAAGTCATCAATAAACACAAAGTTCCATTCGTAGGGTTGTCTGCCTAAAACTTCTTCAGCCGTCCACCCAAAAACTTGCTCGGCCTGGCGAGACCAGCGAGAAATCCGAAAGTTGGCATCCCACTCAATTAGCGCAACGGGAGAGTTATCAATATGAAAATTGAACTGTTGTAGGGTCGTTCGTAGAATTTGGTTTCCTTTTTTGCGCTCACGAATATCACGCACAATGACTTGAGCGGCTGGTTGTCCTTCATAGAGCAAAGGTGAAGCAACGATCTCGACATCAATGGGTGATCCATCTAAACGAAGAAACTGCTCCTCCGCGAGCGCAATTGGTTGCTGCTCTTCCAATAGCTGACACATTCGTCCTTGTACAGACTCTCGATAAGCCGGATGAATAAAATCTAAAACAGCCCTGTTCAGTAGCTCATTCGCCTCGGTTGCTCCCAACAGCTTCCCCCCAGCCCGATTAATAAACACGATTCTTCCAGCCTGCTGGATGAAAATCGTATCGGGAGCAAGATCGACTAATTGACGATACTTCTCCTCACTCTCCTTCAATTGCAGGGTTGTTGCCTCAGTTCTACGATAAGTCCGCTGTAAACTGCCGACTACCGCACTAACAAAAACTCCTTCTATAAGAAAAAATGTGATTTGGATGAGACTATGAAAATTCAAGGAAAGAACATCTGCTGGCTCTAGGAAGAAAAATTTAACAATCAACCCCGATAGTAGAGTTGCAAAGATACCAACCCTAATTCCTCCATACAGGGCACTAAGGATTACGGCACTCAAAAATAAGAGGAATGGAGTTTTAACACCAATAAAAGAAATAAGAAGGAGCTTGAGCAGCAGAACTAATCCAACACTGAAAAGAGCAACACTGTACTGCTGTAAAGCTATTCGATGGAAGCGTAACATCGATACCGAATCCTATCATTTCTAGTGATTGACGTGAGTCTATAACGAGGATATAACGGCTCCAGCTTGCTCCAACACAAAAGCCAGAAACTCATGAGCATCATTGTCGTTATCCATGGCAAGAATGGCTGTTCCATGCAGGTTTAATGTTGGCTCTAAGCGTTGAGTGTCCACAAGCGCTGGTGCTGCAATTAATAATGACCGTTTCATCCAATGTAATAGGACGGTGAGAGCTAATGCGGATGAATGAAGTGCTTTGAAATTGGTGCTGGCATTTTCCAGTTCCCCATCATCCTCAACCAGGACAGCGGGATCATTGGAGCCATCCTGCGTCACAAACAAGCCAAATGGGAAATTAGGACCGAGGGGCACGTTGATCACATCCGCACCATCCGACTCTTGCACACTGTCAATGCCGCCACTGGAACCCACCGCAAACCTGCCGAGAAAATCATTATTGCCATCCCGCGCGTAAACGGCAAAGGTGTTGTCCCCCTGACTGGATGCCAGCAGATAACCCGTACCATTAGCACCGTAGTAGATGGTCAAGCCCTCAACATCATCTTCCAGATTGCTGCCGCCCAACGCCTTTACCCGGTCAATCAGGGGGCCAGTATTTTCCCCATCCGGTTCTGCCAGAAACTTCCAGATACCGACATTTTCCTGCCCGATGTAGAGAAAACCTGTTTCCTGATCGACCACCATCCCTTCGAGTTGGGGGTCTGTGTCGGCGGGTGAACCCGCAGGAATGGGTACGGTAAAGGTACGAACTTGCTCGATCCCAATGGTTCCGTGAGCCGTACCGACCAGACGGTATTGGGCGACATCACCCGTTTCCCGGCGGTTGACGAAGACGTAATAATCCTGCGTTACAGGACTACGGTAGAGGGCAAGTCCATAGGCACTCCGACTGGAGGTGGAATAGGGGGGGCAAAGGGATCGGCCTGGAAGAGGGTACCCATGCTGCTATCGGTAATGTCTTGCAGGTACTTTCCGTGCTTAGCGTGGGGGTTAATTTTGAAAATGGCGAGGCGATCGGTGTTGCGATCGGTGGCAATGGCAATGTCGATCGCCTCGCACCCCAACTGGAAGCCATATTGCAGGGCAAACGGTACGGAACCAGCAAAGGGCAGGCAGCAAAAGTCCCCCTATCCAGGACACGGGACAGGGGGATGGGGACTGACTTAAAGGAGGCTGAAATCGTCCAGAGTGAACAGGCTGGCCTGGACGTTCTGCAGGATGGCGATCGTCCGGAAGCCTGTACCATTGTTGAAGCGAATCAGGGTATGGTTAGCATTGGCTCCCGTGCCCTGGATTATCCTAATCTGGTTAAAGGCAATCCCGGAAAGAACGATTTTGTCCTGACCGAGGGTAAAGTCGGTGATGGTATCGGTGCCCGTCGTGGCAGATAGGATGAAGCGATCGCGGCCGCTACCCCCCGTCAGGGTATTGCGACCGGCACCGCCGTTGAGGGTGTCATCGCCTGCACCCGCTAACACAGTGTCGGCTCCCACCCCACCCGTAAATGTGTCATTGCCACCACCGAGGGTGATCGTGGATCGGGCATACTCACCGCGTAAGGTCACCTGGTCATTGCCATCGGCGGCACTGCTGGTTGCTTCATCTGCCAGCAGGCTAAGGATAAAGCGACTGTCGCGCATAGTGACAGTGATGGTGTCGTCACCAACACCCCCACTGATTCGGTTTTCCGAGCGCGGGGCACCATTGCCATTAGGATTGCTATGCCAATCAGCCCTAAAGGTAATGTGTAGGGTGTCATTACCAGCACCGCCTGCCGCACTTAAGACCCCATCAGTATCGGTGATGGTATCATCGCCTCCCTGTCCCAATAGAACATCATAACGACCGGCACCGCCATTGATCGTATCGTTACCACCCCTGCCCTCAATCAAATCATCGCCCCCATTGCCATTGATGTGATTGTTGAGTTCAGTACCAATCAGGTTGTTACCTTGATTCGTCCCATTCAGGTTCAGCGGATTAATTGTGAGATTGACAGTACCCGTTGCCGTACCGCCGTTGCCATCGCTGATGGTATAGCTGAAATTGCTGCTGCTGACATTGAAACCAGCGGTAAAGGTCAGTGTGCCATCACCATTGTTAACGACGGTACCACTGGTAGGCGTGGTGACATTGGTGATGGTGAGAGCCTGATTTTCTGGATCACTATCGTTCGTTAACACGGGAATTGTGACCGTTGCTCCTTCCGTGACTTCTGCGGAGTCATTACGGGCGATCGGCAAATCATTCACGGCCATCACTGTGATGTTGACCGTTGTTGCGGCCGTACCACCCCGACCGTCACTAATGGTGTAGGCAAAACTATCCGTACCCGCAAAGTTGGCGTTAGGCGTATAGGTAAAGCTGCCGTTGCCATTGGTGCTGAGGGTACCGTTGGTGACAGCCGTGAAATCAATCACTTGCAGCGGGTCATCATTAGCATCGCTATCATTGGTCAAGACGTTAAACGTCAGACTACTATCTTCGACGAGTGTCACAGTGTCGATATTGGCGATCGGGGCAACGTTACGCGCAACCAGATTCAAGCCCACCAATACGGGATCATGATCCGATGAACGGAAAGGAGTTGGCACATAAAGGGTTGTGTCATTGCGGTCTTCGGCAGTACCTTCGCCCGTTGTCAAAACATCATCGTTGTAGTCCAGCGTAATGGGTTCATCCGCATTGATGTTCCACTTTGCGGCTCCTGTTACCTGCGCCAGCAAACTTGCGGTTACGAGGGCGTGGTCAAGGGAACCCGTCTGTCCCTGAAAGACGTAAGACTCGGTGGGCGTGATCAGTTTCGTCAAACCACCTGATCGCAGAATGTCGATGGGGTCTTCTTCGTTGTAGGCATTCAGGTCGCCAATGACCATGACATCACTGTCACCGGATAGCGTCTGGATCTGGGTGACAAAATTAAGCAACGCTGTTGCCTGTGCCTTACGAGTTGCATTCGATAACCCCTGGCCATCACCCTGATCCGTATCGCCGGGCAGATTCGCTGCCGAACTCTTGGATTTGAAGTGATTGATGATCGGGGTAAAAACCTCACCCGTTGCATTGACTCGGAAAGTTTGTGCCAGGGGTGGACGAGCCGTATCAAACGCCGGATCATTGAAGTAAATGGCATTGCCCACAGGTGTTACCGCCCCTGGTTTGTAGATAAATGCCACCTTAATTTCATCCGTCCCGGCACTCCCAGTTGTATTTGCCAGAGAAACGAAGGCATAGGTACCCGCCCCGGCAACCGCATTTAAGCCATTGACCAGATCCGCGATCGCCGAGTTCGGGCCATCCCCATCGTTTTCCATCTCAATCAAGCCGACCACGTCAGCGTTCAAGGCCGCGATCGCCGCCATAATTTTGGCTCGTTGCCGGTTAAATTCCGCTAGGGAATCGGCCCCACGGGAGGTGGGAA
>CAZGDE010000312.1:0-8844 GCA_964524315.1 uncultured bacterium
GCGGTACGCTGGTATTAGGTGGTGATGGGCGTTTCTACAATCGACCCGCCAGCCAAATCATCTTAAAAATGGCCGCTGCTAATGGCATTGATCGGGTGCTGGTTGGACAGGGCGGGATTTTATCGACCCCGGCCGCATCCTGTCTGATTCGTCAATATGGGGCCATTGGCGGCGTAATTCTCTCGGCTAGCCATAACCCAGGTGGGGTTAATGGTGACTTTGGCATTAAGTTCAATATTGCCAATGGTGGGCCCGCTCCCGAAGCAGTGACGACGGCGATCTACAACTATAGCCGGGGCATTGATCACTACAGAATCCTGGATGCGCCGGATGTTGATCTAGACACACTGGGGCGATCGCGCCTGGGTTCTATGACGGTGGAAGTGATCGATCCCGTGGTGAACTATCTCAAATTGCTGGAGTCATTGTTCGACTTTGATCGCCTGCGGGATCTTCTCCAACCGGGTGCAGAAACGGCGAGATTCCGCCTGTGTATTGATGCCATGCACGCGGTGACGGGGCCATATGCCCATGCCATCTTTGAGCATTGCCTGGGAGCAGCTCCTGGCACAGTTATTAATGGCACCCCCTTAGAAGATTTTGGTGGTGGGCATCCCGATCCTAATCTGGTGTACGCCCATACGCTTGTACGGCATTTGTTTGGAACGGATGCGCCTGACTTTGGGGCCGCCTCTGATGGGGATGGCGATCGCAATATGATTCTGGGCCGTCAATTTTTCGTTACTCCCAGCGACAGTCTGGCCGTACTGGCGGCGAACGCGAAATTAGTTCCCGGTTATCGGTCAGGATTAGCTGGGATTGCCCGTTCCATGCCCACCAGTCAGGCCGCTGATCGGGTGGCTCACCGCCTGGGGATTCCTTGTTATGAAACACCTACGGGTTGGAAGTTCTTCGGCAATCTGCTGGATGCGGGCAAAATTACCCTCTGTGGAGAGGAAAGCTTTGGTACGGGGTCTAACCATGTCCGCGAGAAGGATGGCCTGTGGGCGGTTTTGTTTTGGTTAAATATTCTGGCAGTGCGACGGCAGCCCGTCGCGCAAATTGTGAAGGAACACTGGCAACTCTTTGGCCGCAATTTCTATTCCCGGCACGACTATGAGAATATTCCTGGCGATCGCGCCTTGTCCCTCTGGCAAAATTTGCACACACAGTTAGCAACGTTGACAGGTAAACGGTTTGGTAACTACGAAGTTGGTTTTTGTGACGACTTCAGTTACACTGACCCGGTTGATGGCAGTATCAGCCAGAACCAGGGCATCCAGATTCATTTCACGGATGGCGCACGGATTGTGTTTCGTCAATCCGGTACGGGTACTCAGGGGGCAACCCTGCGCGTTTACCTGGAACGATATGAACCCAACATTGCCAGACATAACCTGGATCCGCAACGGGCGTTAGGTGACCTGATTGCCATTGCCAATGAAATTGCCCAAATTCGCATGTTCACAGGTATGGATCAACCAACTGTGATGACCTGAGTTCCACACAACCCTAACCCTAATGTGGTGCCAGATATGTCTAACGGCGTTGCTGATTCTGAATATGCATTAAGTGTTGGATGAACTGAAACTTCGTGCCAATTCATCCGGCGGTGCGGACTGATAAGCCTATCTGTATAAATGATGATGCTCCCGTTGATCAGTGTCCTTCAGTGGTATGTATCAGAGAAAGAAAATTGTCTCATTTGAAGACCATCGTTTCTGAAGGGAAAAAACATGATTGATAACCAGCTTCTCAATACGATTGGTGCTATTGCGGTCACATTTTTGCTCAAGATTGTCAGTGGCCTAATTCTTTTATGGATTGGTCTAAAGCTGATCGATTGGGGCGTTAGCTTGCTAAAACGGCTCCTGCGAGGACGGCCCATTGATGCCACAATCATTAACTACATCACCTCGATCGTGGGGGTCACGCTCAAAATTATTCTGACCATTTCCATCCTGGGTTTCTTTGGCATTGAAACCACTTCCTTTGCAGCCTTGCTGGCCGCTTTGGGTATTGCCATTGGGGCAGCCTGGTCGGGGCTACTGGCAAACTTTGCTGCCGGGGCGTTTTTAATTATTTTCCGGCCATTCAAGGTTGGCGATTTTATCTCTGCCGGTGGGGTGACGGGCACGGTCAAAGAAATCGGGCTATTTACAACCACCCTGGACACGCTGGACAATGTGCAAACGATTATCGGTAATAACAAGATCTTCGCTGACAATATCCAGAACTTTACAGCGAACCCCTATCGCCGGGTTGATCTGGTGGCTCAATTGAATCATGGGGTGGATCACAAAGTGGCGATCGCTCTGTTAAAACGGGAACTGAGCAAAGTTCCCAACGTCTTGACCGATCCTGCGCCCGATGTGGAAATTCTTGAGTTTAATCTGGCAGGGCCCGTTTTGGCCGTTCGTCCCTATTGCCATAATGATCATTACTGGCAAGTTTACTTTGACACCAATCGCATCATCCGTGACTCGTTTGGTGAAGCTGGTTATCCCGCACCAGAGCAGCATTATGCTATCAGACAGGGCTAGGTAACTTCCTCGCTCCCGACGTTATAGCGTGAAGCCTCACCTAAATAAAACATCTGAACAGCCTTCCGGGGGCTGGGTCTGCGTTTGGTGCTTTCAAGACCTTTAGACCTCGGAGGTCTGGTTCACTTACATTTCAACGACTTAAATATCTGTGCCGCTGTGGATTTGGCAGCGGTTCCTGTTGTCGTTAGTGTGACAAAGATGGTGGCATTGTTATGGGGAACAACGGTTTGATAGCTCAAAGACGGCTCACCTGTTCCTGCGCCAGTTGATGTTTTTTCGCCTTCTAAAACATTGACATTTACCGTTTGCCCACACAAAGTCTTAGATTCTGTGCGTCTATCAGTTACCTTTAAGCTTGACCCTAGCTGCTGTTCTGCGTTCTTTTCAAACGCCTCCTGAATTTGCTTGGGATCGCTTTGTATATTGGCAGGCATTTTACCCAGTATCAGGACGATTGCATCTGCGTTTTGGGCACCCATCACACCAGCAAACTCAACACCACCAATATTCATCGACATAAACCCCCTGGAACCACCGGGAATCTTGTAGTCCATGATCCGTTGCGCGGTCTGGTCAGCTTGCTGCTGGTCAAAGGATATATTCAGGGTTTCTTTCACGAGGAAAAACAGTCCCACACCCAAACCGAGCAACAATAATAGGGTCACACCACAGCCAATACCGACCCATTTTAAGATGCTGGTTTCCTTGGTGGGTTCAGGGGTTACCGGGGTAGTCATAGAGATTAATTAGAGACTTCCGCCATCTCGATCACATTACCGTCATAGTCTTTAACCAGGAAATTAAGAGGCTTTTCGTTGCGAATCTTATACTTCAAGCCCCGCGTTTGTACCCGCAACAAAAGTTGCTCCAAGCAGTCCCGGTCAAAGCAGACGTGGCGTTGGCGGTTCCTTTCACCCAGGCTGGCACCAGAGATAACATGGAGCTGCGTGTTTTTCTTGAGCTGATACCACAACCCATCTCCACTGTTAGCTGCCCGAATCGTGGATTGACTCACGGCTGGGGCCGAATACAGGGGATCGATCGCCGCTGTACCCAGGCTTTGCTCGTAGTTGTAGTAGTAATGCAATGGCACATCTGCCGCAGGCAGTTCTAGCATCCCTTCATATAACTGACGGGCCAGTTCTATATCGGAAACCATGATTGTATGAACCTTTGGAGCACTCGTCAGAAACATCCACATGGCAACCGCATAGGCACCCAGCAACATCACCATGATGCCCTGGGTCGAAAACAAGGTATCCAGCGCTGGAAGCAGGGAGCCAAGTGGTAAAGGCTGAAACAACATAGACAAGCTGATAAAGTCAAAGGTCATGGGCAGCACGATAAAAGAAAGTTTTCAGGCTAGGACAACTGACGCAGCAACCGATCGCACGAGGCAATGTTAATGGGTAATTTTATCCATCTTATCAAGTGGAACGATGGTAGTCTGTACCGGCACCCAGTGATTGCGAATACCATCGCCGGATTCGAGCGAAATAGCCCTGCCTGGCAAATGCAACAATGGCAACGGCAGTTTAACGAGTGGTTGGAAGGGGTATTGACCCCTGTCACGAGAGGTTTCCGGCCTTTATGGACACCACCTGAATGGTTCTTACGCCCACTGTTCTGGGTGTTTGCAGTCATATTTATGACCTGGTTGGGGTGGCAACTGTACCGCATCCTAGCGCCCTACTTTTACCCCCGTCTAGCGATAAATCAGGGTACCAGGACTACGCTATCCGTCAGCGATCGCCCCTTAACGGCAAGCCAGTGGTGGCAGCGATCGCGTCTTCTGGGCCGCGAAGGTAACTATCGCGAGGCTTGTCGCTGTCTCTATCAGGCAGCCCTACAGCAGTTGGATGAGCGCAAACTGATTGCCCACCAATCCAGCCGTACCGATGGTGAATATCGGCACTTGCTGCAAGTGCTACCCCAGCACGATCCCTATCAAGTACTCATCGACACCCATGAACGCCTGTGTTTCAGTAGCACGGATATTGCTGCCGCTGACTTTGACCGTTGCCAGCAGGCATATCGGGAAATTGGCAACAAAGGAATTGGCAACAAAGGTTCAACCGTTAGTTAGTCCCGTTGGGCACAGATGACGAGATGACGAAACGCCAAATTGTACTTCTAACAATCGTCCTGCTGGCGCTGACTTTGCTTACCCTGTTTCTGGCACCGGGTGACAAAAATCTGGGGGGGTCTACCTATGGGCGATCGCCCGGTGGCTATGGGGCCTGGTACACCTTTATGGAACAACGAGGTACACCGGTAAAACGGTGGCAGCAACCACTTAACCAGCTTCCTGGAATGACTGGTACACCTCCCGTGACAACCATCCAGACTGCCTCACCAACTAACGTTGCCACAAACATGACGCTGTTACGCATTAGTGACGATCTCAGCCTCACTGATGGTGCTTTGCTAACCTGGGTCAGGCAGGGCAATGTTCTCATTTTGTTGGGAGTGCGATCGCCGGTCACAGCGGCCCCTTTTAGGAATGCCATTGCCAGCCCCGTCGGTACTGTCCTGGTTGATACCAAACGCCGGGGATCCGCAGGACAGGGGCGATCACGCCTGGATGACCGTTTTGGGGCAGTCGTCTGGCAGGAAGCAGTGGGGAAAGGACAGGTTATCTATGGTACAACTCCCTATCTAGCAGCCAATGCCTACCAGGGGGCATCGGGGAATTTTGAGTTTCTGGCGACGTTGGTGGCGGAGAGGGGTTACTCCATTTGGGTTGATGAGTATATGCACGGTTATAAGGATGAATCGGTCATCCAAACGGAGACGGCAACTGACCTCCTGGGCTATCTGGCCAAAACGCCCTTGTTGCTGGTGGCCCTCCAAACCGTAATTATTCTGCTAATCGCTGTCTGGGGGCACAATCAGCGATTAGGACGGGCGATCGCTCTTACCAGTCCAATGACCGACAACAGCACCGCTTACATTCAGGCGTTGGCATCCGTCTTGCATAAAGCGACCTGTAGTGAATTTGTGGTCGAAACGATTGGTAAAGCCGAGCAACTTGCCTTGCAGAAATCACTTGGTTTGGGTAGTGAACCTGTTCCACCAGAAATTCTCATCGATGCTTGGGTGCAACAAACCGGCCAACCGGCTGCAGAATTAGAAACAGTACTCCGTACTGCCCAGCGTCACCGCCGTATCAGCGACTCCGACCTGCTGCGCTGGCTAGCCAGAATTCAGACTGTCCGCCAACATCTACCGGATTAAATTTCGTCCGGATTAAATCTTGCTCGGATTAAATTTCGTTTGCCCAGTACTGCGTGAGTTCACCCTCACCTCGCCAACCGCTAACCCCTAATCACTCCTCTCTATGACTGATCTACGCCACCTTTAACCGCCTTTCCCAGGCTTTAGGCCAAATTGTTGTCGGGCAGTCCCACCTGGTACAGCAATTAATGGTGGCATTGCTGGCTGGGGGCCATGTCATTTTAGAAGGGGTTCCGGGGACGGGTAAAACTCTCACAGTGAAAGTAATTGCCCAACTTGTACAGGCGGAATTCCGCCGGATTCAGCTAACACCGGACGTATTACCGTCTGATATTTTAGGTACCAACATTTTTGACTTAAACAGCCGCAGCTTTTTACTCAAAAAAGGGCCCATTTTCACCCAAATCTTGCTGGCAGATGAGGTTAACCGTACCCCACCCAAAACGCAAGCGGCCCTACTGGAGGCAATGGAAGAACAGCAAGTTACTCTGGATGGTCAGACGTTGCCCTTATCTGATTTATTTTGGGTCATTGCCACGCAAAATTCCCTCGAATTTGAAGGTACCTATCCGTTGCCGGAAGCACAGCTCGATCGCTTTCTGTTTAAGTTAGTTGTGGATTACCCGGAAGCTAAAGCCGAAAAGCAAATGTTGCTCAACAGCCAGGCCGGGTTACAGACCAAGCGGCTTGATCTGGCAAAGCTGAAACCGCTCATGTCGGTTGAACATATCCTGGCAGCACGGCAGGCAGTACGTGGGATACAGGTGGCAGAAAATGTCGTGGATTATCTGCTGGGCCTCGTGCAGCGATCGCGCAAACACCCGGAACTATCACTGGGGGCGTCTCCCCGGGCGGCAGTTGCCTGGTTACAGGCGAGTAAGGCAAATGCGTGGTTGGCGGGGAGAGATTTTATTACCCCGGATGATATTAAAGTGGTGGCCGCTCCCACCCTCCGACATCGCTTGATGCTGCGCCCCGAAGCGCAACTGGATGGCTTACAGGTTGATGGCGTGATCGGTTCTCTCCTGGGACAGGTTCCCGTACCCAGGTGAGTCGCTAAAATTCAGAAGCATTCATGGTCTGAACCGCTTTCATATCAGAGTTTACAGTAAAAATTGGCATTAAAAATGCTGGATCAGCGAACCAACCCAGCAGAAAACATGCTAGACGCAATGTGAAAAGTGACAAGTCTAAAGCAACTAACTCGAAATCAACACAACCATTAACGAGTGACTTTAGCTGAACCTATCCGAACGATTTTTATGGGTCTGTTTGCAGAACTTTAGGCTGTAGCATTGCAACCATTTGTTGAATGCCCCGATGAATGCGGCGGGTTACGGTCATGGGGCTAACTCCGATCCGTTCGGCGACCTCTTTCCGGGAGAGGTCACTGATAAAAACAAATTCGATTGCCTGCCGGGTCTTTTCTTCCAGTTGGTTCATCGCCCGTTGAAGCTGTTGGCGATCCTCTTCCATATGCTGGAGGCTCTGGTAGCGTGTATCGGGCAGGGTGTCACCCAGGGTCATGGGTGAATCCATCTGCTGGCAAACGGTTGCATCCAGACTCAGGGGCAGCCGATTTTTGGTTGCCATCTTGCTCTCACGCCATTCGTGTACTGATACACCAAGGGTAATCGCAATTTCATCATCGGAGGGTTGGCGACCTAACTCTTCGGCCAGGGCCTCACGAACTTTTTGTCCTTCCTTGTTAAGTTGCTGCCAGCGACGGGGAATCTTAACAGTACCACTGCGATCGCGGAGGAAATGGAGCATCTCACCCCGAATGTAGGGCACTGCAAAGGAGCTAAAGGCACAACCTTGATTAGGATTGAACCGCTCAATGGCGCGAATCAGACCGAGGTAGCCAATTTGTTCTAAGTCTTCATAGGGCTCAGCACACTGATGGCTTACTCGGTGAGCAATCTTCCTAACTAAGCCAGCGTTTAACTGAACCAATTGGTTGCGAACCTTAACCGAGGGTTTCTGGTGGTAGGAAATTAGCAGTTCCATCCCACGCAGGCGGAGAGAGGGTTGAGTAGCCATCATCATGCAGGTCACCTTTCACATCAGAATTGAACCTATTGTCCGCAGAGATGCAAGGCAAAACCATCGTCGATCTACGGTACTGCGACAGGAGCATTCCCGGCTGATTCGGCATAAACACGTAAACTTCTCCGCCAATGCGCCCAGCCGCTTGTTTCAACGGGAATGCAATTGTCTCAGCCAATATGCGTGTTACGTAAGCAAATATGCCCTCTTTCCGGCTGGTAACAGCGCTAAAGTCCTACAAAAGGCCAGTAGTCGTACTGAAAGGTTGGCTTAAAAAAACTAGCCGAATCTTAATAATCCACGTAAAAATAGGGACAAAGCCTTTTTACGAAACGAGAGGAAGTTCCCGTGAGCAATACCAGCAACTTTCGGCAGGCGATTGCCGATGCCAGGAATCAAACTTTAATTGGCCCCAATGTCATTGCCAACGCTCTCCCCTGGTTAGGGGGTGGTTTGGTACTCACTGCCGTTGGTACTTTTGGGGGGTTACAAGTCCTGGCTAATAATCCAGGCATTTTTATGCCCACCTTCTGGGTGGCCTTGATTGGCAACTTCATCCTGTTCTTTGTGGCGAATTCGGTCGCGCAAAATGGCAATAAGAGCGTTGCGTTACCGTTGCTAGCCACCTATAGCCTGTTAACCGGGTACACTCTCACCGGTCTGGTGGCGGTTGCTCTGGGTACTGAGGGCGTTGGTTTTCAAGGAATTGGCATCGCAGCTTTGGGGTGTGGCATTGCGTTCATCGCCGGTCGGCAGATTGGGTCTAACCTGAGCGATCGCGATGGTATGGCTCTGGCCCAGACCGTCCGTTTGGGCATCATTGCTCTGTGTGTGGTTCTAGTTATCCAGCTACTTCTGGCTGTATTTGGTGTCCATACCCCCACCTTCCTGGAAATTGCCATTTCTGGGGTTGGCGTGTTTCTCTTCGCAGGTGCTGCCGTTGTCGACTTTTACATCCTGCCCCGTACCTATAAGGATGACCAGTACTTGCCAGCCGCCCTGTCTATGTACC
>CAZGDE010000313.1:0-8813 GCA_964524315.1 uncultured bacterium
CACATAAGACGTTGTAACAGTTTTTGTTGATCAGTAGGCGATCGCAATGCCTGAGCCGTCTGGCGAGCTGTATCAGCCTGTGCCAGTTCAGCGTAGCGAATGGCAATGGCCGCCAGCAGGCTACCCCGATCAAACTCGTCCGCTGGCGGGATGGATGGATCGATCTGGTGGGCTGCCGATTGGTCATTGTTGTCGGGGCCTGTCAGGGTTTGGGCGATCGTAAATGCCTGTGCCAGGAGATCAATTGCTCGTTTGTCCTGACCCATACCCCGGTAGTAGTCCGCCGTTTTGATCCAGAAGGCAATTTTTTGATGGGGATTACGGATTGCCGTTGTCAGTTGCCCTACCGCTGACCAATCGCCCACCTCCAACATTTGTTGCAGGATAGTTTGCAGGTGGCGGTCGTGGGTAAATTGGTCGGTCAGCGTTTGCACCAGTTGTAATGCCAAATCATAGCTTTCGACTTTGAGGTAGTGAGTGATCAATTGTTCTACCCAGTATGCTGTAGCGGGTACATTTGGAGTTCCGGCCTTTGCCAGATCCAGGACTTCCGTCTGTACCGCGATCGCCCGCTCCCTCTCTCCCAGTTGGGTCAATTGCCCGGCAATCTGGAGCATGGCCTGCAATTTTTCGGGGGTATAGTTCACGCTTTGTAATGCCTGTAATGCCTGGTTGAGTTGGGCAATCGCAAGGGCGGTTTGCCCGTTTTCCCTGTAGGATTGGGCGATTGCAATCCACGTTAAAGCATGGTTGGGATAATTGGGCGTATCTTTAATTTGGGGGAGAAGTTGTATGGCCTGGTCGTATTGCCCCGCCTGTGCGTAGCCCGTGGCCAGAAAGCGCAAACCGGAATAGCGGGTCTGGTTTTCCCAGCCCGATGGCAGGATGGTAAGCCCTTGGTGGGCCAGCTTAAGTGCGCCTGCGATACTGGCTTGTTCGATGAGTTGCAAGAGTAGCTGGTCTTGTAGTGTCCCATCAAGCGTTTGACTGAATTGTAAGGCTAACTCATATTGCTGCTGGGTCAGGTACTCGGTAAACATCTCCCGCAGCACGCGATCGCCATCATAGAAAGGATTCATCGTTGTGGTAACGGCCGCAATGTCACGCAAAACTTTGGTGGTGATATCAGTCCGGTTGGTGCGGTGACTGATCGATGCCAGCTTTGCCAGAGTTCGTATTCTGGTTTCTGCTGTCGTGATCTGCTTAACGAGCGGCAACGCCCTATCCCATTGGCCCATCTGGGCGTAGGCGATCGCGATTTGGAATAACACATCTGATCGGGCATTGGTTGGAATCGTTTGGGTGAGTTTCAGTGCTTCTGCCAGGAGGGAATTGGCCTGAGGCAATGGATTCGTTGCGGCAGCGTGGCTGACAATCAGGGCGAGGGTTGTGGCTTTGACCCTGGCGACTTTGATGCGTTGGGCAACCTGGATTGCTTGTGGCGCGGCATTGGCTTTGGTGTAAGCGATCGCAATGGCCCTAAAAATGTCTGCGAGATAGTCCAGGTTATTTGTTTTCATTGCTTCTGTCCGTTGCCATGCCTGTTTGAGAATCGCGATCGCGGGTTGATTCTCCCCTAGGGCGGCATATCCCTCGGCAACGGGTGCGGCAATCAAGCCAAAGCCGTCACCGGGTAGCGAGTTGAGTAGTTGGCGGGCCTGGGCGAGTAATGGCCGCGCTTGATCGGGGCGATTAAGCCGGGTGTAATAACGGGCAAGCTGAATCAGCATTTCCCGTTTCCCATTGATAACGCCGTATTCACCGTCGAGGGCCTGGGTTGCTTGAACGACCTTGGGTAATAGTGCCAGCAGGCTATCGTGTTGCCTGGTGGCGATCGCCCGTTTAACCAGTTGCTCCATCGTGCTGGGCTGTCCACCCGACGTACCGGCAATATTGGCAACTAGCTCAACTTTCTGAAAGGGATCGATGGCCGTTGGCATGAGTTGTAAAGCCCGTTCGAGGGTGCGAGTTGCCAGGTCAAATTGGGCCGTCTGGATATATTGATGACTGCGATAAATCAGATCCCGTGTCAACAATGCCAGGATTTGGCCCCGTGGTTCATCCTGACATTGGGCGTTGACGGACGCTGACTGAGCCTGAGCGGTTGCAACCATCCAGGCAACTGGTTGCGTCGAAGTGATGCAGAAAACCATGATTCCAAGTAGACCAGTGGTGTACCAACCTTTTTGCCAGCGCATATGGTGATTTCCGACGGAGCAACAGTATCCTCTACAAGGTTCCAGAAGCACCTTCCGCGAAGATAGTTCCCAGTGATACGTTGTCCCCAGGATGTCGGTAAAGGGGGTGGTTGTGGCTGCGCTCAACCCCTATTGCTAACTGATTACCTCTTGCAAACTGGGGTAATATGTGATTAAAGGAATGATGTTGAACGGAAGACGCTTGTTTACCTGTGCTTGGCTATTGGCTTTGTCCGTACACCCCGGTTCTAGAGGGAATTTGCCAGTGGGAAAAATTCTCTGACGATGTAGATTTTGCCGCTTACGTGACTTATCTACAGCAAAGGGAACAATAAGCAACAACCATTTCTTGCCCAGCGAGATTCCATGTTTCCCCCTACCACGAGTCTCACCGCATTAGAACTCCAATCTGAGATTGTGCGGGATCCCTTAACGGTTTCACCCACAATGACGGTAATGGCTGCGATCGCCCAGATGGATGGTGTGCGATCGCTCAGCCCAGTTCTGGATACAGACAATGAGCGGTTAGAGCGCTACCTGAAAGCACGGGCAAGCTGCGTGGTGGTGGTGGAAGCCGGGCAGGTCGTTGGCATACTCACAGAGCGTGACATATTGCGTCTGACGGCGCAGCAGCAACCCCTGGCAAGTTTGCCCATCGGGCAGGTGATGACCCATCCGGTTGTGACCCTGCCGATCGCCGCCTTAGCTGATTTTTTTGCGGCCCTCCAACTATTCCAGCAGCACCATATTCAGCATTTACCCCTTCTGGATGAGCAAAACCATCTAGTGGGGCTGGTCACTCAGACCAGTTTGTTGCAAGCCCTCAACCCTCTGAAGCTTTACAATCTGGTGCAGGGATTGGAAACAAAGATCAGCCATTTGGAAGCGAAGAAAGTGGCGTTGATGGAACTTTGCACGGTTGAGTTAGAACACCAGGTGGAAGCCCGGATGGTGGAACTGAAGGCAAAAGCGGATCGGGAGAAATTACTTGCCGATATCGCGACGCGGATCCGGGCCTCTTTAAGCCTGCAAACGCTCTTAGATACAACCGTTACCCAGATACGGCAACTGTTAGGCTGCGATCGCGTCAATATCTGGCAGTTGTCTGCTGCGGGAGAGGCCGTTGCCGTGGCAGAATCCACCGACTCGCCCCTGTCGCTGATTGGGGAACGGATTTGCGATACCTTTTTTCAGCAGCACCAGGCTGAGAGTTATCGGTTGGGGCAGGTGCGGGTGATCCAAGATATCTACACGACTGAAATGGCAGACTGCCACCGCCAATTGCTGGTTAGCCTGCAGACGCGCGCTAAAATTTTGGTGCCGCTGCTATGTGGCGATCGCCTATGGGGGCTACTCAATGCCACGGAGGGGCAACACCCCCGGAATTGGCAACCGGAGGAAGTCGAACTGTTACAAGCGTTATCGGTGCAACTGGCGATCGCCCTGCAGCAAGTAACCACTCATCAGCAATTACAGGAAGAACTGGAGGCGCGAAAACAGGTAGAAGCCCGGTTACAGGAAGACATTCGTGAACGGCAACGGTCAGAAACGGCACTGCAAAAGAACGAAGCCCATCAACGGGCGTTAATGCGGGCGTTGCCCGATTTGATTATGCGGGTGAACCAGGCCGGGATTTACCAGGAATTTGTGGCTACCCCCACCTTCCACATCGTTGGTAACCTGACCGAATTGGTTGGGACGCATGTGTCCGAAACCCTACCACCGGAACTAGCCCAACGACGCCTGGATGCGATCCAACGGGCATTGGCAACGGACTCGATCCAGGTTTATGAGCAAGACCTTTCCATTGATGGTAGAACTCAGGTTGAGGAGGTACGGGTTGTTCCCTATGGTGATGACGAGGTTTTGGCGCTGGTGCGCGATATCAGTGAAACAAAGCGTCGTGAAGTTGAACGTCAGCAAGCGGAACTGGCGCTGAGGCAAAGTGAGGCTCAGAGTCGGGCGGTACTGGCAGCTATTCCTGACCTGATGTTTCGGGTAGGGGCGGATGGTGTCTATCGTGGGTATGTGACTAATCAGCGGCAGTTTGATCTGGTATCGCAGGCGATCGATCCAACGGGGCGATCGCTGATCGATGTGTTGCCCCCAGAGATTGCTGAACGCGAATTGTACTATTTGCAAAAAGCCTTACAAACGGGTGAGTTACAGGTCTACGAGCAACGGATTCAGGTGGGCGATCGCCCCCAGGATGAAGAAGTCAGAGTCATCAAAAGTGGTGACGATGAAGTGCTATTCATGATTCGGGATATTACCGAACGCAAACGAGCCGAAGCAGCCCTCCAACTGAGTGAACAGACGAACCGCACGATTATTGAAACGATGCCCGATTTGCTCATTCAAATGGATCGGGAGGGACGTTATACACGGATGGTTGGCGGTCATTCTGTTTGTGTCCACTATCCCTGTAAAAACTCGACCCAGCCAGAACTGCACGACGTTTTACCTCCCGAACTGGCGCAACAGCGACTTTACTACGCCAATCAAGCCCTCGTGACGGGGGAATTACAGGTGTACGAGCAGGTGTTGAACTTTGACAACGACCAACACTACGAAGAAGTACGTGTGGCTCCGCTCAATGAACACGAAGTACTGATTATCATTCGTGATATTACCGAGCGCAAACAAGCAGAAGCCGAGCGCTTGCAGGCAAACAAAGATCGCTTAGAGCTGAAGTTACTGGAAAAAATCCTTGATATTGTTCTGGCGGGATATTGGGATTGGGATATTCCCAACCAGCAGGAATACCTCAGCCCCGGCTTTAAACGGATGTTTGGTTATGCAGATCATGAATTGCCCAATCGCCCCGAAACCTGGCAAAATCTGATCTTTCCAGAGGACTTGCCCAAGATGTTGGAGTGCTTTGATCGCCATGTCCAGAGCCAGGGTAAAGTCCCTTATTATCATGAAGTCCGCTATCGGCACAAGGATGGTTCAACGGTATGGGTGAGCTGCTCTGGCCAGGTGATCGAGTGGGATGAGGCGGGCCAACCGTTAAGAATGATTGGTTGCCACATTGATATCAGCGAAAGAGCGCGTTTAGAGGCCGAACGAAAACACATGGAAGCGGAACTAGCCGAGAGCGAAGCGAAGTTCCGGCGGTTGGTCGAAGGCTCTAACGATTTGGTCTGGTCAATGGATTGCAATGCTGTCTTTACCTATCTTTCACCACAGTTTCAAACGATCTTTGGTTGGGACGCCAATGATTGGATCGGGCAAGTCTCTCTGGAACTGGTTCATCCAGACGATCGCCTGTTCGTGTCCAACAAACCACAAGAGATGCTGCAAGCGGGCAAATCTTCGAGTAGTATCGAGTTTCGCCATTTACATCGAGATGGACATTATATTTGGGTTCGGAGTAGTACGACCGTAGTCAAAAATGCGGCGGGTGAACTGATTGGTTTACAGGGGTCTTTATCCGATATTAGCGACCTCAAACAGACGGAATTTGCCCTGCAAGCAAGTGAGAACCGTTTCCGGGAGGTGTTTACCTCTAATATTGTCGGGATGATGTTTACCGACTTTAGTGGGCAAATCATCGATGCCAACGATCGCTTGCTGGGGATGCTTGGCTACACCCGTGCTGATCTGGATGCGGGTCGAATTAACTGGGTCAATCTTACCCCGACTGAGCATGCCGTTAAGGATCGGCAAGCGATGGAACATCTAGAGCGATACCGGGCGATCGACCCCTGGGAAAAGGAATACTATCGCAAAGATGGCAGCCGTGTTCCTGTTCTCGTTGGGGTGGCGTTACTCTCTGAGATCGACAGCAGCTGTGTCTGCGTCGTTATGGATATTAGCGATCTCAAACGGGTAGAGGCCCAATTACAACGAACGAACGAACAACTGGCCAGGGCCACGCGGCTTAAGGATGAGTTCCTGGCAAATATGAGCCATGAACTCCGTACCCCGCTGAACGCGGTATTGGGTATGACCGAAGGGTTACAGGATCAGATTTACGGTAAACTCAATGACTCCCAACTCCGCGCTTTACAGACCATCGAACGGAGTGGTGCCCATTTGCTCGAGTTAATCAATGACATTCTGGATCTGGCCAAAATTGAATCGGGACAAATTGAGTTAAACTGCACCCCCACTGCGATCGCGCCCCTTTGCCAATCCAGCCTGACCTTCATTAAACAACAGGCATTGAAGAAACGAATTCAGCTAGAGATTAACCTGCCACCTAATTTGCCGGATCTGCTGGTCGATGAGCGACGCCTTCGTCAGGTGTTGATCAATTTGCTTAATAATGCGGTCAAATTCACCCCCGACGGTGGATATATTACCCTGGAAGTCACCGACGAGAAGCAGGTGATGGACCCTACTCCCCTACAAGGGATCACACGGGTCAAAATCAATCGTTCCCTGACCGATGAGAGGATCAACGACGTCCTCCCGCTTACCCAACCCTCTGAGGTAATTGACCCAGTGACCAGGAACTACCTGCGAATTGCCGTCCGAGATACGGGTATTGGCATTGCACCCGAACATATCAGTAAACTGTTTCAGCCTTTTGTCCAGATCGACAGTGCCTTGAATCGTCAATATAGTGGTACTGGGCTAGGGCTGGCCCTGGTGAAACGCATTGTGGAACTGCATGGTGGGCAAGTTGGGCTAACCAGTCAGGTTGGCTACGGTAGTTGCTTTACGATTGACCTGCCCTATACCCTGGCCGTGTCAGCGGTTCTGGAGCCTGCACCCGTATCCACCATTAACCCGGCAGTGGGGCAAGCAGAACCCCATGACTTACCTGTAATCTTACTGGCAGAAGACAACGAGGCCAATGTCTCCGTAATCGCCAATTATTTGAGTGCGAAGGGATATCACATGCTTGTGGCCAATGACGGGAAGGAAGCCATCTCCCTGTCCCAATCGATTCATCCTGACCTGATTTTGATGGATATTCAAATGCCCGGTGTGGATGGGCTGGAAGCCATTCGGCAGATTCGGCGTTTGCCCAATCTGGCTAATACCCCCATTATTGCCCTCACGGCCCTGGCGATGGAGGGCGATCGGGAACGATGTTTGACTGCAGGTGCGAATGACTATCTCAGTAAACCAGTGCGGTTGAAGGAGTTAGTAGAGATGATGCAGCAATGGTTGGTAGTTGTAGAGGGAACTGCATGATGAATTGGGTGAGATGATGACTACTTTCTACTTGCATAGTCAGAGCGGCCATTTTTACCTTCGCCAAACATGGTATGTACCCAATTAGCGATTTGGTCAAATTGAAATGTCTCTGCCAGTTCAATGAGGTGGTTGCTCAGGGTGGCCAGATCGGGTGGGAGTTGTTGCGCCAGGTCCACGATCGCCCAGTCCTTACCGCAAATTGCAGCATCTTCCAAATTTTGGATCCAATCGGGTGTGAGGATTGCCAGTAGCATTGGGTCGAGGGCACTGAAAATGTTGTGATCGGGGTTGGGGGCTATCGTGGCAGGCTCGACAGAAGTATGCGGATCGGCATAAAGATACTCCAACCCCAGATATTCTGACATTTTTAGAAAGACCGTCTCCTCGCGGAACGGTTTGCTGATGTAGTCATTGCAGCCAGCGGCCAGGGCCAGGGTGCGATCGCTATGGGAGGCTTGCGCCGTCAGAGCAATAATCACGCTGAGATCTTCCTGTTCCATCGCGCGAATTTGTTTGGTAGCTTCGTAGCCGTCTAATCCTGGCATGCGAATGTCCATCCAGGTCAAATCGGGATGCCAGGTCTGCCAGATCCGAATTGCCTCCTGTCCATCCCTGGCTTCCTGGACTTCTAATCCCAATCGTGTTAGCAGTCGCACCATTAATAGGCGATTTTCCGGTTGATCGTCGACGATCAGAATACGGTGGTGGTTGTGACCTGGAATCAGCCCAATGACGGTGCGATCGTATTGTTCGGGTGGTGTATCAACGCTGCTGGTCGGGTAGACCGGAACGATGACGGTAAACGTACTGCCAACATTGGGCACGCTTTGCACAGAGATGGTTCCATTCATTAACTCCAGGAGTTTGCGGCTAATGGTCAACCCTAAGCCCGTACCACTGATGGACTGTTTACCCGCTTCTGCCTGGACAAAGGCATCAAAGATAATATCAAGTTCTGCGGCCACAATCCCTACGCCCGTATCAGTAACGTCAAACTGAAGATACAGAAGCGATGGATTTCCCAGCCCACCCATATTTTCCCAGAGGCGGTGGTCGGCATCGGCAATTTTGACGTGTAATGTGACACTGCCCTGCTTGGTAAATTTGATCGCATTACTGAGCAGGTTAAGGAGAATCTGTCGTAATTTTTGGTCATCGGCAATCACGAACTGAGGCACTTCGGCGGCAATGTCAAATGTGAGTTGGAGCCGCTTCGAGTTTGCCCGCTCGGTCATCATGGTGCGAAGCGTATGCAGGAGGGAGATCAGGTCAAATGCATTTTCCTCTAAGGTGCAATGTCCCGCTTCGATTTTGGACAGATCCAGAACATCATTAATCAAGCTCAGGAGATGATCGCCACTGCGTTGAATGGTGCGCAGATCATCCTTCTGGCTAGTGGTGAGAGATGGATCATGACCCATGACTTGGGCAAACCCCAGGATGACATTGAGTGGGGTGCGG
>CAZGDE010000314.1:0-8769 GCA_964524315.1 uncultured bacterium
GCACCGGACCGTCCACGATCTCGACCTGGTGGCGCTCGAGCAGCTCGACCGCCTCGCGGATCGGCCCGTCGAAGCGGAAGCAGACGTCCTCGGATCCCGGCATCGGCACGCGCGCGTGCGGCTTCGCGGGAGCTGCGGCGGAGTGGATGCTCATGCGGCTGCCGCCCACCTGGAGGATCACGACGGGAATCCTGCCGGCGCGCCACTCGGCTTCGTAGAGCGTCGTCGCACCGAGGACGCGCTTGTAGAAGGAGAGCGTGGCTTCGACGTCGGCGCAGGTGATGGCGACGTGGTCGAGGGAGCGGATGGGCATGCGGGCGGGGTCCTCGGCGCAAATGGGTTGTCGTGGGACCCGAATCGGGTCGACCGGGAGAGTAGGCCGTCTCTCGGCGCGCAGGAGGCGCCTTGGGAGAGCCCTCTGGACCGGCGATCGGGGCGGGACGGCGAGGGCGTCGTCGATCCGTCGGTTCGCCGTGCCGGAGCCGGGGACGGCTCTCTTGACGGCGTCGGGCATCCTCGCTGCATCCTGTCTCGCGCGGCGGAGGGCGCGCTCGAGCTTCCGAGCTGGGGCGGATCGGCGCTCTGCCCCGGAGAACGGCTTCGAGCGGGCGTGATGAGGGCTTCGGACGAGGGTCCTCCCGCCGCCCGATCCACGATCGTGTTCGTCGCTCCCGGGGGCAGATCGAGCCGTTCCTCACCCGTTTTCGGGCAGAATCGAACGAAGCGAGATGTTTGGTGGAGCGATTCGTGTCGAGCATCGGCGTTTTCGCTTGACACCCGAAAGTGAACGATCAAACCTGCCAAGAGACCGATCCGCTTTCGTTCCGGACCTTCGTGCCATCGGCCCCGTTCGAACGACGTCACCGGAGAATCGTCGAGGAGATCCGCATGAAGAGCATGATCAAGCGATGGCGAGCCCTCCGGATGCCCTTGCTCATCCTGGCGACGACCGCCCTCCTTCGGTTCGTCGCGACGCCTTCGACCGCGGAGGCGACGACGATCTCGATCGTCAGCACCGTGACCAGCTCGGGCGCACCGCTCGATCAGCTCGCCGTCGGCGATACGGTCACCGTGGGTCTTCGCATCGTCGACTCGGTGGCGGTCGTTTCGATCGGAGCGTCCGTCTCGGGGTACGACGAGTCGATCGTGGATTTCGAGCAGGGGATCACGGTCGGATCCATCAATCACACGACCTGCATTCCGTCGCTCGGCTGTTTCGGTGGTCTCGACAATACGGCGGCTCCCAATCTGATCGAGACCGACCTCGGCCCCGGGCCGCGCGTGCAGTTCTTCAACGGGACACGCCTGGTTCCCGGATCCTCGGCGAATCCGCTCGACCCGGGCCTCGATGGCGTCTTGGGCGGCGGCGATGCGCAGGTTCGCATCACGTTCATCGCCACCGGGCTGGGTTCCACGACGCTCGATTTCGGGACAGGCTATCTGGGAGATCTCGTCCTACTCGCCGACTCGACGATCACCTCTGCCGTGGGGGCCCAGGTCCATTTGACCGTGATTCCCGAGCCAGGAACCGCTCTCTTGATCCTGCTGGGCCTCGCCGGAATGAGCGGACTCCGGCCGCGATCCTCTGGACTCATGGAGCGCCTGGATGCGAGCGACGGGGATCGTCTGCCCAACCAGTAACCGAGCGCTGGCGATCGATTCGCCACGACGATCAACCCCAGTCCCTCTTCCAGCCGACGCGCGCAATTCGTCATCCGCCGACCGACTCCCCTTCGCGCGGTCCGGTGGATCGACGACCTGGCCCCTCGACCGCCTGGAGCGCACTCGAGACGGCCTGAATGAACTCGGTCCGGCCGAACGGCTTGGAGAGGAACTGGAGGTGCCTGTGTCCCTCCACCTCGACGAACTGGTAATGCGGAAGGCCCGAGATGACGACCAGGGGAACGCTCGGACTCTCCCGCATCAGTCTCTCGGCCAGAATGGATCCTCCGGAGTCCTCTCTCAACATCAGATCGATGACGAAGAGATCGAAGTCGAGCCCGGTCCGATCACTCGTCAACTCGCGGGATCCAGAACGAACCTCCACGGTGTGCCCGAGCTCGGTCAGGAGACGGGCCAGCTCCTGGCGGTAGAGTCGTTCGTCGTCCACGAGCAGGACCTTCATGATGCGCTCCGCGAGTCCACGGCGTCGACGGGAAGCCAGATGCTGGCGAGCGTTCCCCCGCCCTTCCGGTCGTCGAAGGTGATCGTGCCCCGATGGCTGACGATCACGCCATGCACGACGCTCAATCCGATTCCCGATCCGCCCCTGTCTCGGCGCGTGGAATAGAAGGGGTCGAAGATGTGGATTCGCTGATCGGCACTCAGGCCTCGTCCCCTGTCTGCGACACGGATCAGGACGCCTCCATTGCTCTTGGCCGTCGAGATCTCGACGGGACTGCCATAGCTCGAGGCTTCGTAGGCGTTCCGAAGCAGGTTGATCAATGCCAGCTCGATCGCCATGGCATCGACCTGAACCATCGGAATCCGGTAGTCGAGGTTCGTCGTCGTTCTCGACTTCTTCTCGAGCGCATGCAGAGAATCGATGGCGCACCGGATGATCTGATTCAGGTCGCACCACGAGCGTTTTTCGTCTTCACCTCTGGAGAAGCGGTACAGACTCCGCACGATCGAGACGCATCGCTTCACTTCACCGAGCACGTCCATGAGGCATTCGCGGAGCTGGCTGGATTGAGGAATCGATAGAGCCCGCTCCGTCGTGAGCAGGATCGTGCCGAGCGGATTGTTGAGCTCGTGCGACAGGCCCGCCGAGAAGCGACCCAGCGCGAGCAGCCGTTCCGAGACTCGCAGATCCACGTCTGCGTCCTCGAGGTCCTCGGCACGGATGGGCGTGACGATTCCCACCGCCGTGCTCGCCGGGCCCCGGCTCTCCACGACCGGTACGAATCGCAGATTCGATCTCTTGTCTGCGCCCGTCGCCGATTGCCAGAAGACCTGGGCAATGCCTTCGACCCCCCGCCTCGCGTCCGACAGGAGTCGATACAGCTCCGTGCGGCTGGGCTCATAGACGCGTCCGAAGACGTCGGGAACCGAAAGACCGACGACCTGGGCCGCGACACGCCCCGACAGGGCTTCGAACTGCCGATCGACGCTGCGCACCGTCCCTGCCGCCTGCAACAGGTCCACGATGAAGGTCGCGACGGATTGGTTCGCCTGCGCGCGACTCCGCGCGATCGCGCGAAACTCGGTGATGTCCTCCGCGATGGTGGCCAGACGTCTTTCGCCATGGGAGTCGATGAAGACCGACGAATGGGCTCGCAACCACCTCCATTCTCCGGCGCCGTTTCGGACCCTGAACTCCATCGAGCGCGGTCCGATCGAATCCACGTCGGGCTCGGACATGAGCTCGTCGCATTCGTCACGAATCATCTCCGCACAGTCCGGATGCACCTCGAGATAGCCTCGATCTTCGAGATTCTTTCGCGGAATTCCGAGCGCGTGCGAGGCCCAGGGGTTCGCATAGATCACGCGCCACTCGGTGTTGAATACGAATGCCAGAACGGGAACATGCTCGAGAAACGAACCGACCAGATCCCCGGACCCATGCTGGCCGAAGGCGTCGGTGGTCGAATGCTGCTCGGGAAGACCTCGCCAGCCCTGCTCGACGCACTGCGACCCACTCATCGGATCCCGACCGCCTGCCGCCGCGTGGCACGACCGCTCACGCACGTCCTGTGATCCAGATGGGATCGATCGATGGATCTCCGGACGAGCGACCCGGCCAATGCTCCCCATCCGGATTCGTGGCTCCCGTTGTCGATCGGACGGAATCGGACACGCATGACGAGGTCCTCTCAATGCACGCTGCCCTGATCGATCGCCTTTCACGATGCAGGGGTCAGCGAGGTCAGTGGTGGATCCAGGGCGCCACCTCCGCGTCGAGATGCTGGACCGACAGAAAGAATCGGACGAGCTCGACGAGCGACCCGACGCCGAGCCGGGTCATGCACGCGTTGCGGTGGATCTCGACCGTCCGCTCACTGATCCCGAGCTCGGCGGCGATCTGCTTGTTGAGACATCCTCGCATGAGCAGATCGAGGACCTCCCGCTGGCGCGCCGAGAGCGCCGAGAGCTTCGCCCGCGCATCTCGTTCCGAGCGACGCCGTCGCCGCGCCTCATCGCCCTGCGCAACGGCCCGCTCGATCGAAGCAAGCACCTCCCATTCCGAGAACGGCTTCTGGAGGAAATGGAGCGCCCCGTCGCGAATGCCCTGGATGGCAGCGGGAACGTCGGAGAACCCCGAGATGAGCACGACGGGCGGCGCGTCGACTTCGGCGCGGATCCGCTGCTGGATCGCCAGTCCGCTGAGTCGCGGCATGCGGACGTCCAGCAGCACGCAGCTCGTTCGGTTCGAGCTTCCCGACTCGAGAAAGGCGAGGCCCGATTCGAAATCCTCGACGTTCCAGCCGGCGGAGCGGACGGTGCGCACGAGGGCCCGCCGAAAGTCGTCGTCATCGTCGACGATCGTGATGGTGGCCGTGTGGTCGATCGGGTTGGAGTCGATTGGATCAGCCCCCTATGCCTGGTGCGACGTGTTCGCGTGCCTCGAGGAAGTCTGCATCGCAGAACGGCGTCGCCAGGAACTCGCGAAGTTTGAATCGTTTCGCTGCAAGCTCGTCGGTCGGGGGAGGTCCGACATATCGTTTCGCTGCAAGCTCGTCGGTCGGGGGAGGTCCGACATCATGACGAGCGGTTCTCGGGGGGACTTGACATTCTTTCAGATAGCGCGCGAGGACCGATCCGCCCAGGGGCTTTCTCGGTATTAGGTCGACTATGACGACGTCGATCCCCAGGAGCAGGCCATCGCTGTCCCTGGAGGGGAACCCGATCAGACGACCTGCGACGTGTCTCTGGCGCTCCACCAGGTCTCGCAGCGCTCGTCGGGACGCTGGCTCGCCGGCAACGACCAACATCCTCATCGCATGAATCCTCAGTTCCCCGTTTCATGGGGGAGCCAGACCGTGACGACGGTTCCACCGCCTTCGCGATCGCCGAACTCGACGATCCCCCGGTGACTCGTGACGATTCCGTGAACGACGCTCAAGCCGATCCCGCTCCGGCCCTCTTCGGCGCGAGTCGAATAGAACGGCTCGAGGATGAATCGGCGGTCCTCTCGACGGATTCCGCGTCCACGATCGGAGACCCGGATCTCCACTCCGCCCCTGGACAGCTCCGTCGAGACATCGACGACGGAGTCGGATTGTGATGCCTCGCACGCATTGCGAATCAGATTGACCATCGCGAGCTCGATCCCGACGGGGTCGATTCTGAGCATGGGCAGATCGGATTTGAGGGTGGCCTTGACGCGCGGGCGCAGGTCGAATTCGCGCTGGGCATCGATCGCTCTCCGCACGATCTGGTTGACGTCGCACAGGCTCAGCGTCGATTTCCCACCCCGGCCGAACCGATGGAGACTCTGGACGATGCTGCTGCATCGGCGTACTTCGCGAATGCTCTCGGCGAGGCATTCACCGACCAGATCGTCCCGCGACAATCGCATCGCCCTCTCGGTCGAGAGCAGAATCGCACCCAGCGGATTGTTGAGCTCGTGCGAAAGCCCCATGGCGAATCGGCCGAGGGCGAGCAGGCGATCGCTGATTCGGGCATGCGCTGCCGACGATTCGTCGGCGATCGGGCGACTGGCCGTGACGACGCCGACGGCCCGCCGATGCGAGTGCGTGTCGTCGACGAGTGGAATGATCCGGATCTTGGCGCGCATGGCGATCCCCGTGCTCGATTGCCAGTAGACGTTCATGCCTCCTTCGTGGCCGAGACGGACGTTGTTGAGAAGGTGCAGCAGCTCGGTTCGACCGGGCTCGTAGAGTCGCGAGAAGAGGTCCGGGACGGGCGTGCCGGTCAGTTCTTCGCTCACATACCCCGACAGGCGCTCGAATTCGAGGTCGACGCCGGCCACAACGGGCGGCTCGGGGCCGAGATCGATCGTGAAGGTCGCGGCGGAATCGTCCTCCGTCGCATGAACCCGTTGGATGGCTCGGAGCTCGGTGATGTCCTCGGACATCGTCACCACCCTGAATGCGCCATT
This sequence comes from uncultured bacterium, assembly GCA_964524315.1. GTDB lineage: Bacteria > Cyanobacteriota > Cyanobacteriia > Leptolyngbyales > Leptolyngbyaceae > CAZGDE01. Next base: position 6,065 of record CAZGDE010000314.1, read on the forward strand.
CGCGTCGTGATACGCCGATGCCAGGGCACGCAACCAGCGCCATTCGCCATCTGCTCGTCGAACGCGAAACTCGGCGGACCGGGGGCCGATCTCGACCGGATCCCCGATCGCGACCATCTGGGCGAACTCCTCGCGAAGGATCCGCGATTCGTCTGGATGGACCTCGAGATACAGATCGTTCTGCAACGCGTCCCTGGGCATCTTCAGTGCGCGAGCCGCACATTCGTTCGCATAGACGACTCGCTGCTCCGCATTGAGACAGAGAACGATCAACGGAATCGACTCGATCAGCTCGGGATCGGCGTACGCCAGGCGGGGGACGTCCGACTGATGAGAGGATGGGCCCATCGGGCGTTCCTCATCCCGAGACGGTCCTCGGCGGGTGGGTCGCTCTCGAACGGAGTCGAGCGCGGATTCTCCATCTCGTCCGAAGGTATCTGCCGGATTGTGGTTCGGTATCAGGAGAATCCTCGTGCGGATCTCAGGTGATTCTCCGGTGTCCTGCGTCGCCCTCCCGCACGGGTTCGCGCCTGCGGCAGGAGGGGCGTTCGGACCACTCGGAAGTCCGCAGGTCCGCTACGTGGGATTCACAGTGTGGTCGCACGGCGCCGAGTCCGAAGTTTTCGGAAGTTTCCAACCCCATTCTCCGACCCAGCGCTCGGACGGTCACCGGGATCCACGTTGCATACCTCCGCTGAGACCCATCTCGAAGCGCTCGCTCGGCCGGAGAATCACCGGACGGCGGTCGGGCAGCAAATGGCGACCGCGAGCCGCGCGCACATCGATCCGATCGAGCTCGTCGTCCGTCTTCCCGACTCCTGGCGCGAGCCACGGGTCGGTGTCAGCCGGATGGAACCCGTCTTTCACGTCGTGCGCTATTCCGGGCCCCTCCCCGGGACGGCGATGCTGGGCGATTACAGTCTGGATCGGCTCGCGGAGGGGCCCATTCGATCCGTCATCGCGCAGGCGACGCGCGGCGCCCGACCGGGGATGACGACTCATCTCGCTCTCTCGTGCGTGCGCGACCAGATTCGTGCCTTGTTCGACGCCGCTCGGTCGTGGGCACCGGGAGCGGTCTATCGATTGTCGGTTCGGACCGATCGGGTCGGAACCATCCAGTCGTTGGAGATCGAGGGATCGCCCGATCTGGAGGGACGCGCCTTCCTGCCGCGGGAGCTGCTCGAGCTCGGAGCGGAGGACGGCCCCATCGTCGACGCGCGACGACCGCCCGTCTTTGCTGCGACTCTCTCGGATTCCTCGAGCCCCGCCCAGGTCGAGACCTCGATCCTCACGTCGGGAGCGTGGACGATCCGGGTTCGAATCGAACACGACCCGCGGCGAGCTTGATCATCCAGATGCTCGATCGTCGTTCTCGAGGAGACGACCGGAGGGACGGGCGGAGATGACACTTCCCATCGATGGAGGGCGCGCCCTGGCCAGGGTGTCAGCGACCGGGGCGGAGGCCATCGCAGCCGGTGAGCGCGTTCCTTCACCCGGCGCTCCCGGACTGTTCGGCCCCCGCCTCGGTCCGCGCGTGGCAGCCTACATTCCGATTCACATCCACCTGACACACCGCGCCGATACGCTCGTCGCCCGGTCGCGGGACGTGGGCATCGGCGGCGTCTGTGTCGCGACGGGTGAGGAGTTCCCCATTCTCGAGGTCCAGAGCGTATCCATCGAATTTCCTGGACGAACACTTTCATCCATGGCCCGCGGCTGCTGGCAGCGACGCGTCGAGGACGAAGACGCCGTGCTGTCGGGAATCCAGTTCCTCGACTGTCCTCTCGCGGTCCGCGGCGCCCTGGCGGAGGTGGTCCAGAAGAGAGCGCACGAGATCGCGTGTTTCCTCGAGGAGTCCGAGTCTCTGAGCGGCCTCGATCTCGACGATCGCCTCGAGCTCGCGAAGTTCAGCAGGCTACGCCAGGTCCCGAGCAATGGATTCGTCTATCGGGCCTCCGACCGTGAGATCGAGTCGCTCTTCATCGTCTATCGCGGGTCCGTGACCATCCGGTCCAACATCTCTTCGGTCGCAGATCGCGTGCTTCCGCAAGGGCACGGCTTCGGCGGACGCTCGCTCATCGCCGATCTGCCATCGGTCGAGACCTGCATCGCGCGGGAGGACACGCAGCTGCTCGAAATCGACGTCTATGCGTTCCGGTTCCTCGAGTTTGCCCGACCGGTGCTCGCGCGTCGGGTCATGCGCGCGATCCTGCAATGGGCACTGCCGCGGGCCGATTGAATTCCCGACTCGAATCCCGCTTGGAGGATCCCGATCTGCACAGGGACACCATCACGAACACGTCGATCGCGCGTGCGGTCGAGCAGCCCGTGCCCGAGTCCTCGATGTCCGAGGGCCGCGGCGCGGTCGTTGGTGCGGACTGCGGACGCTTCAGCATCTCGGATCGCATCTCCAGCATGCTCCGATCGGACCCGCGCTTCTTTGCCACGAAGACGATCGCCGAGGCGATCGAGCGCTCCGCGAGACTCGTCGTCGTGCCCGAGCCCGGCTCAATTCTCGAGGAGGCCGATCTCCTCTCCCGGGCGCGAGATGGCAGCACGGCCGGCATCTTCTTCTCGGACGACCCCATCCGCCGGGTGGCCCTCCTGAGAACGGGTGCGACGGACGTCATCAGCCCCCATGGCACGGAAGCCGAGATCCTCTTTCGGATCCAGCGGGCCCTGGAAGCGTCGATCCGGCTCCAGGC
>CAZGDE010000315.1:0-3918 GCA_964524315.1 uncultured bacterium
CCATCACCTTACCCATATCTTTGGCGGAAGTGGCACCCACCTGGCTAATGATATCGGCGATCGCCTGTTCCACTTCGGCATCGGATAGCTGTTTGGGCAAATATTCTTCTAAAATTGCTAATTCCTGGGCCTCCTGATTAGCCAGATCCGTCCGTCCTGCCTGCTGGTATTGGGCAATCGCATCGCGCCGCTGTTTGGCCAGTTGCACCAAAATCTCCACATCCTGAGCTTCCGTCAAAGACTCCTGCCCCGATGGTCGCACGCTGGCTTCCTTCTCCAGGATGAGTTTCTTAATACTGCGAACCGTTTCGAGGCGAATCTTATCGCCCGCTTTCATAGCAGCTTTGATATCTTCGTTGACCCGATCTTTTAAGCTCAATTGCGTATCTCCTGATTATAAGTTTGGCAATTTGGCTGTTGTCCAATATCGATTTTATCGGGGTTATCTATTAAAGGGTGCTGACAGCAGCCAAGCACGTTTAGAAAGCACCGCCCAGGGTGATGAAAGTGATATGCTCCCACAGGCATCGGCCCCATAATTAAAACGCCACCTGACACTTTTCAACCAACCGCTTTAACACGAATGGATTAGCGTTGGCAGCAATAAGAGTTAGGTGAACTTACGGATAGATTTTCTAAAAATAACTGAATAATGTGAAATGAGTCCACAATCGATTCTGTGGTCGTCAAGGGTTTGATTAAAGATTCATTAAAAATTCATGGGATGAATTAATCTACTTCGCATTCATTCCAATCCTGTTTTAATTTTTAACGTACTAATAATTGCATCAAAAATTTTCCGTGAACGACTCTGGATCTGAAGAATCTGAATGTTAAGATTGCGTTGAATACGTTAGAGGGCATGCCGTGATTCGCTCTGCAATACTCACTCCCCAGCCTACTCTGCCATCTTTAAACGACAATAACCGTTTACGGCTGCTCTCCGGTTCTGCAAATTTTCCCCTCGCCCAGGAGATCGCTCGTTACCTGGGTATGGATTTGGCACCGGTTGTGCGGAAACGTTTTGCGGATGGTGAACTATACATCCAAATTCAAGAGTCCATTCGCGGTTGCGATGTGTATCTCATTCAACCTACCTGCCGTCCGGTGAACGATCACCTGATGGAACTAATGGTCATGATTGATGCGTGTCGTCGTGCGTCTGCCCGTCAAATTACAGCCGTCATTCCCTATTACGGTTATGCCCGTGCTGACCGCAAAACTGCCGGCAGAGAATCGATCAGCGCCAAGTTAGTTGCGAACCTGATTACTGAAGCAGGGGCTAACCGGGTGCTCGCAATGGATCTGCACTCTTCCCAGATTCAAGGGTATTTTGATATTCCTCTGGATCATGTCTATGGTTCGCCCATCCTGATTGACTATATTTCCAGCAAACAGCTCTCGGATATTGTCGTTGTTTCTCCTGACGTGGGTGGGGTAGCACGGGCGCGGGCATTCGCGAAGAAATTGAATGATGCCCCCCTGGCAATTATCGACAAACGCTCACAACGTTGCAGAAGTCATGAATGTAATTGGGGATGTGGCCGGTAAAACCGCTGTCCTGGTAGATGACATGATTGACACGGCAGGCACCATTGTGGAGGGGGCCCGCCTGTTAAAAGAACACGGTGCCCGTCAGGTCTATGCCTGTGCAACCCATGCCGTATTTTCGCCTCCAGCAATCGAACGGTTATCCAGTGGTGTATTTGAAGAGGTCATCGTGACCAATTCGATCCCGATGACGGAAGAAACCTATTTCCCCCAACTAACTGTCCTTTCAGTTGCTAACTTGATGGGCGAAACCATCTGGCGGATTCATGAAGATAGTTCGGTGAGTAGCATGTTCCGCTAGGGATTGCAGATTAAATCAAATTAATCATTTAGTTTTCTGGAGGGGCGAGCGACTGCTTGCCCCTCGTTCGTATGAGAAAGTATTGCCTAAGCGTTACTGGATGGGTTGACATAATCCAGACACCTTTCAGGGACAAGGTTACGCTTACCAGTTTTGAAGTCGGCGATCGCGATCCAATGAGCGATCGCCTGCAAGTTACCTTCATACACAATGACTGCATCCTGCTGATAAAAGGTGGGGTCAGCAAAGTCACAGCGGTAGAGCTGGATAATTTCATGTCCCGGTTTACCAGCAAAGGTGAACAGATTTTCCAGGCAACCCAGGTATTGAATATTGGTTAACTCCGCCTGAATTTCTTCGCGAAACTCACGTTGAAGGGCTTCCAGGCTCGTTTCACCAAATTCAATACCACCACCCAAAGCCCGATAAAAGGTTTGCTGCTTCACCGGGTCGTAGCCCTCGGCCACAAACAGCCGATCGCCCTGTTGCACCAGGCCCAGCACCAATGGGCGAATTCTGTTCTGCATCATGACCTCTGACTGCTCCTTTCCACCGTCCAATGGCGATCGCTCGACTGATATACGACGACATCGGTCACACCCGCCTGTTCCAGCAATTCCTTAATCTCGTCCAGGCGAAACGCCGCACAAAGCGAATCACGAAATAACTGACGTTGATGGGCATCATACTCAGGCCCAATCCGATTAACAATCGCATCTACCGTCCCCATATCGGCTGGGCGCAACAAATCTCGCAGCAGCATGCCACCACCCGGCTTGAGAACACGTTTTAATTCCTGCAAGAATGGCAATGGATCGGGTAAGTGATGCACAATGCTATTGGACACGACCAGGTCGAACTGGCGATCGGGATAGGGCATGCGTTTGGCATCCACATAGTCCAGCTTGATTTGGGACTGTAAGCCTGCCCGTTCCACATTTTCCGCCCCCAGCCGCAGCATGTTCTTCGATAGATCAATGCCCGTTACGTGCCACTGTGGCCGCTTCTGGCAGAGCAGGATAGGAATGCGAGCCGGGCCCGTACCCACATCCAGGATGCGACCCGTCACTGGCCCCAGGGCGATCGCCCGTTCGGCAAATGCTGTATTCACAGCGGTAAAATCCATCGCGTCATACTCGATCGCCTCTTCCCAGGTATCCATCACTTCTGGCTCTAAAACCCGTTCCATAACCCATCCTTTCTGCTCATGCGCCCCCAACCCATTCCGCCCCAACCTGGTCAAGAATCTGTCTGGGACTACCCCCGACCACCCCGCCTGGAAGATACCAGTAAGCATATCCAAATTATTTATCAGGGTGTCACCATCGTTGATACCCGCCAGGCAAAGCGAGTGTTGGAGACCAGCCATCCGCCAGTGTATTACATTCCTCCCGCCGACATCCGGCAGGAGTATTTGCAACCCAGCCAGCGCACCACCTTCTGTGAGTGGAAAGGGCGCGGGGCATACTATCATGTCGTCGTTGGCGATCAACGGCTAGATGATGTTGCCTGGTATTATCCAGAACCAACCCCCGCCTTTGCGCCCATCAAAGACTATGTTGCCTTCTACGCAGCACCAATGGATGCCTGTTATGTCGATGGTGAACGGGTGCAACCCCAACCCGGACAATTTTACGGTGGTTGGATTACGAGTGATATTGTGGGGCCATTTAAGGGAATACCGGGAAGTTGGGGATGGTAATTGTTTTTGGCAGCATCAACATGGATCTGGTGACTCGCACACCCCGTTTACCCAATCCTGGGGAGACCTTGCTGGGGTCTCATTTCTTTACAACACCGGGTGGCAAAGGTGCCAATCAAGCAGTCGCTCTGGCTAAGTTGGGCATTGCTACCCAAATGGTGGGTCGGGTAGGGGACGATGCCTTTGGCCACGAACTGTTAGCCAGCTTACAGGCAGCAGGTGTGCAGACCGAACACATCCTGATCGACCCCGACAACCATACTGGAGTTGCGGTCATCACAGTTGCAGATGGTGCTAATCAAATTGTGGGAGTGTTAGGTGCCAATGGCGAAGTAGATAAAACCGATGTAACGCGGTTAAAGCC
>CAZGDE010000315.1:3928-8766 GCA_964524315.1 uncultured bacterium
CTGCCCTCGTGCTGCAGTTTGAGATACCAGTCACAACGGTGAAAGCCGCCGCAAAAGCCGCTAAAGATGCCGGTGTAAGGGTAATTCTTGACCCCGCTCCCGTCCAGACTACCGACCTGGATGATCTCTATCCCCTCGTCGACATCCTGTTGCCCAATGAGGTGGAAGCCAGTCAGTTGGTTGGGTTTACCGTGAATACCCCTGAAACCGCCGCCGCCGCCGCCGTCACCCTGCGCCAAAAAGGAGTGGCGATCGCCGTGATCAAACTGGGGGCGAAGGGAGTTTTTTGTGCCAGTGCCACAGACACCTTTTTCATGCCAGCGTTCCCGGTTAATGCCATTGACACAGTTGCGGCCGGTGATGCCTTCGCTGGTGGATTCATCGCTGCTCTGGTGGAAGGGCATTCGCTGAGAGAGGCCGTGACCTGGGGAGCCGCCACAGGCGCACTAGCTACAACGAAGCAGGGAGCGCAAACAGCCATGTGTGATCGGGCCACCTTTAATGACTTCCTGGCCGAACGGGGATTGTTAGATACCCCTGACGCAGCAGAAAAATAGCAGCAACCAGATCGAAGCAGAGTAATTTTATATACAGTCATCTGATGAAGAAAAAATACTAGCTATCTAGCTAAGTTTTCTGTCAGATTATTGTGCTTAATCCCCCAAAATCCATGATCTGCTGTTGCTCCCCACCCTGGAAACTATTCACCCATCTGTTGTTGGCCTTACCCTTAACACTTTCGGCCGGGGCGATCGCCGGCCCCAAGAAACAACCAGCACCATTCCAGATCAAATCTGGGGTGCCGTCACCGACCGTCATTGTCATGAATCGGGTCAGGGCCAAAAAGGCCCTTTTGCCAGCGGCAGAGGTGCAAACTATTCAAACATTACAGGACACGGCCATTCCGCGACCTGTGAGCCATATTAGCCCCAATGCAACCACCGTCGTCATGCGGGTCACCCGTTCCGATGCCAAAAAACCATCCTTTTATTTTCTGAATATTCATACCGGCAACCAGGTCGAAATTGCGCGGGAGTCATTTCAAGATTTCGAGATCGATTGGATGTACTGGCGCGATGACCAGACCGTTGTGGCGATCTCCAGCAAAAATAATCAGCAAGAGACACCAGGCTATACCCTGCTGACCATTAATTACCCCAATGGGAAGGTAACCAGCACCCCCCTGCAACTGGGTGGTGATCCGACGAGTATTGCCCCCAATGGCTCGCAGGTGTTGGTGCAATTGCGATCGCCCACCCAGCAGGGTGACTCAGAGGACGAGTCAACCGCAGCAGACGAACCCGACGAAAATCGACCCACGGAATTTCAGATTGTTTCGTTACCAGACAGCAAAATCACTTACCGATTTGCCCTGCCCCCCGGGACTACCGTTTATACCAGCGATTGGAGTCGGGATGGCACCAAATTAGCGCTGATCCAGGGGTGGCAGTCTGAAATACCATCCGACTACACGAAAGGCGGGGTCAGCCTCTCAGCGATCATTTCCCGTGATGTCATGGGATTGTTGCCTCCCGTTATGAATCCCTATTTTCAGAAAAATGCCCTGATTCGACTTGACCTAAAGACTGGCGATCGCCAGATTCGTTATGCGGCCGATAGCGATCGGGCCATTTTTGAGGATGTTGCCTGGAGTCCGGATGGGCAAACCATACTGGTACATATGCTCTCCCCCCTCAACCTGGCAGGCAGACCCTATCCAATCTACGGCAGTTTCTATCTGGGCGAAGGCTTTTATCGCTTTTACAATTTGGACTTGCAGCACCAGACAGACCTGAAGACTCCAGAACTGACCACAATAGATAGCTTTGGAATCACGAATGGTAAGTTTCTCACCAATGATGAAGTCATTTTCACTGTCCTATCGGGCATGAATATCTGGCTTTATGCCTACGATCGCAAATCAGGGCAATTACAGGCACTATCCTCCCAACCGGGCAGTTATGAACGGGTAGAACTGGTGCCGCAACAACGTCAACTCATTTTTCGTTACAGCTCTTTTACCGAACCGCCTGAACTCTATCGCATGAGTTTGGCAACGGCAGCAGTCACCCAACTAACCAACCTGAACAAGAAAATTGCCGAAACCAGCCAAACACGGGCCGATCCGGTTTCATTCCAGCTATCAAATGGGGATACTTTAGATGGTGTATTGGTGCAACCCGCTGCGGCCCCCTTTCCGCCGGTTGATACACCGTTAATTGTCTGGCAGGAAGGCGGCCCCTCTGCCCCCATGACTAACTGGTGGAAAGCGGATGTGGAAACCCCTTATGCATTGTTACCAAACTTTGGCATGGCTGTGCTAGTTGTCCCTGTGTATGGTCGGCAAGGCTTTGACCTTGATCGCTATGCCAGACTTTACAACGGCAACAACTTTGGGCAGGTTGACATTGACGCGATGGCAGAAATTGTGAAACAGGCGATCGCCAGAGGCTACACCTCCCCCGGTAAAGTCGGCATTACGGGTTGTTCCTACGGAGGGTACTTTACCTTACAGAGCATTACTCGCCATCCCCAGCTTTACCATGCAGCCAACGCCCAATGCTCCTGGGTCGACATGGTAGCCGATTGGGCAGCCGAAAATCCCTTATTGCCCCCCTTCGTTTTTGGTAACTTGACCCCCTACGCCAACACCAAGGAATTTCAGCAAGACTCTCCCATCTACAATGCCCACCGCATTCGCACTCCCCTGCTCATCTTTCATGGCAGTAACGACCATTTACCTGTGACGGTTCTCGAAAACCTTTCCTGGACCATGACAGCCAACCACGTGCCGGTGCGAATGGTCAAGTTTATGGGAGCAGAACACGGCCTGGTGGATGAATCGGGCAATGATATTCCAGCCTATCAACTGTATGCCGCCCAGGAAATGATCCAGTGGTTTCGTACCTATCTCCAACCCGCTTCCACGAAAACACTGTTCCCCTCTTCACCCAACCAGTCAGGTCACGGTAACTCACAGACGACGCGAAAACCAACATCATAAAGGCTCCCCTCTGGCTCCATACGGCTTCTGGTGGCGGCACGGCAACTCCTGGGGCCACCATTCCAGGAACCACCACGCAGCACCCGTTGGCTGCAATCGCCGCCATCGATCCAGGCAAGGCCCGTCGTTGGCGCATTCTCATAGGTTGGGTGCCAGCAGTCCTGACACCATTCCCGCACATTCCCATGCATATCAAATAAACCAAAGGCATTGGCAACCGAAAAACTGCCGACTTCTGTCGTTTCGCGGCGATCGCACCCCACTGGCCCATCCCCGTAGGAACCTTTACTGCACACCCGACCCTCATACTCCCAATCCACACCGGAGTAGTTTGCCAGGTCGGTGGTGATCGTTTCCCCAAAATGAAAGGGGGTCTGGGTGGTAGCTCGACACGCGTATTCCCACTCGGCTTCGCTCGGTAAGCGGTAGTTGCGTCCAGTATGGAGTGATAAGCGGGCACAAAACTCGACCGCATCCAGCCAGGAGACCTGCTCCACCGGATGGTTGTCTCCCTTAAAGCAAGCTGGTTGGGGCACCAGGGAATGGTTCACTTTCGGGAATGCAGCCACTACTCGCCATTGGGCCTGGGTAACTGGATAAATTCCCATCCAGCAGGCCGCTATTTCAACCTCATGTTGGGGGCCTTGCGTTGGCTGCCAGCCCAGTTCTGTTTTGGCAGAACCCATCAAAAATGTCCCTGCGGGAATGGCAACCAGTTGCAGGCTTACACCATCAGCTAATGCTTCTGACAAACTGTCGGTTGAAAGGGTCTGTCGGGTTTGGGATTGACCATAGCGATCGACGGTGAGGGTTTCAAATGCCAGCGCAACCATAGGGAAAGGAAAAAACGCTGCTATCAGCTTAAGGCGTTACGGGTCAAATTTATCTCAGGACCCTAATCCGTCAACAGAATCGCAAATCCTGCCTGGGCAAAGTGGCGATCGCGCGTCAGAACTTCAGTGATCCCCAATTGCCGCATGGTATTCATCGAGATGCAGTTAGTTAGACTGTATCCTTTATCAAGCCGTTGACCATACAACTCCATACCAGCAAGAAAAGACTCACGGTTTTGGGGGACAACCTGAATACGCTCATTTTGCAGAATGCTGTGAACCCGTTGTAAAGTCCCTTTTCGTGTATAATTTCCGGCTTCAGAAAAATAGTTCAGAAACTCGGTCAAGACCTCATCTGTGGTAACCAAATAATTATTGCGTTGGGCAATGTAGAGAGTACGGACAGGCTGATGCCACTGATCCTGTTGATTGGCAAGGGCAACCCAGCAAAAGGTATCAACAAAAACCTGTTTGACCATTAGTGCTTCGGTGCGCCGTAGAGATAGTGATCGTGCTGTTCTGCACCATCTGTTGGCAGGCGATCGCGTTCATCAAGTGGCATATTCGTGGCAAACTGGTCAAACTCAGCCAGGAGCGTTAGCAGGGGATTACTGGAGGATTCTTCAGCTCCTGATGTTTCCTGTCGTTGTGCTTTGACTGAACGCAGGAAATTTAAAGTTGCTTCTATCAGATCCTCTGGCGTTTGTTCCAGCTCTTGCAACAGTTGCTCTTTAGCAGTCATGACCGCATTCTCCTGGTATTATTTGCATCCTAAGGAAGTTGGGTAAAATTATCACCCTGAACCTGACTATCCTGGATTTCAGGACTATAGGCAGAATAGCCGGATGCCGTTTTCTCAATCTGAACGCTGACTTTTGTATGCATGGATGTGTCTCTTCAAAGCCTCTTCAGATAACCGACTTCTATTATTTTACTGTGGACATACAGGTTATCAGTTGCCATTAACTTCCAGAAGTTGAAGTTCTTGTGATGGGTAACAA
>CAZGDE010000316.1:0-8751 GCA_964524315.1 uncultured bacterium
CGGTTGCACTCACTGTAATTTCCTTCGAAATCCAAATAAATTGTGCGGGTTGAGGGGGAGAAATTTTGGATTGGGAACCGTTCATCCTGCTTTCCTATGTGCTGAAGCGAGTGAAATGGCTGTAAGCCATCTATCTTTGAAACTAATGTTGCCGATCCTTTCATAAAAGTTAATGGGCAAAATCACGGAAGTTTTGTGAGGCAGAATTTTGTTCTCAGAGAGGTTACGAGGGTGGGAAATAAAACTGGGAGGAAATCTGTAATGATCTATGACACTTGTGAAAATTTGCCAATTAAGGGTGGAAAATAATCGCTACACAAATGGTTAAGCCCATTACTCATCATTGCCATGCCTACTTCTAACCGCCTGTCACCCCTGGAAACTGAGACACGCAGTCGCATTTTGCAAGCGGCCTTGCGGTTATTCGCCCGACGTGGCTATGACGGCACGACCACCCGTGACCTGGCAGAAGCCGCCGAAGTTGCTGAAGGAACCTTGTTCCGGCATTTCCCTAATAAAAAAGCAATTTTGGTTGAAGTTGCGACTCAGGGTTGGGTAGAGATTTTGACTGATTTGCTGACTGAACTAAGTGAAATGGGCAGTTACAAGGCGGTAGCACAGGTGATGCGGAAGCGGATGCTGCACTTGCACGAGAATGCCGATATGTTACGGGTTTGCTTTATGGAGGCACAATTTCACCCGGATTTGCGCGATCGCATTCAATCAGAAATTATTGTCAAGATGACAGATGTGGGTGAAGCGTTTTTCCAGACGGCGATGGATCAGGGCATTTATCGCCAGATGGATCCTCGCATGGTGGCGCGGGTGTTTTTAGGGATGTTCACTGTTGCTGGTTTTAGCCAGAGTACCATTATGGAACCGGGTGCTGCGGCGAAGGAAATGCAGGCAATGGCGGAAGGGATTGCGGATATCTTTTTGAATGGGGTATTGACGAAGGAAGCTTAAAGGTTAGGGCTTGGGGCGTAGAGATGTTGGGGCGCGATGTAGTAGAGGCGCTGAAACGGCGGCGACAGGGCTTGGCAGAATTAGTTGATGTTCCGGTCATTCTCTGGTCGGGGCAAAGTAGTTCGCGGAACTTTCCCGCTAATACGTTTCCGTTTCGGGCAAGTAGTCATTTTCTCTACTTTGCGGGGTTACAGCTGGAGCAGGCTGTTATCCGCTTAGAGGGTGGCCGATTGCAACTGTTTATGGACAATGCTACGCCTGACAGTGCCTTGTGGCATGGCGAATCGCCATCGCGGGAGCAGATTGCAACAGCGATCGCCGCAGATGCGGCTTATCCCCTGGCTCAATTAAAATGCTGGGTTGACAGTGCGGCGACGATCGCGGTTCAGGATAGTGCGACACGGCTACTCCAGTCGGGGTTACTCAACCGTTTGATCACACCGCCGAATCGACCACAGGGGGATGATTTGGCCCTGGCACGGGCGATCGTTCGGCTGCGCCTGCGTCATGATGCAGCAGCACTGGCAGAGATGCGAAAGGCTGGCCAGGTCAGTGTGATGGCCCATAAGTCTGGCATGGTAGCTACTCGTCAGGCACGATCGGAGGCAGAGGTAAGAGCCGCGATGGAAGCGGTTATGCTGGCCCATGACATGACCTGTGCTTACAGCAGTATTGTGACGATACATGGAGAGGTGTTACACAACAACCACTACCACCATTTGTTGCAGCCTGGTGATCTGCTGTTGGCAGATGTTGGTGCGGAAACTGCCTCCGGTTGGGCCTCTGACATTACCCGAACCTGGCCAGTGTCTGGTACGTTTTCTCCTACTCAGCGGGATCTTTATGAGGTGGTGCTAGCGGCCCATGATGCCTGTATTGCAGCGATGCGTCCTGGTATGGAGTATTGCGACATTCACCTATTGGCAGCTACGGTCATGGCCGGAGGATTGGTAGAGTTAGGGATTTTGCGAGGTAATCCTACTGAACTAGTGGCGCTGGATGCCCATGCATTGTTCTTCCCGCACGGCATTGGGCACTTATTGGGATTGGATGTGCATGATATGGAAGACCTGGGCGATCTGGCCGGTTACGCCGATGGGCGTGGACGGAGCGATCGCTTCGGTTTAAATTACCTCCGGCTGCATCGTTCTCTCCAACCAGGCATGGTTGTCACGATCGAACCAGGTTTCTATCAGGTGCCTGCGATTTTGAATGATCCAGAACGGCGATCGCGCTATCGGGATATGGTGAACTGGGAGCGATTGGCGCAATTTGCAGATGTGCGTGGTATTCGCATTGAAGATGATGTGTTGGTGACAGATACCGGCACAGAGGTATTGACCGCCGACTTACCGACAGAGATGGGGGCGATCGAGGCTTTGGTCAGGGGCTAGGAGTTATACCAATTTAAATTGCAGACGCTACACATCACATTCCCGTAGGGGCGTTAGCGAAGCCATGCCGCAGGCTATACGGCCGTTCGCCCCTACCCAATCTGTCGGATTTATTATTTAATTCGGTATTATGATGATGCCGAGGCGATCTAGGGCATCCCTGGCAGCATCTTTTTCTGCGTCCTGTTTGCGTCGTCCGCTACCTTTGCCATAAGGGTTGCCACAAACTTCAACATGGACTTCAAAGTGTTTGGCATGATCGGGACCAGAGGCTTTGTCAATGACATATTTAGGATTTTCACCTTTGGTAGCTAATGCCCATTCTTGAAAGCGGCTTTTGTAATTAATGGCTGGTGCGGCAATTTCCAGTTGAGCAACCACTGAGGTGAAAAATGGCTCGACAAATTCACGCACTGTATCCATGTCCGAATCGCAATCTAAAAAATAGGCACCAATGATTGCTTCAAACGTGCTACTTAAGAGATTGGGATTACTGCGTCCGCCTTCCTTTTCTGCACCTTTCCCTAAACGTAAATATCTACCTAAATCTAATAGGAGAGCAAACTTTGCCAGTTGTTTTTCATCTACTAGAGCGGCTCGCATCGGGGTTAATTTACCTTCTGATAAGTGGGGGAATCTTTTGTAGAGAAATTCACCACTAAGGAAATTAAGAACGGCATCTCCCAAAAATTCTAATCGTTCGTTATGGCGTTTTACTGCGGTCTGTTCGTTGGCGTAGGAACGATGAGTCAGAGCAGTTTCAAGCAATTGACTTGAGTGAAAATTTGGTAGTTTCTTCAGTTGGGACATTGTTAGATTGGTTACTCAATAATTGAGGTAACTGTTCTAAAGAATAGAATTCATGGGAAAGTTTTTTTAGTTTGCTGCTGCTTGAACCCGGACGCGCAAAAACAATAACCTGTTTTTCTACCGGAGCATTTTCGTAGTCAACGAATACAGCAATGGATCTTTTCATGCTTTAAAGGGAGGGTTAGCTTAATACCGCCCACTCAAATCTGAGGTGAAAGTCAGGAAGAGATGAAATACTCTTATAAGAAAGGGCCATAGCTATCAAACTTTACCGTTCGAAAGCTACATAAAAGTGGCTACCCTTTTTTGCTTCGGCTCGATTTGTTCAAACTCATTCTGGTTAAATGAGTCAAAACAAATACTAAGCGAAACGATGATTTGAATTGAACTTGAATGTAAAATAATCTTCTTTTTCAGAAAATGTCAATACTAAGTAGGTGAACCGTATTAAATTTATCTAGTCTTCAGTTCATCTCATAAGAACTATTTTGACACTCTCGCAACAAATCACCCGAATGGATGACACTATTTGATGAAGTGGCAGAGGTGTTGGGGAGAGTACCCTGTAGATGTGTAGAGCACAAGCACATGGGGAGCCGAATGGGGGCATTTGGCTCCCTCTTTTTTACCAGAATTATGAAAAGAGACTGAGTGAAGCCTATTGCTGTTATGTTGATTTGAGCAGATTTTATGTTGCCCTAACACACCCTAAAGGGCGAACCACCATTCACCCCTACAGAAGGGGAATTGGCGCGATCGCCCAAGTAATCAGGCAACGCTCAGGGACATTAATTCGTCGCTCATTTCAAAGTTGGCAGTGACATTCTGCACATCATCCAGATCTTCCAGGGCGTCCATCAGGCGGAGCAGAAAGCGAGCCTGTTCTGTGTCACTGACTTCTACACTGTTGTTTGGGAACCAGCGCAATTCGACCCGATTCAGGGTATAGCCTTTATCCTTCAAAGTTTGACTGAGGGTTTCGAGGTTGGTTGGTTCCGTCAAGGCTTCCGCCGCAGCGCCATCTTCGGTTTCAATTAACTCGTAGGTATCAGCGCCCCCTTCCAGGAAGGCTTCCAGCAGTTCTTCCTCATTAATCTGGACGGTAGTTTCGGCACGACGTTTGCGTCCTGTATCCGGTGGGGTCAGGGATACTTCGACGACTCCTTTCTGGTCAAACATCCAACCAACGCAACCGGTTTCTCCCAGATTGCCACCATTTTTACTGAAGGCGACCCGCAGATCGGCAGCGGTACGGTTGCGGTTATCGGTCAAGGCTTCGATCAGAACAGCGACGCCACCAGGCCCGTACCCTTCGTAGCGAATGGCTTCTAAAGCGGCATTTTCTGCGCCAAATTTGCCAGCACCTTTGGCGATTGCCCGTTCAATGTTGTCATTTGGAATCCCGGCTGCTTTCGCTTTTTCTACAGCGGTACGAAGTTGAAAATTCCCCGTCGGATCAGCGCCACTGCGGGCTGCCACAATAATCTCACGGGCAATCTTGGTAAATATCTTGCCCTTGACGGCATCAACCCTGGCTTTCTGGCGTTTGATGTTTGCCCACTTACTATGTCCTGCCATACCTCAAGATCAATCTGAATCGTCAATCAAAATCTTTCATCCCTTAGGATACCTGGCTAAGGGGAATCGTGTCAGGTGAACGGGGATCAGTTACAGGAGCGTGACGGCTTCGATCAGGTTACCCAGTAGGAGACGTTCGCGCCTGCCATCGGGGTAAATGAGATAAATGGCGCTACCGTTGGTGTAGATGAGAGTGCCATCCTTGCCCAGGTCATAGGATAAAACGCCTTCGGCTATTACTTCTGGGATACCCTGCGTTGCCTGGCGAACCAGTTGCCAGGTGCGGGGTACCAGTGAGGGCGCATCGGGTTCACCAAAACGGCGATCGCGCATGGTTTCGGGCGTAATCCAATCACCCCAGACCTTGAGGTACTTTGGATCGACTGTTTGCCCGGTACCTGCCCGCATGAGTGGTTTACCCGTATGGCGTTGGGTGAAAAAGTTGAGCCACTGAAAAATGGCATAGAGGAGGCGGAAGGGCATCATCACCAGATCTTTCAAGCCCTGGAGTAAATTAAATGACTTGCGGTTTGACCGATAGGGACGACGGATGTAGTACAGCAACCCATCGCTGCCAATCTGAGGACCGAGCAGGTCAGATTTGGGATCTTCAGCCAACGTGCTGACCTCTTGCTGATCAAAATCGAGTTTTTCAATCAGATAGGGGGCGCGATCGCAGACAAACCCATTCGCATCCCGTCCCAGACCGGCTGACTGAAATACCAGTGCCCGTTTACCCGGAATCCAACGTGGGGCTAAATCTAGCGAATCGCCTTCCGTGACATCACGCGGACGGGAACCATCGATCGCCATTGTGGCAATGTTGGAAATCCCCGTCCGATAGGTGGTAGTACAGGCGATGAGCTGGAGATCGGCGTCAAAGTCAAGATCACTGACCCGGAATTCCGCATTGTGGAAGAGCCGATCTTCCCGGTCTTTGTCCGGGTCGAACGCAAAAATGCCACCTGTCTCTCCCGCTTCCAGGGCATAGAGGAGTTTGCCATTTTCACCCATGCAGAGACTGGTAATCCCGACATTTACAACGGCTTCGGGTTGTTGCGCCATTTGCTCAACCATTCCCGGCGGCAACATCATTTCCATGATGCCCCGATTTTTCCAGGCTTTCGTCCGTTTGATCTTCAAGGTACGTTCCTGCACCGTTTGACCAAACTGACTTTCCACTTCCCGGACGGCTGCCTGGAATGGTTTGAGATAGAGTTTGCCCTGGGACAAATAGGCAACGTTGACAGACATAGCTGGAACCGTTGAATAGGCTGATTTAAGGATTCCCCGATGCTATACCTGATTCTCGCATGTCACTGCATACCAATACGTGAGGTCAAGCAATTGGCGCGATCGCCTTCAGCGCGAAAATTTTCTCCACGACTTCTTCGACAATTTTGTCAGGGGTAGAGGCACCGGAGGTAATACCCACCACGACGGGACCATCCGGCAGCCAGTTCTCAGTCACGTCCAGGTCATGGTGCAGGGGTTTGTGTTCGATCCGATTACCCGCCAGAATGCGATCGGCACTGTCAATGTGATAGGAAGGAATGTTGCGCTCGATCGCAATTTCCTGTAAATGGGTAGTGTTGGAGGAGTTGTAGCCACCAATCACCATCATCAGATCCAGTTTTTCCTCAACGAGTTGGAACATGGCATCCTGCCGTTCTTGCGTGGCATCGCAAATGGTATTGAAGCTCAGGAAGTGCTGATTGAGCTGGTCGGGCCCATACTTACGCATCATCGTGCGTTCAAACAGTTTGCCGATTTGCTCCGTCTCGCCCTTCAACATGGTGGTCTGATTGGCAATCCCAATCCGTTCCAGATCCCGCTCTGGATCAAAGCCAGCGGAACACGATCGCTTGAATTTCTGCATAAATTCGTCGCGATCGCCACCATTGAGAATGTAGTTGGCGACGTACTCTGCCTCTTGCATGTTCAGCACGATCAGGTAGGTGCCTGCAAAGGAACTGGTGGCAATGGTTTCTTCGTGGTTGTATTTGCCGTGGATGATTGAGGTGTAGGAAACTTTCTTATGCTTTTCGACCGTGTTCCAGACCTTGGCGACCCAGGGGCAGGTGGTATCAACAATGGTGCAGCCGCGATCGTTGAGTAACTGCATTTCCTGCACACTGGCCCCGAAGGCAGGCAGGATAACGACATCACCCGTATCTACGCCAGAAAAATCTTTTTCGCCAGCCACCAGGTTAATGAACTGCACGTTCATTTCCCGCAACCGTTGGTTGACAGAGGGGTTGTGAATAATTTCGTTCGTAATCCAGATGCGTTCAGTAGGGAAGTGCTGGCGGGTTTCGTAGGCCATGGCCACTGCTCGCTCCACGCCCCAGCAGAAACCGAATGCTTCTGCCAGTCGAATCGTGACATCACCTCGTTGCAGCGTGAAGTGATTGTTGCGAATTTGCTGAATCAGCCCACTTTGGTACTCAGACTGTAACTGTCCAGCAACATCTGCTTCATGTCCGAACCCTTTGCGATGGTAGTTTTCGGAATTGTTCAGCGATCGCTTAAATGCTTTCGTATCCATTCAGCCTCTACCCCTCAAACTTCTACAACCACTGTCTTCTACAACCACACGGGACTGGTTTGATTGATTTTCTTTTCATCATATAAGGGTAAGGGGACGTTATACCGATTCTACACAACCAGGCTACAGATGATGGGCTGTAAGGGCGAACGGCCGTTCGCCCTTACAATGGACTGTCGTCAGGCTTCAGGGACTTGGTATTAATTCTGCTTCCCCTTTCTGCCAAGATTCTCAGTTAAAAATCGAAATGCTCCGGATTGATACGGCAGAATAGGAGCAGGGATTTGCCAATTCCTGGAGAAACTGTCAGGTCTGAGGATTTGCCATGTCTAGTCTCACTAACCGTCGGCGCTCGGTTCCCTGGATTCATCGCTGGTCGCGCCACCTCATTGGGGCGATCGCGATTCTGGGGATCATCAACACGAGTTACCTGACGATCGCAAAGCTACTTAATGCTGCAACCGTTTGCCCGACAGAAGGCTGCGAACGGGTACTTGCTAGCCCTTACGCCACTGTTTTTGGTGTACCGATCTCGTTGTTTGGTTTGCTTGCCTATATTGCAATGGCAACGATGTCCCTCAGTCCATTGGTAGTTAAACCGGAGTCAAATAAAGCACTCCGCGCCAGTTTGGAAAAGTGGACATGGTTGGGGATGTTCATCCTCACAACAGCGATGACCGTATTTAGCGGTTATCTGATGTATATCATGTTCTCTCAGTTCGTTGCCCGGTTTGGTGCCGATGGCATATGTTATTACTGCCTGTTCTCGGCAATTTCGGCAACGACCCTATTTGTATTGACGTTAATTGGTCACGAATGGGAAGACATTGGACAACTGCTATTCACGGGTGTCATCGTACTCATGGTGACGCTGGTTAGCGTGTTAGCAGTGTATGCGCCTGTGATGAATCCTCAGGCGGCAAACAATCCCGAAGCTGAAATTCGGGCGGGTAATGGGCAAGTATTCTTTACTGTTAAAAATACGTCGGGACAGGCAGAAACCGAACTTGCTCGCCATCTCAAGCAAGTAGGGGCAAAACTCTACGTTGCCTACTGGTGTCCACACTGTTATGAGCAAAAGGAACTGTTTGGTTTCCCTGCGTTTAAAGAGTTGGCTGCTGTTGAGTGTGCTCCAGATGGTAAGAATTCTCAAACGGCTCTCTGTCAGCAGATCATTCCTGAGTCTCAGAAGCAGACCGGACAGAATTTTGGTTTCCCCACCTGGGAAATAAATGGCAAGTATTATCCTGGAGTCCAGTCCTTACAGAAGTTAGCAGAGTTGTCTGGCTACAAGGGACCGAGCGATTTTAAGAATAATATTTGATCAG
Source organism: uncultured bacterium (assembly GCA_964524315.1). Taxonomy (GTDB): domain Bacteria; phylum Cyanobacteriota; class Cyanobacteriia; order Leptolyngbyales; family Leptolyngbyaceae; genus CAZGDE01. The sequence continues at coordinate 8,625 of CAZGDE010000316.1, forward strand.
CAGCAGACGGGAAGGCATGGGAATTAGATAAGGGATGAAAATTAAATAAGTTCAAGATTTGGTAGGGGCGTAGCATTCGGCAGCAGTCCCGAGCGTACTACCGAGGATTTTGCCCGAATGCTACGCC
>CAZGDE010000317.1:0-8724 GCA_964524315.1 uncultured bacterium
CCTTACAGTTAACCCCCCCTGCTGTCGGACAATCCCTGCCCATTATTTCCCGCTCACGGGCCGCCGATGGCACTGAAACTGTGACCGTTCGACGGGAGAATCGCGACCAACCCTTGCGCTTACGATTGAAACAAAAACGAGTTGGTTCTACGGATGGCACCCGCTCCGGCGATGGTGCCGCGATGCAACTGGATGTGGCAGTTGGCAACGAGTGGCGATCGCTCGATTCACTCACTAATATCCGTCCTTATGTACTGGACTATTCCATTCGGGAAGTGCGTCTTTCACCCGATGGAAACCATGTAGCCGTGTTAATTACCGCCACCAAACCAACCTTTGAAGGGACATTGGGTACCACACTAGTACAGAGCCTCGACCTGTAACTCTAGAACTCGGAAACTCCAGAACTCGGAGTTCTGGTGAGAAACTCAGCAAAAACTCGACATTTGACAAAAGAACTCCAAGTTCTAAACCAGTACAACGTTAAATCTCGTAGGGGCATTCGGCTGCACACCCTCCTTTAGAGGCTAGCGCAGGGCAACTAACCACTTGCCTCTACAGCATTCAGGCGTTCATTCCAGCGTGCTTGCGCCTTTCACACTATCGAGCGGCGGTTAACCGTTGCATTAACTCTAACAATGCCTCGTAGTCAGTAATAGGTTTCGCCAGAAACGCGTCTGCCTGGGAGGTTTCCAGGAGTGTTTGGCGTTCGCTTAACATGGCGTAGGCGGTGACTAAAATAATCGGAATTGCTGCCGTTTGCGGTTGGTTTTTGAGATAGCAGGCGAGATCGGCACCGCTCACTTTCCGTCCATTCCATTCGGCTCCGGGAAGGTTCACATCCATCAGTACGATGTCAATCGCGCCCGATTGACATTGCAGCATCATCTCAGCGGGTTGGTCAGTGATCGAAACCTGATGATGTCCCAAGCGTTGCAACAGCTTAGCAGTACCTTTAGCAAGTAATTCATCATCATCAACCAGCAGAATGTTTAAGCGTGGCAGCGATTCTTTCATAAAGCACGTGCCAGAGATGACAACTATCAGGTCGGTCGCTGTTGTGGAATTGTAAATGTCACAATCGTTCCCTGTTGGTTGCCAGCACTATCAAGCCAGATCTGGCCACCCATCAATTCTACCAACCGTTTACAAATGGTCAGACCTAAACCCGTCCCTCCATAACGCCGTTTAATCGAACCATCCGCTTGTACAAAGGGTTCAAATAAGGTGTCACGGCGATCGCTATCAACGCCAATTCCGGTATCGCTCACCGAGATTTCAAGCACTGGTGGCATTAATGGACTGGTCATTCGCTTTTGAATAGCCCGAATCGTCACCGTTCCAGCATTGGTAAATTTGAAGGCATTCGCCAGTAGATTGGTCAAAATTTGTTTCAGTTTTAGATGATCCGCCCAAATTTCACCAACTTGACAATTAATGACTAAGGGAATTTCTTTTTGGCGACTATCCAGTCGAAACAGATCCGCATTCTCATTCAGCATGTCCGGCAAGTTCACAATTTCCCAATGCACTTGCATCCGTCCGGCTTCAATTTTGGCAATGTCCAAAACATCGTTGATCAACGCTACCAGCGTTTCAGCGGAATGGTAGGCAACATCAATGTACTGTTGCAGTTCTTCCTCATTGTCGTAAAACTTTTCTTTCAACAGGCGCAGATAATTCAACGTTGAAGCGAGGGGTGTACGCAATTCATGACTGGTCGATGAGAGAAAGTCCGATTTTAAGCGACTGGCTTCTTCAGCAACGGTACGGGCAGTATGCAATTCCTGGTTTCGCATTTCAACTAGCAATCGTTGTTCCCGCTCGTATTCATAAAGGCGGTTTTGCATAATTGCCATTGCTAAATGGGTACCGAGCGATCGCACCATTTCCAATTCCGCCGATCGCCAGCCCCGTACCTGGCCCCGTTTGGTTTCGCGCCATGCGGCAAAGGATTGACGCACCCGTTGGTGGCGATCGTCCGCATCTACCCGACCAGCCCAAACAATGTCAGTATCAATTTCGTTGCGGAAGATGGTCAGAAACGCCAGGGTGACTTCCCCATATTGCAACGGCATCACCAACAAACTGCGAATGGCCGTCGGACGGAACCGTTCATAGACATCTTCCAGTAAGGGTTCCTGATAGATATCCGCGATCGGCACCAGGTTGCAGTCCATATAGTGCTTCAAAGCAGGAATGTACCAATTATCCGCTTCTTGCAACTGCCACCTCAGATCGTCTTTCAACTCGTCGAGAGAATGCCCTTCAGAATGAGTTTGAGCTAACAAATGTTGCCAGAAAGTCATCTGTTCTAGCGGTGGATCATCCGTTACCTGGAGCGGTTGGTCACCAATGGAATACACTTGTGCTAATGCAGTCACATCATTGGCATACAGATAAAGCCGACCCGATGCGCCCTCCACCACCCGCACAATTTGCTCTAAGACGTTGCTTAGCACTGTTTGGATGGGTAAGGGGGCATGGAGCAGTTGGGAGATCTGGTTAATTACAGCTTCCCGTTGGGCCCGTTCGCGGGTTGTCGTCAGTAGTTGCGATTGGGCAATCGCGATCGATACCTGATCCGCCAGCAGTTGGACGATCTGGATTTTCTGTTGGGAAAAGTGTCGGGGTGTCGCATTGTGGGATACCAGCAAGCCCCACAGGTCGCGTTGATGCAGAATGGGGATAACCAATGACGACTGCACCCCCATTGCCTTCAGGTACTCCACATGACAGGGGTCAACGGGGCGTTGGAACATATCACCCGCTGCAAGATTCACCATCTCGGCAAGGCTGCGATCGCCCGTGTCCACCGGCTCAATCGTCAGTGAAGGATCCAGGCGACTCAACAAGGTAGTTTGGGCGGGTACATCAACAATCACCCGTTGACGGGCCGTGATAAACAATTCACGCACGTGCGGTGGAATATCCGTTGCCGGGAAAAACAAATTTAACAGGGATGGCAAACGCTCCGACTGCACAGATTCGGCAATCACCTGTCCACTACCGTCGGGTTGAAAGCGGTAGATCTTGACGCGATCGGTACTCAGGAATGACCGCACCTCTGCCACCGTTGCCGCCAAAATTTCCTGAAGCTCCAGGGATTGGCGAATGCGATTGGTCATCCGGTTCAGCAATGCCGCCTCAGTTAAACCAACATCAGTACCGTTACTATCTGTCTGCGTCGTTTGTCCACTGTCCGTCATTGTTTCCCCCTTACTGACACCAACCTCCTACCTTGCGATGTGCTTCATCGTAGGGCACCCGGTATCGTTAGCGTTTCTAGGATCACAAATTGTTAAGATCACATGTTGTTCTCGACACAGGGTTATGTTGTATCTCTGACAATCAGCATCCCCACCACGGCCAGACAACCAATTAAGATGGGAAATGCCTGACTGTGGTGCTAATAGCAGTATGAATTCGCACAAAGTTGCAATTCATGCAACGCTTAATTCATTTTCAGAATCAGCAACGCCTACCTGACGTCTGTGGCGACCGACCGCCCCACCCCTCCGTATGATTGCTTCATCCCCCCTCTCCCAGCCTTCTACCCCTTCCATCCGGTTGCCCGAACTCCTCGCCCCCGCAGGCAGTTGGGACTGTGCCAAAGCCGCTGTCGAAAATGGGGCAGATGCCATTTACTTTGGGCTGGAACGGTTCAATGCGCGGATGCGAGCCCATAACTTTACGGTAGCCGATTTACCAGAGTTGATGGCATTTCTGCATCACCGGGGCGTGAAAGGCTACGTTACCCTTAATACCCTGATCTTTGCGGGTGAATTGGCAGAGGCAGAATCTTACCTGCGCACCATTATTACAGCCGGGGTGGATGCGGTCATTGTGCAGGATATTGGCATCTGTCGGCTGATTCGCCATTTATCGCCCGATTTACCCATCCACGCCTCGACCCAGATGACCGTTACCAGTGCGGCAGGAGTAGAATTTGCCCAGGCGTTAGGCTGCCAATTAGTCGTACTGGCGCGGGAATGTTCGCTGAAGGAAATTAATAAAATTCGCCAACAATTGGGCGATCGCCAGATTTCCCTCCCGCTAGAAGTGTTTGTCCACGGTGCCCTGTGTGTCGCCTACTCGGGGCAATGTTTGACAAGTGAAGCACTGGGCGGACGGTCTGCTAACCGGGGGGAATGCGCCCAGGCGTGTCGCATGCCCTACGACTTGATTGCCGATGAGCAACAGGTAGAGTTGGGCGATCGCAAATACCTGCTCAGTCCTCAGGATCTTGCCGGTCTGGACGTATTACCCAATCTGGTGCAGGCTGGCGTCAGCAGTCTCAAAATTGAAGGCCGCCTGAAAACACCGGAATACGTCGCCAATGTTACCCGCGTTTATCGGCAGGCGTTAGATCGGGTCGCTGCCAATCAGGGTAATGGTTTTGTTGCCGCTGGCGATCGCTACAACCTGGAAATGGCGTTCTCACGGGGGTTACATACCGGCTGGTTTGAGGGCATTAACAACCAGGAACTCGTCCATGCCCGCTTTGGTAAAAAACGGGGCGTGTATCTGGGCGAAGTCAGCCGGATTCACCAGAATCAGGTCATGGTGAAGTTAGTTGCCCCTGCTAAACCCGGTGATGGCGTTGTCTTCGATCATGGCAATCCCGGTGGAACGGAAGAAGGTGGACGACTGTATGCGGTGGAACCCCACGGCAAGGAAACCGCCCTCACCTTTGGACGACGGGATATTAACCTGCGGCGCATCCACGTTGGCGACAAGATCTGGAAAACGAGTGATCCAGAACTGGATCGGCAACTGCGGCAAAGTTATGCCGGTGATACACCGCAATTTCAACGTCCCATCCAGATAGAAATTCATGGCGAAGTCGGGCAAGCACTGGTGGCGATCGCCGGTGATGAACTGGGTCATACGGTGCAGGTGGAATCGGCCATGCCCCTCGTCGCAGCCCATTCCCAACCATTAACGACCGAGCGATTAGAGGCACAATTGGGTCGTCTCGGGAATACACCGTTTCGCCTGGAATCATTGACGAACCAGGTCACGGGTAACGTCATGTTACCCATGAGTGAACTCAACCGCTTGCGTCGGGAAATGGTTGCCCAGTTGGAAACCTTACGCGCCCAACCCAAACGGTGGGAATTGCGATCGCCCGTTTCCTATACGGATCTGTTACCGCAAATTGATACACCTGCCCCGGCAACGGTACCCAATCTGATTGTCCTCGTTCGCAACCTGGAGCAATTACAGGCGGCGGTGAAATCTGGCATTACAACCCTCTATTGCGAATTTGCTGATCCGTGCGCCTACCGGGAAGCGGTGCAGTTGGTTCGCAACCATACCACCGAATCATTCTCGCCCCAAATCTGGGTGGCACCTCCCCGCATTACCAAACCGGGTGAAAACTGGATTTTGCAACAGGTGCGATCGTCCAATGCCGATGGTTATCTGATCCGCAATTATGACCATCTGGAGTTCTTTGCGGGCGATCGCTGCATGGGTGACTTCTCCCTCAATGTTACTAACCCCATAACAGCCAGCTATCTCAAACAACAGTACAACCTGGAACGACTCACCGCATCCTACGACCTCAACATCAATCAGTTAGAAGACCTGATCAACACCTGTCCGAGTGATTGGTTGGAAGTCACCATTCATCAGCACATGCCTATGTTTCATATGGAACATTGCGTCTTCTGTGCTTTCCTATCGGAAGGAACGGACTATACCAACTGTGGCCGGCCCTGTGAGAAACATGAGGTGAAGTTGCGCGATCGCGTGGGCACTGAACACATCCTCCAAGCCGATGCTGGATGCCGCAATACGGTATTCAATGGTGCTGCCCAAACCGGGGCAGAATATGTGCAACGGTTATTGAAATTGAGATTGCATCAATTTCGCATCGAATTCGTCAACGAAACTCCAAACGAAGTGGCAAACACCATTCACTATTACCGCCAACTACTCCAGGGAACCATTAGCGGTGCCAAACTCTGGCGTGAACTGAAGTTACAAAACCAATTGGGCGTAACTCGTGGTTCGTTAACGTAATTCTGATTATGCCAACATTGATATAAGTTTGGTTAGAACAGGAAAGCGATCGTTCCGAATAGCATCTATTTTCCAAAAAAATACAGAAATTTTCCTGATAACACTCTTAACAAGCGTATTATCAGGAAAATTTCCAATGATTTAATAGTTAGTCTGACAGTTTATTGGGTTAACCGTCTTCGTACTGACAAGTTCGATCGCCGATGGTAAAGCCCCCGCCCGTAATTGAACCGCCAGATTATTAGCAGATGCAGCCGTAAAACTGCCCATAATCATTGCATTGCCGCCGATAATCCCTTTTTCTGCATAGACGGCATCGACCACCGGGGCACTAATCAACTCCTCATCCACAAAGATACCAATGGCCCGTCCGGTTCCGGCAAGACGTTTCGTTAATTCGGCAAACTGATCCGCACCCGCACTGTTAAACCTGAGTCCAATTTCCCAGACAGTATTACCAGCAGTCGGTTGGGTATAGGCATCGACCAGGTTTGCGCCAGTGAGTGTAGCGGTGGTAAAGAGCGCGGCGATCGCCCGATTACTGCGTTTTATCTTGGCTGCATTTGCCTGAATTGCCTGGCGGCCGCCGTGTTTCCACAACTGCTCCCGTTGGCGTAAAAGCTCTGAACGCATGGAAAGCGCAACCTGCAATTGCTTCTCTGTACCCGTTTTTTGTGGGCGAAACTCCAACTGGGCAGTTTGCCCCAATACCTTTGATGTGTTTGCGGGATCGGAAATACCCGGTAATTGAATCAAGACTTGATCGGGCAAAACTGTCGTCACTTTAGCTTCAGCAATGCCCAACCCATTGATCCGGTTTTCCAGAACCCGTTTGACTTGTTCGAGTACCTCTGGTGAAGGTGGTTTGTTGGGCGCTGGTTTCACCTTGACCAGTAGTTCCACATCTTTCAGTGAACAGCGGTCAGTTGAACTGGCGACTGTGGGCGATCGCTGGAGACGATTGGCGGCTAAATTCATGTGATCGCAACTACCCAACGCCAGCGTCAGCATGACACTGCAACTCACCCAGCACCAACGGTGCCAACTACGTTTAATGGCGATCGCAAACGGGCGATTCAAGCTAGTGTAGGTGAGTGTCATTGAAACCAACGATCCTGTGCTGCGACTTCTTTGCCTCTCTTTTATGTTACTGCTGGTTAGTTGTACGGCGCGTTCGTCTGAACAACCAACCCAACCAGCGGAATCTGCCCAACCGGCGGGGACAACCACTCCCGAAACCCCCATTGCCACCGCTCCCTCACCGTCACCCAAGCCATTACTATTACCCACTGGTGCCAAACCCGATCCGGTGATTAATGCCCAGGTGAAACAGTATGTCGATCGCCTGATTGCTGAAGGCTTTAGCGGCAGTAGTCAGGGAGTCTGGATTCAAACACCCGATGCATTGTTGGCAGACCATCGTGGGACTACCCCTCTGTCTGCCGCCTCATTAACCAAGGTGGCCACATCGCTGGCTGCCTTAAAGAAACTGGGGCCCAATTACCAGTTCGTCACCCAATTGGGCACCAATGGCACCATTGAAAATGGCGTCTTGAAGGGCGATCTGATCGTTCAGGGAAGTGGTGATCCGTTCTTTGTGTGGGAAACGGCGATCGCCGTTGGCAACCTCTTGAACAAAATGGGTATCCGCCAGGTCACAGGCAATTTACTGGTCGTCGGGAAGTTTTACATGAACTACGAGACGAACACCAAAACAGCGGGAAGTTTGCTGAAACAGGGAATGGACGCCCGTCTCTGGTCGGGTGAGGTTGCCGAGCAGTATCAAACTCTTCCCGCCGGAACACCCCGTCCCCAGGTGGGAATTGCCGGTTCTGTCCAGATTGCCCAAACGCCAGCCACTCCACCGCAATCGCTCCTCCGGCACCAATCCCAGGCATTAGCGGAACTGCTGAAAAAGATGAACCGCTACAGTAACAATGCAATGGCTGAAATGATTGCGAACTATGTGGGTGGTGCTAAAGCCGTCGCTCAAACAACCGCCGCGATCACAGGTGTACCCGTAGCGGAAATTCAACTGGTGAATGGATCGGGATTAAGCGAAGAAAATCGCATCTCGCCCCGTGCTGTGGTTGCCATGTTTCGGGCGATCGAGCAAATTCTGCAACCGCATAATCTCTCAGTGGGCGACATTTTCGCTGTCGTCGGTGTCGATAGCGGCATTCTGTCCGGGCGCAAAATCCCCAATTTGTCTGTGGTCAAGTCGGGTAGCCTGAATGCTGCCAGTGCCCTGGCGGGAGTCTTGCCGACTGAGAATCAGGGTACGGTCTGGTTTGCCATCATCAATGGTGGTGACAACCTGGAAGGGTTCCGTGCCGAACAGGAGGCATTGTTGCAAACGTTGGTAGCCCAGTGGGGAACGGCGCGATCGCTCCCAACGGAACTGACTCCCAAACTTGCCGCCGAGGAAAAAGTTTCGCGCTTTACCAGTGACTATCGCTAGATTCTGGGCACTCTATCCAGGAAGAGAATAGTTGCCAGGGCATTGTCTGTAATAGTTCACACAGATCCCCCCTCCATTCCCCTTTTTAAGGGAGCAGGGGGGATCTGCACGTTTCGCTACAGCCAGTAGGACTGGATCAAACATCCTCCGAAACAGTCGTCGTAAAACATAAATATGCTGGCTAGAGTCTGGTGTGCATCGTTAGTCGGGATTGATGCGGTCAAGGTAGGTGT
>CAZGDE010000318.1:0-8712 GCA_964524315.1 uncultured bacterium
CTGATACGTTTACCCATGCCATACCGTTGGGTGAAGTACCTCATCATTCGGCACTGTCAATCTTTAAGCGTGCGATCGATATTCTCGGTAGTTTGGTGGGGCTAACCATCCTGGTAATTCTCTTCATTCCCATTGCGCTTGCTATTAAGCTGGACAGCCCAGGGACAGTTCTCTATGCCCAAAAACGGCATGGTTTAATGGGTCAAACCTTTCGCATCTACAAGTTCCGCTCCATGGTCGATAATGCTGACTCGTTGAAGGCGCAGGTAACGAACCAGGCCAAAGGACTGATTTTCAAGAACGATACCGATCCACGTATTACCCATGTTGGCAAATTTCTCCGGCAAACTAGTCTGGATGAACTGCCCCAGTTCTGGAATGTTTTGATTGGTGAAATGAGTCTGGTAGGAACTCGTCCCCCAACATCTGACGAGGTTGCTCGGTATGAACCACATCATTGGCAACGATTAATAGTCAAACCCGGCATGACTGGTGAATGGCAGGTGAATGGGCGATCAATGATTCAAGATTTTGAGGATGTTGTCCGTCTCGACTTGCATTACCAGATGAAATGGCATCCGTTCTACGACTTATTTGTCATTGCCAAAACCTTTTATGTGATTTTAGCCAAGGTTGGCGCTTACTAGTGCAGTTTGCTGCGGATCAACTAAAACTTCGCATCACAGCAGTTTTTCAAACTGTTGACCAGGCAGGAGCCTATACATAGCAACAATTTCCACTTGGCTAAGAGCAATACAAGGGAATGAAGCGGTTGAGGTGGGAAAATACTGATTGTCCAATCAGAACAGGTGTATTAACATAGGTTAATTCTTCACCTGAATTTGTGTTTGCGCTTAAGGACACCATTCTTTGAGTACCTATTTCCAGGTGCAAATCGTGTGATGTCTGGAAATAACTGCTGCCAATTTGTTATTTGACGGCATTATGGTTGCTGTCACAATGTGACCTGATTTGCTAGTGCGGCAAGCAGGTAGGAAATACATGGTTTTACTACTGACTGATGTTTTTTTACTGCTAACCCAGGTTTTACTTTGGCTCGTTGTTGGGCTGATTACCTGGTTTGTGCTGTTGAAGGCATTACCCAGAGCGTTTCTCAGCACTCTGGTATTACTGTTGATTTTGGTAGTGCTGGCACTCTCCTTCATCAGTGGCCCTCCCAGAGACGGTAGTGTTTTGGAGATCCTGTGGCGGATTATCTCGTTTCCCTTCACTCCGCTAGGGTTAGGGCTAATTCTGCTATTGCTTCTGCTATCTGGTACTAAGCTCACCAAATTTGCTCGCAACGCGATTTCAGTCGGACTGGTGATCATTGCGTTAGGCACATTGCCCTTAGTGGCGTACTATCTGGCGCAAGAATTAGAAATGGAGGCAATTGAACTAATCAGACCTCTCCCCGCTCTTAACGATGGTGGTAGACGAGTCATTGTTTTGATGGGGCAGGGAACAACCCATCCCTTTTTGAGAGCACGACAGGAGCAAATTCCCACCAACCAAGCAAGACCGGAGTTATATGTCAGCGAAGATGCTTATCAGGTATTAAGTCAATTACCCGTCCAATTGACCGATAAGGGCGATCGCATCATCTATGCCGCCCAACTGTACCAGGAGCAAACCCAGGCAGGTACCAATCCATTGATTATCGTGAGCGCTGGTACACGCCCCAACCGTTTACGGAAAGAAGGCGAACGAACCGAAGAAATTTCTGAAGCTCGGGATATTCAAACGTTTCTCACACGGACGCTCAACGTGCCAGAGACAGCCATTTTGCTGGAGAACGAAGGCAATACAGTGCGTCGCAGTGCGGAACGTATTAAACAACTATTAAACGACCAAAATATTCCCTTTGGTAACCAGGTAACACTCGTAACGAGCGGCATGAACATGCATCGAACAGCCCTCACCTTTGGTCGGTTATTTGGAGAAGTGGTGATCAATGCCCGACCAACAGATTTTCATACCCTCCCCCCTCCGGATAGCCTGAGATCAATTCTGCAAGGGCGGGATCTAGTTGAACGCCAATTGCAGGCAACAGATTTCTTACCCAGTGCCCAGGCGCTTTCTCTCAGTTCTGAGGCCATTGATGAGTACCTCAGTTCGTTCTACTACTTTCTCCGGGGTTGGATTAAACCATTGAGTGGTAGATAGGGGTAAGTCACCCACCCAGGATGATCACTTGATCAATATCCTGGCAAAGTTCTATTAAAAATTTGCTCAAGCACTATATATGGTGTAATCATTAATGGCGATCGCTGCGGGGCGATCGCTCCTTATTCGGCGTTAATCAGCACAAAGCTATGCCAAGCCACAGATTTGATCCACGTTGTCAGTCCGTGTTTGCGTTAGTATCTGGTTCCTTGTCTAGTGGATTAGTGAGGGGACTCAGTACCCTAATGCTTGTGTCGGCGGCGATCGCTCCCGTTCAGGCAGCGTCCCTAACACAATGGAATTTTGACCCGTTGGTCGGTGAATTACATCTAACTGTAAAAGATGGCACGACTCCCCGCTACTTCTTAATGGCAAATCCGGCCCGGATTGTGATTGATTTGCCTGATACAGCGGTTGGAGAAATCAGTCCCCAGGGTAGCTATACAGGTGCGGTACGCCAAATTCGGGTTTCCCAGTTTCAACCGGGGCTGACTCGCATCGTGATGGAATTGGCACCTGATGTCGCGTTGGCTCCGGGCCAGGTGAAGTTACAGAAAGTCGATGCAGCCCGGTGGACATTGCGACCTTTACTGGCTCAAACAGCCGCTTCGTCTTCAGCCAAACCGAGTATTGCCTCCAGCCGACCCACAACTACTTCCGTACCATTGCCAGCCGTTCGAGCCAATCTCCCTGTAGCATCACCTCCTGCCGTGAGCGGGGAAACGTCAATTCTATCTAGCCCAACGGCGGCAACAGCGTCCTCCCCCAACGGTGGTGATGGTTTCATGGTCGATACCGCCGGATCTGTCACTATCTCCGTCCCCCCCCCGGAACCGTTACCGGTTAGCCTGGACACCGTTTCACCTAGCAGCAATCCACCGCCTCCCAGGACTACTCCATCACTGTCAGCGGCCTTACCACCCAGCACGAAGGCGGCAGTCCCCGTTGGTCAGGTATCCGTGCCACCGTTACAGTCCCCCGCGACTCAGACACCTTTGGCACCAGCTGTCAAAGTACCCCATCTTGCCAGTACGGTATCCCCATTGCCCCCTGATGCGGCAGCCACAGTCCCCATCCCTCCACTTCAATCAACGGTGGCCAGCCCAGCAGTACCAACCGTTACACCACTTCCTCCAGCAGCGCGCCCAGGCGATCTTCAACCCCAGTCTACTGGTGTAGCGCAACCAGGGACTCACACCTCAGTCCATATCAGTGGGGACAGTCTCCCATCCAGTTTCCCAACGGGGCCAACTAACCCCAGTTCAACCCCTAAAATTACCGTTCCCCCACTGGCACCGATCGCGCCCGTTACAATACCAGCGATTGCGCCTCCACAGCCTGTGGTCAGTACGATGGCTACCCAGCCACCAGCATTTGTTAGAAAAACGCAAACCGGCGATCGCCCGACGGTCAATGTCAATGCGGATAGTCTCCCATCGGTTCTAGAAAGCCCAGCATCAACGCCCACTGTCACCGTGCCATCCCTGGAGAATGAGCCCGTCCCAGTGAGAACATCTCCCGTGGCGGTTCCGCCCCTTGAGCCAATTGCCTCACCACAGGCAATTAACCAAGCTGCAACCACTCCAGCCATCGTCAGCGTCCCCCCCTTGCAAGCAACACCCCCGTCGTCTGTTATCGTGCCGTTGCCTTCGAGCCCGGATATGCCAGGGCAGTTACCATCCGTACCAGTCCCTCAACGAGTCGTTGATTTTGGGCAACCCTTACCGGCAACATCGGTAACTGCGGTGCCACGGAGCGCGCAGCCAGGTTTTCCGGGCAATCCAACCGTTGCGTATCGTCCATTACCGCCAAATGTTTTATTACCAACTGGCACAACGCTTAATCTCCGTTACCCCGGTGAAACAGCATTGAAATTAGATACCAGTTCCAAACAAGAGGTATTGTTATTGCAAACCGATATTCGGGATGCAATCGGTCAGGTCACCGTACCTCAGGGCAGTATGGTGATTGGGCGATTTGAAACAACGACTGCAGGAACCCGCTTTATCGCCCAGGCAATTTCTCTAGGAGCGCAAACCCTTCCCCTATCAGCCCAATCCGATCGCCTGGATGGCGATCGCCAAATTTCTGACACCACCCTGGTACGCAATACTGGCATCGGTGTGTTGGCAGGCGGCTTAATTGGTGGGCTCGCAGGGGCCAATCCTGGTTGGAGCGCCCTCGGTGGGGCTGCGGCTGGAGCTGCCACAAGTTTACTAACGGCCCCAAAACCAGCCACCATTCAACCAGGGCAAGTTGTCCCTGTCCGGCTCACGCAGGATTTGCAACGATTATGAGCACTACGAACGTAAAACGTTCCTATATAGCTTTGAGTCTCCTATATAGCTTTGAGTCAGCGTTGCTTTAGCAACTAGATGCCATATCACTCGCATTCAGTAATTGTCATCATGAAAAGGAGGGTTCAGATCTTGCTCTGAACCCTCCAAAGTTGAATGAGTTTTTAATTAGAATCGCTCATTTTCAGGTTTAGCCGTACCACTGACCCCAGGCTGATCCAGGAACAGATTCTTCGCTGCATCATTTTGGTACACACAATCAATTCGGGGTGAACTTTCCAGTCCGCCAGTGAAACCAAACGTATTCATCCGCTGTTTACAGTCACGCACCTGGTCAGTGTTCACCAGTTTTCGCTGTTCAAGTACGGCCCAGTTATTACTTCGGAGAACACAACCAGGTTGGGCGATCGGTTGCGAGACGTAGAAGTTCACCGGGTTCAATGTCACAAACATCCGCATGTCCATAACCATGGCACTGGCACCATACTGAACACAAAGTTCTGGATTCGGTGCTTTAGCATCCAGATCACTTTGGGTAACAATTTTGCCCGTTCCAGAAGTCGCGACTGAGCTAAAACCGAGACCAATACCAATGCCCAAAATCAACACGCCAGCTAAGACTGCGAGGGATGTGGCACTGAAGATGGATGACAGCGTGGATTTGCGCTTAGACGTATCCGGTGGACTGTAGTCATCAAAATCGCGCTCGTAGTTATAGCTAGAGGGTCTAGATTTCCGTTTCATAGTTGCCTGACTGGTTTCGGGAACGTCTGGGAAGAGGTCAATAATCTACCCTATCCCAGTATGCCGCTAAATTCTAATCGATCGCACCATTAGTATCATAGGCGATCAAAAACAACGGGGTCTGACATTGCCAAACCCCGTAAATATAAACCTCGTTTACCTTACAGAAAGGTCAATTACAAGTTGACCAATCCTAAACTTTAACGGACAGCGATTCGGTTAACGCTTCCTGCAAAATAGCAACTTTGTCCGTTTGTTCCCAGGGCAGATCTAAATCAGTACGCCCAAAGTGACCATAGGCCGCCACATCTTGATAGAACCGTCCACCACGATCAGAAGGTAAATGACGCAGGCTAAATTCCTGAATGATACCCGCCGGACGCAGCTCAAAGTTCTCCTGGATCAGTTCCAGAATCCGCTCGTCAGAGATCTTGCCAGTACCAAAGGTATCAACCATGATGCTGACAGGCCGAGCGACCCCGATTGCGTAGCTCAACTGAACTTCGCATTTATCGGCCAGCCCAGCCGCCACAATATTTTTAGCAACGTAACGGCAAGCATAGGCAGCACTGCGGTCTACCTTAGTGGGATCCTTACCTGAGAAGGCCCCGCCACCATGACGGGAGTAGCCACCATACGTATCAACGATAATCTTCCGTCCAGTGAGACCGGCATCCCCCTGAGGCCCACCAATCACAAACTTACCAGTGGGGTTCACCAGGAAGCGTGTATTACTATCCGGTTTAATATCGAGGTCGGAGAAGACGGGTAACACGACAGCCGACCACAGATCTTCCTTAATTTTTGCCTGAACAGCTGCTTCTTCAGTGATGCTCCCAATCGTTGGGGTATGCTGCGTTGAAACCAGAATGGTATCAATTCCAATCGGACGGTCATCTTCATATAAGACAGTTACCTGGGTCTTACCATCGGGCCGCAAGTAGGGCAGCAAACCTGCTTTCCGGACACTCGCTAACTTACGCGAAATCCGGTGCGCCAGACTAATCGGTAAGGGCATCAGTTCGGGGGTTTCATTGCAGGCAAAGCCAAACATGATCCCCTGATCCCCTGCCCCGATGCGATCCAATTCTTCATTGCTGGCTTGGTCACGGGTTTCTTTTGCCGCGTTAACCCCCTGGGCAATATCAGGTGATTGGGCATCAAGTGCGACTAACACCGCACAACTGGTAGCACAAAAACCGCCATCGGCTCCGGTGTAGCCAATCTCCGTAATTTTTTGTCTGACAATGTCAATGTAGTTAACCTGAGCCTTGGTAGTAATCTCACCTGTGATCAATACCAGCCCTGTATTAACAACCACTTCGGCAGCAACCCGACTCATTGGGTCTGCAGCCAAAAGTGTGTCCAGGATAGTATCTGAAATCTGATCGCAAATTTTGTCAGGATGACCTTCAGTTACAGATTCCGAGGAAAAGTAATAACGCCGAGACAAATGGATACCCTCTCTACTACTGCTGGGGACAACGAGAACGCGACAAACCGCACCATTGAGTTAGATGCTGATTTAGCCAACCGAAAACACAGAAGCGTCTTCGGTAATTCTACGTGCGAAGTTAAATATTATGGTAATTAACCCTCAAGAAGCACCGTAGGCAACAACCAGGTATCTTTACTTATGCTTGAAAGAATTCCCGCGTAATCGGAAATTATACAGTAGGTTGTGCCTTTATGAGTAATATTGCCTTAAAAGCCAGGCAATCATGCCATCACCAATGGGTTACTCTCAACGTTACGGCACAACTTGAATGTCTTGAAATTGCTTGGCTATAGCAGTCGTATGAAGCGCGATCGCCCCAGTCCAGCCCCAAGTAACCCCGATAGAGCCAGCCGCTCCAGCAGCATTGGCCATCTCCAGGTCAGTCATCGCGTCACCAATCATAAGAACCTGGTCTGGTGGGACGCCGAGCTTCTCACAAGCCTGCCAGAAAGGTGCAGGATCGGGTTTATGGGGGCCGTTATCCGTCCCCATACCAAGCTGCACCCATTCGTTTAGGTGGTATCGATCAAGGAAATCTTTTACATTCGCCGTTGAGTCTGCCGGCAGGACACCAATTTTCAGTCCGGCAGCGGCTAGTGACTTTAAGAGGGACACACTCCCCTCAAACAGGGGCGTACTATCAGACTTGCGCGGTAACATCTGGTCAGCTTCCGCAAATGCTGATCGCACCAGATGGAGAGCATCAATCCAGTTGCGTCCAGTCTCTGCCACGTAGGCTGCTGCCGCAATAACATTTTCCTGACGGCTACCAACGGCCAGTAACCCGGCTGGATTGATACAACTCCCTTCCAGCCCAAATGCCAATAGCAGCGGTTCCTGCACCCCAGGTACCTGGGCATCAATCAAGCGGGCCCGCTTTTGCCCAAGCTGGCGCAAATAATCCTGGGAATTGGCCAATGTTCCATCCTTATCAAGGATGACCGCTTTAACTCCAAGGAACTCCACCGCTTGACATTTAATCGTCACCATACGAATTTTTCGCTACCTGATACATCATCTCTGGTCAGCACAAAAAAAGAGGGGAGACCCCTCTTTTATACAAGCCTTTTCCGAAAGTATTAGTTCCTGAGTGGCTAGTTACTCTTCATCGATCGCCGATGGTAAATCCTCAACTTCCACTTCTGGTTCCGGTTCCGGTTCCGCCGTCAGGATCATAGACTTACCTTGTTGCTGCGCCAGAACTTGCTCACGGTAGCGGGCAGCCATTTCCTCTGCCTTGTCGTAAACAACCTGTGGATTCTTCACCATATCGCCGGGTTCGGGTTCTAGCTGCTTGGTGGACAGCGAAATCCGACCGCGATCAGCATCAAGATCAATAATCATCACCTTCACTTCATCATTGACATTAAAAACACTGTGAGGTGTATCAATGTGATCGTGGGACATTTCTGAAATATGCAACAGCCCGCTGACGCCGCCAATGTCGATAAACGCGCCGTAAGGCTTAATACCACGCACTGTGCCGATGACAACTTCACCCACTTCGAGCTTATTCATCTTACGCTCAACCAGTGCCCGGCGGTGGCTGAGAACAAGGCGGTTACGCTCTTCATCGACTTCCAGGAATTTTAGAGGTAGTTCTTCACCAACTAAATCCTCTTTGGGCTTACGTGTACTGATGTGAGAACCCGGAATAAAACCACGCAATCCCTCAATGCGTACCAGTGCCCCACCCCGGTTGGTCGCAAACACGATCGAGCGAACCGTTGCATCCTCTGCTTGAAGTTGGCGCACCCGCTCCCATGCCCGCATGTACTCAATCCGCCGGATAGACAGAGTGAGCTGCCCATCCTCATTTTCATCCGCAAGAATGAAAAATTCACGGGTCTCATTGGACTGAAGCACCTCATCGGGGCTATCAATCCGGTTGATAGACATTTCTTGGATGGGGATGTAGGCAGCCGTTTTGGCGCCAATGTCAATCAGAGCACCCCTTGGCTCAAGACTGAATACCGTGCCAGCTACCACGTCACCGGGACTGAAGTG
>CAZGDE010000319.1:0-8127 GCA_964524315.1 uncultured bacterium
GGAGGTATCCAACTCCACCATTTCAATAAGTCAAGCCTAACTTCTGCCTGTTAATGTATTGGGACGATTATTAAGCTCCTGTGAAAGTTATTATTTTTGATTTTGATGGCACAATCGCTGACTCCTTCCACACAGTGCTGGAAATCAGTAACCGTTTGGCGACCGAATTTGGTTATCCAGTTACGCCACCCGAGGCAATCGAGCAACTGAAAGACTCCAGCTCCAGGGAAATTTTGCAGCGATCGGGAGTACCGTTTTTCCAGGTACCGTTGCTGCTCCAGAGATTACGGGCAGAAATGCAATTGCAAGTGGAGTATCTCAAACCAATCGCGGGCATGAAAGTGGTGCTTGAGACATTGCACCAGCAGGGTCACTGTCTGGGGATCGTGACATCCAATTCCCGTGAAAATGTCATCGCCTTCTTACAAACCCAGGGTTTGTCAGAATTATTTGACTTTGTTGTCTCTGGCTTAACACTCTTCGGCAAAGGTCGGATGATCCGGCGGGTTTTGCGCCAACAACACCTCAATGCAGCAATTGTTCTATATGTGGGGGACGAAACCCGCGATATTGAAGCGGCCCGCCAGAGTCAGATTCGATCGATCGCCGTCAGTTGGGGATTTAATTCCAGTGAGGTATTAGCGGCTCAACATCCCGATTTCCTGATCCATACCCCCGCCGAACTAGTCGAGGTTGTCGCCCAGCTAGGGAATTAGTCGCCTTTGCCACCTTCCCCCTGGAATCTCCTGCCGCAGGGTGGCAAAATGGACGATACGTTTTTAATTGAGAAGACCTATGGCAATCCTTCCCACGCTCCAGAGTGCCTTTAAACAGGGACATGCCCTGAAGGTGATTAGCGGTTTGCACAATTTTGACCGCGATCGCACCGCTGCGGTTGTCAGAGCGGCTGATCGGGGTGGCGCTACTTTTGTTGATATTGCGGCTGATCCTGGCCTGGTAGCCCTGGCAAAGCAACTCACCCACCTGCCAGTTTGTGTCTCAGCAGTTGAACCCGAAGCCTTTGTAACCGCTGTTGCCGCCGGAGCTGACCTGATCGAGATTGGTAACTTCGACAGTTTCTATGCTCAGGGACGTCGGTTTGAAGCCGAGGAAGTACTGGCCCTCACCCAGGCAACTCGTCAACTGCTACCAGCCGTGACCCTCTCTGTCACCGTACCTCACATTCTGCCCCTCGATCAGCAAGTGCAACTGGCAGAAGCTCTGGTCAAGGCTGGAGCCGATATCATCCAGACGGAAGGTGGTACCAGTAGCCAGCCGGCCCATCCTGGAACATTGGGGTTGATCGAGAAAGCAGCTCCTACCCTGGCAGCAGCCTATGAGATTTCTCGCGCCGTGACGGTGCCCGTTCTGTGTGCATCGGGTCTGTCAAATGTCACCGCACCTTTGGCGATTGCGGCAGGAGCAGCCGGTGTAGGCGTTGGTTCAGCAATCAATAAATTGGACAATGAGGTGGCAATGGTAGCCGCTGTCCGTAGCCTGGTTGAAGCATTGGCAACCGTCACCCGTACCACAGTACGGGTATAACAGGGTAGATTTCTGATCTAGTCAAAATACCTCTCCATAGAGGCAGGTTCAGCTGCGGGTGAATAGTACACCCATTATTTTTTGGCCAAACCTGCCTCTACATAATATATGGAGCCAGGTTCAGCAATAATTACCTTAAAACAAGAAGCGGTTTCGCTTCCTGTGGAAATAACGAAACCGCTTCTTGTTTTCTTACTTGGTGGCGGGGCATGGATTTGAACCATGGACCTTCGGGTTATGAGCCCGACGAGCTACCAGACTGCTCTACCCCGCGGCGCGCTTATTTAATATAGCAACAGAACCGCAAAAAGCGCAACCCCGCGTGGGAATTTTGTTTTTGAGGGCATGTGCCTGGTTCACAGAGGGCAGGACACAGCCCAAGAAAAGCATCTGGCAGGAACCTCCACAATTCATTTCCGTGTTCACCCGAATTGGTCAATCATTTACCAGCAAAATTTGGTTTACTAGCATGATCTACGGCTAGCAGGAAAACGCTTTGTACGTAATTTAACAATGCTCAGCTCCAATTTCTCAGTGATCAGCTCTGCCTATTAGGGCATATTTAGGAAACCGCTTGGCAAATTCCATGCAACCCTCTCCAGGGGATTAAAGCTGCATGACCAAATTTGGTTCTCTTCTGCTGGGGAAGCACTGGATATATCAGCAGTCTTGTGTGGTCAAGAATCTGGGTGTGTACCTGCCTCAATGACCGAGAAATTAGAGGATGGCTTGAACAATGTGGGCGAGCATAAAACGGTATCTTTGGGACTGGCGGATCATCTGGTTGACGGCACCCAGTGTGGCAGTGATCATCATTCTGTTTCGGTTAACAGGTTGGTTGCAGTACTGGGAGTGGGCCGTATTAGATCGCTTCTTCCTGTTGCGGCCACCGGAACCAACTGATCCCCGTATTGTCATTGTGGCCATTGGTGATAAGGACATTAAAAAGCTGGGACGTTGGCCGATTACTGATACGACGCTAGCCCAGCTATTGACCCGGGTTAAACAACAAAAGCCCATTGCTATTGGGTTAGATCTGTATCGCGATTACCCGGTCGAGCCAGGTTACGAGAAATTGGTCAAATTGTTTGAGACAACCCCTAACCTGATTGGGATTGAGCGCAAAGGTGGGAAAAATGATGTTCCCGTTGCCCCCCCGCCAGCTTTAGCCAAATTGGGCCAGGTCGGCTCCAACGATATCCTGACCGATGGTGATGGCAAAATTCGTCGGGGTTTCCTCTTCTTCACTATCCCAGAAGAAGATTTGGCGATCGAGAGTTTGGGGCTCAGATTGGCATTAACCTATCTGGAAACTAAAAATATTAAACCCACTGCGGCGGCAACCAACCCTAACTACATGCAGTTAGGAAAAGGTGTTTTCCCTATCTTTGAGGCAAACGATGGCAGTTATGTTGGGGCCGATCCAGCGGGTTATCAGATCTTGTTAAACTTTCGGGGGCCAGCCGGTACGATACAAACGGTACCGATGACAGACGTACTGAATGGCAATATTCCCCCTGACCTGTTGCGCGATCGCATCGTATTCGTTGGGCCTACCGCCGAGAGTCTAAAAGACTTTTTCCTGACACCATTTAGCAGTGCCTCTGTCACCTCCCCTGAAAAAATGGCAGGGGTCGAAATTCAAGCAAATATCGCCAGCCAGGTCATTAGCAGTGCCCTGGAAGGGCGACAGGGAATTCAGGTCTGGTCTGACTCGCTGGAATATGCGTGGATTGTTTGCTGGGCGTTTGTTGGCGCAATTCTTGCCTGGATGCTACGCTCACCACGGTGGGCGATCGCAGCAATGGTTACAGCCGAAGGTAGCTTGCTCCTGGGTTCTTACCTGGCATTTGCTTACTGGAGCTGGTGGATTCCGGTTATTCCGCCTTCGCTAGCACTGATACTGGCAGCAACCGTCCTGACGGGTTACATCGCTAATCAGGAGCGGGAAGACCGGCAAACCGTAATGAATTTGTTTGGCCGACATGTGACGCCGGAAATTGCTGCGGCTATCTGGCGCGAACGGGATGAACTGTTAAACGAAGGACGTTTGCCGGGGCGCAAAATGACCGCTACCGTGTTATTCACCGATCTAAAGGACTTCAGTGCAATTACGGAGAAAACAGATCCGGAGACACTTATGCTTTGGTTGAATGAATACATGGAAGCAATGAGCCGCCTAGTATTGGAGCAGGGCGGAATTGTCGATAAATTTATTGGCGACTCCGTCATGGCAGTCTTTGGTGTACCGATTGCCCGCACTACCGCCCATGCCATCATAGAGGATGCCACCAGAGCCATAAATTGTGCCCTGGCAATGGCAACAACGCTGGAAACCTTGAATTTGAAATGGGCCAGTCAGGGCCGTCCTACTACCAGTATGCGAGTCGGTATTTCTACTGGTACGGTGGTAACTGGTAGTCTCGGTGGTCAGCAGCGATTGGACTATACCACCATTGGCGATAGTGTTAACGTTGCTTCCCGCCTGGAGAGCTACGACAAATCGCTGGATGGCGGTATCTGTCGTATTTTGATCAGTGAAGAAACGTATGACCTGGTACAGGCTAAATTTTCAACCAAGTTAATT
The DNA here is from genome assembly GCA_964524315.1 of uncultured bacterium. Lineage (GTDB taxonomy): Bacteria > Cyanobacteriota > Cyanobacteriia > Leptolyngbyales > Leptolyngbyaceae > CAZGDE01. The sequence continues at coordinate 4,133 of CAZGDE010000319.1, forward strand.
GGTACTGTGCAACTACGTGGGCGGGAACAACCAACAAAAATTTACCAAGTCTTGATGGATACACGGAGGGACAGTGATTACGATCAACCCTAGAATCGGATCAGGATCAGACAGGTAGTGAATGTTCGTCACTTAAACAGTAGATTTGCGGGTGCAAACTAAGTATTAGTTTCCTACTTCAATCTTTCTTCCTCCAAAAACTGTTATTTACACTTAGAGGATTACTATGGTTAATCCCCGTAACTGGGTAACCGCATTGACAGTATCAGCCTCCGTACTTCTGCTACAACCGTTTACTTTGATCCCTGCTAATACTCATGCAACGGGTTCGGCAGGTGTAACGATTGAATTCGGTTTGGCGGCGATCGCTGCGGATGCTCCAGCTTATAAACCACCCAGTCGCCCCCGTCCCACAGGGCCAACCAGTGGTACTGGTTCCCGTGGTTGTGACAGCAAGGCTCTGCCTGTACCCCTGACGCCGCTGGTGCCAAATGGTCATGTGGGCCAAACCCTATCTGCTCGACCGACCTTCTTCTGGTACCTGGCCGATGCTAAGCCAGTACACTTTGCCCTTGTAGAACAGGGCGTACCAAAGCCAATTTACGAAACGACGGTACAACCCACCCAAGCCGGGATCATGCAGGTGACAATCCCAGCAAACGCAGCAGAACTGGCAGTTGGCAAAGAGTATCGTTGGTCTATTGCGCTGGTTTGTTCTGAAGCGCGGTTTTCTAGTAATACATTTGCCCAATCGTGGATTGAGCGCGTTGAGTTGGCTCCAGCGGTAAAAAACAAGCTGGCATCTGCCACTTCTGACGCGGAACGTGCGCGTTTGTACGCGGAGACAGGTTTATGGTTTGATGCCATGACAACCCTAGCAAAGGCGAGTGCCCGCGAACAGATGCTCGCGCTCCTCGACCAGGTCAATTTAAAAACCATTGCTGACTACGAACGCACCCACACTCGCGCGGCAAAACCTTAACTTACTGACGTAAACGTGAAAGTTCTGCTGCTCTAGAACTCGGAGTTTTTATCTGAATCGCCCATAAAACAGTAGTTTTTGGTAGAAGGACTCCGAGTTCTGTCCCAACGAGTTAACGGGTATAACGATGTTTAATCCCAATGGGAAAATAGTCCGGATCACCCAATGGTTTTAGCAGAATGGTAGGTCGCTGATAGGGACTGGGGACGTAATTCGCAAACTCGCTATTAAGCCGTTGGAGATGATACTGGATCGATTGGGCGATCGCCCCTTGTTTCTCTCCATCCGCCACTGTTCCTGGTGCCAGTTCAACCGCAATCGTGAGGAATGGATTGCGATCGCGGTCTTCCTTTATTTCCATGACAAACTTGCCCGTGACCCACTCCGAAATGGGTGGCTGTTCCAAGCCAACGGTGACATTTTCTGGGTAAATGTTGGCACCGAAATAGGACAGAGTGAAGTGAGAGCGCCCAAATACATACACAAAGGGCAAGGGACGAATTCCCCTGGTTTGCGCAGTGGGGTTAGTAGCTTGTAGGGTGCCGATTGGATCAAATCCTTTTTGTGACAGGAACATCAGCAGGTCATCGTAAGCAATAATGCCCCCGTTATCGGATATGTGATAGCGAATCAGAGGAATACCATTGTTGCCCGAAAATAACAGAGTACCGTCCTGTACTTCAAAAAAGCGGACGGATGGGTCGTACTGCATTAGCGTTGGCAGGCGAGATTCGCCAAACAGTTCCCGCGCAACGTCAGGATGGTTGGCTAACCACCGCCGAATCCAAATGCTGAGAGGGGTTTCATTCCCCAGTACACCCGCATCGGCCGTACCATAGAGTGACGCAGAATCATACCAGGGATTCGTTGCACCGACTCGGTTAGCAACGAGCGATCGCCACTCTTCGCTAAACACCTCCCCTGCCATCACCCATTTAATGTTGTAATCCTGCCAGGGAATCCCAGCAGCAATCCCACTATCGATCACATCCTTGAGAAAGGGTGGATAGCCTAACAGAACGGTCTGGTCAAACAGGGGTGCCAGTTGTTGCACGACCCGAAAAATCTCTGTTTTATTGTTGCCGGGAGTAATCACCGTTATGGGGTATCCCTTCGTTGCCAGGTGGCGACAGCAGCTTGCCGTGTACATGCCACCCACCCAGGTACCCAGGGCAAAACAAATCACTGCGAGGGTTCGCTTTTGATCTGCCTGAAAACTATCGTGAAAGATTTGTTCAAACCGGGTGGCAATTTGAAATTCATCCAGCAGGGAGCGGAGCCAGAAGGTTGGTTGCCCGGTTGAACCGGATGAAACAGCGACCATATCGCACGTTTCTAATTGCCCCTGATAGCATAATTGCGCCAGCGAGTACCGTTGCAAATAATTCTGTTTGGTTGTCAAAGGCAAACGGTGAAAATCGGCGATCGTTTGGATGGTTGCCGGATCAATTCCTGCCATCTGTAACCAGTCATGATAGGCGGGTACAGTCGTCGCCACCCGCTGAAAGAGTTCCAAAACCGTATTTTCCGGCGCGATCGCCATTTGCAATAACGTATCTAACGGGGTTTCCAGAAACGTTTGCAGCGCGGTTAATGTTTGCTGTGGTCGAGTTGTGTCCATCCTTTCCCCCGCTGAAGTGGCCCAAAAACTAGAACTGGAGCGGCAGAATTACTCTACCACTCCAGTCCCTTGCGACAGATTGCCAATCTAGAGCGATTCTAGCTCTAACAATTCAGAATGGCAGCCACCGAAATCCTGACATCAGGAAACGACAGCGGTTGAATGATGCCTTCAGTCAAACTGAGTCTATAGGTGTACTCGCCATTTTGCGGCTGGCGAAAGACTACCAACTCTGCATCCTTTAGATTGACAACCCAGTACTCTAAAATGCCAGCTTCAGCATAAACCTGGGTTTTAATTTCCAAATCCTTAGCCAGACTGGAATCGGAATATTCGATGACCCAAAAAATATTTTCGGAATAGGGATGGTGCGATCGGTACTCCCGTCCCAATCGTTGCACAATTGCAAGATCGGGTTCTGGCTCTGAGGCATTGGCAAGGGTAACAGGTTTCGCCTGTCGAATTTTGGCGCGATCGCCTAGTATGGCAGCCAGGTACTCTCCAGCCTCGTCACTGGAATAGGCATGAGTTTCCCCCTCCGGTGCCATTTCGACAACTTCTCCATGTAACAGCTCCACCCGTCGGTTGTCCAAAATGCCCGCCGCAATCATCCGGTGGTAATCTTCAATGCTCCATTTAGCAACGGTTACTGTCACGACTGCACCTCATGGATGTAGCACCGATTAATTACCACTTTAATCAGTTTATTGGCTCTTTGAGGCAGACCGCCTATCTTCTTTCTTTCACCGATTCCTATATCCTGTACTCTTTTCTCATTGCTTCATCTCCCTTAAAATTGAATACCGCTGATCTTTTAGAGGAACCCATGGCAGAAACGCTGATGTTCAACGCCCTGCGCGAGGCGATCGATGAAGAAATGGCAAAAGACCCGACCGTACTGGTAATGGGTGAGGACGTGGGACACTACGGCGGTTCTTATAAAGTCACGAAAGATTTGTATCAAAAGTACGGTGAGTGGCGCTTGCTCGATACGCCGATCGCCGAGAACAGTTTTACGGGTATGGCCGTAGGAGCCGCCATGACCGGGTTACGTCCCATCATTGAAGGGATGAACATGGGCTTCCTGTTGCTGGCATTTAACCAGATTGCGAACAATGCCGGGATGCTGCGTTATACCTCCGGTGGTAACTTCAAGATCCCAATGGTGATTCGTGGCCCCGGTGGGGTAGGTCGTCAGTTAGGCGCAGAACATTCCCAACGATTAGAAGCCTATTTCCAGGCAGTCCCCGGTCTCAAGATCGTTGCCTGTTCGACTGCTTACAATGCCAAAGGCTTGTTGAAGTCGGCAATTCGTGATGACAATCCGGTGCTGTTCTTTGAACACGTCCTCCTTTACAACCTAAAGGACAATTTGCCCGACGGTGAATACTA
>CAZGDE010000319.1:8137-8707 GCA_964524315.1 uncultured bacterium
AGGTAAGGATGTCACCATCCTCACCTACTCCCGCATGCGGCACCACACCATCCAGGCTGTGAAAACACTGGAGAAAGAAGGTTACGACCCCGAAGTGATTGACCTGATTTCGCTTAAACCACTCGACTTCGACACGATTGGGCCGTCCATTCGCAAAACCCATCGGGTGATCATTGTGGAGGAGTGTATGCGAACAGGTGGTATTGCGGCTGAATTGATCGCCTCCATCAACGATCGCTTCTTCGATGAATTGGATGCTCCCGTGCTTCGTCTTTCCTCCCAGGACATTCCCACTCCTTATAACGGGACTTTGGAAAATCTCACCATTGTCCAACCTCATCAAATTGTGGAAGCGGTGAAGAAGATGGTGGCACTCAAAGTTTAGTAACTAGAGTGGGAGAATTAGTTTGTGGGATTGGTCATTGGGTATCAATCGTTGCTTGTTGTGTCTATACATTGGTTATCGTTCATCTGCGATGACGGGCACAAATGACGAATGACAAATGACAAATCACCAATGACCAAATGGAACGCTATCATAGCGTTTGTTATGGGGGGATGGTATGCAAC
>CAZGDE010000320.1:0-8678 GCA_964524315.1 uncultured bacterium
GGATTACGCAGGTCATGCACAACCATATTGACCATATCCTCTCGCAAGCGCAGCAATTCTTGCACATTGTCATACTGCTGCTTAATGCGCAACATAGAGTGGATTCTGGCACGGAGTTCGGTGCTACTGACAGGTTTACCAATAAAGTCATCGGCTCCAGCAGCCAGACAACGCCCCAGGTCTTCCTTAGACGTTAGAGCGGTCACCATGATGATGGGAATATGCTGCCATTTGGGATCAGCCTTGAAAATTTTGCAAAACTCGATGCCGTTCATGTTGGGCATCATTAAATCAAGCAAAACCACATCCGGTTGAAATGCATCTAGCAGATCCAACGCCTCCTGGCCACCGGGGGCATAGTTCAACTGGTAATCTTTCTCGCCTAGAAAGGTGTCGATAACATCAAAGTTATCTGGCTCATCATCGACAACTAATATAGATGGTAGTGACTTTGTCAGCATAATTCATCTCTTACAGGAGACGCTGGATCATTTCAACCAGCGATTTTAGTTTGACCGGTTTAGAAATGTATTCGTTTGCGCCTGCATCTATACATTTTTCCCGATCATGAGGCATTGCTAACGCAGTTAAGGCAATGATTGGGATATGGGCAATCGCCGGGTTAGCACGAATTTGGCGAATGGCACTTAACCCGTCTACTTTTGGCATTTGAATATCCATCAACACAATATTGGGATGGTTCGCTGCCGTCAGTGCGATCGCCTCTTCCCCATCCTTCGCCAGAATGAGCTGAAATCCACGGTGTTTAAGATAGCCAGAAATGGTGGCAATGTTTGCTTCGTTGTCTTCGGCCAAAACAATGAGCGGATTTGTCATCGCCGGGTTGGAGGCTGGTATGGTGCTAGCATTTGGAATTGTGATGGGTAACCGCAAAGATTTGAGAAGGGATTGTAACTGACTGCGGTTAGTCGGTTTGACCAGATAACCAGAGGCCCCTAACGTCATCGCCTGCGATCGCTCATCCACAACTGAAGCTATCACAACCGGAATGGACTGGGTTTGCGGGTGAGCCTTTAGCTGCGCCAGCACTTCCCAGCCTGGGATGTCGGGTAGCAGGATATCGAGAATAATTAACGCTGGCTGCAGTTCAATTGCAAGGTCTAATGCGCCTCGGCCAAACGGTTGAATGGTTGCCTGTAAACCCACTTCAGCAAGATAGCGATTGGTTTGTTCGGCTGCGGAAGGTGTGTCTTCAATGACCAGTATGGTTTTATTAGAGGAATAGGTAACCGGCTCTAGCGGTTGGGGCACAGTCACAGCAGCGGTGGCAAGGCTAGGCTTATAGGGGATTTTCACCGTAAAGCAACTACCCTGCCCAACTTCACTCGTGATCGTGACTGTACCTCCGTGTAACTGGGTGAGTTGCTGCACTAGAGACAAGCCCAGTCCCGTGCCCGAATGGTGACGGGCCAAACTGCTATCAATTTGCATGAAGGGTTGGAATAACTTGCCAAAGTCTGCGGCTGCAATGCCAATTCCGGTATCACGAACTTGAAAGAGAATAAAGCAGTCTGTCTCCTCATATTCCTGATTAACCATTAGCCGAACTGAACCACCTTCTGGTGTAAATTTGACGGCATTATTCAACAGGTTAATTAAAACCTGCCGCATCCGTCGCTCATCCAGCACGATATCGGGTATGGATGCCGGAATATCGGCACTTAATTGAATATTTTTTCGAACCGCTACCTGACGAACAAAGGTTAAACTCGTCTCACACAGGTATTTAACTGATACGGGAGCCAGTTGTAGCTCTAATTTACCTGACTCAATTTTTGACAAATCGAGAATGTCATTAATTAACTCCAGCAGATGCTTACCACTGCGATCGATGGTAGAAATTGCCCGCGTTTGGGCTTCATTGATATCACCAAATACCCGTTCCTGAAGCCCTTCCGACATCCCCAAAATGGCATTTAGGGGCGTGCGTAATTCGTGGCTCATATTGGCAAGGAACTCATCCTTAAGCCGTGTTGCCCGTGCCAGTTCCGCATTAGCCAGTAGCAATTGCTCATTGGCCTGACGACCTTTGGCTTCTGCCTGTTTTTGTTCGGTAATATCCCGACACACGCAAATCAGCGCCCCACTTTCTGTCAGGGTTAGAGACAACCCCTCATGAAAGGTGCTGCCATCTTTGCGCGTGGCGATCGCCTCTCCCTGCCAAAATCGCTGTTGCCCCAGTACGGGAAACACTTCCTGTTCCAACCGACTGACTTCGGCGGGGGCATAAAGCATCGTCCAACTCTGACCAAGTAGTTCCTCTGGCTGCTGGTAGCCAAACATCTCAACATGAGCTTTGTTGAGATAGGTATAGGTGTTCCCTTCAAGAATGGCGACCCCATCAACGGCGGCTTCAATCGTGGCAAGCTGGCGCTTCAACGTTTCTTCCGTTGCTTTGCGATCGCCAATGTCTTTCATGAAGCAATAGTGCCCGCTGAACTGACCTTCCTGATCAAACGCTACCACCATCGTGACCTGTTTATAGAAGAGGGAACCATCTTTCCGCATGCCTCTCGCTTCTGCCTCGACCTTTCCCCGTTCCAGCATGGTTTGATAAGCCATTTCCAATAAAGGAATGTCTTCCGGGAAAACCGTTATTTGCCAGTCACAGCCCACCAGTTCTTCTGGGGCATAACCACACAGGTTAGCGTAAGCCCAGTTCACCGTTAGATACCGTCCCTGTTCGTCTAAACGAGAGATCCCTTCCATGGCATTTTGGAGCGACAAGGTGAGTTCCCGTAACTCCAGTTCGGCTTGCTTTAGATCGGTGATATCCGCAAAATAGCCAATGACCTCAAGGGGTTCGCCAGTAGAATCGTAGATGAGACGCAACTCATCTCGCATCCAGCGATAGCTACCATCGCGATGTAAGAAGCGATATTCATGGTAGTGATGGCCATGCTCAAATAGTGCTGGCAATTCGGCCAGCACTCTGTCTCGATCCTGAGGATGGAGATGCGTGAGCCAAAAATCAGGATCTTGCAAAAACTCATCGGGTTCATACCCCAGTAAACCAACGACATTTTCACTGATGGATGTCGCTCCGTAGTCACCGGATGCCCGACTGGTATAGATAACGGCTGGACTGGAGGAGAGGAGAAACTGTAGTCGTTCTTGCAACGACTCAGCTTGTAACTCCGCCTGTTTGCGCGCCGTAATGTCGGTGCGAATGGCCAAGTATTGCACCAGTTGACCCTCACTATTGAGAAAGGGAACAATGGTTGAGTCTACCCAGTAGTCAGTGCCATCCTTTGCCCGATTGCAAATTTCCCCCCGCCAGGTTTTGCCACTACTGATGGTTTTCCATAACTCGGCAAACAATTCTTTGGAGTGGTAACCAGAATTGACTAAGCGATGGGTTTTACCAATCAGTTCCTCACGGGAATACTGCGAGATTTTACAGAACTGGTCATTGGCATAGGTAATGACACCCCTAGCATCGGTAATCGCAACAATGGTTGCTTCATCCAGGGCGTACTTGAAATCTGATAATTCTTTCAGGGTGCGGTGTAATTGCGCTTCCGCTTGTTTTTGTTCGGTGATATCCTTCGCTGTTCCCAAATACCCGGTAATGCGTCCCTGGTTGTCCCGCATGGCCGTGACCATCAGGCGTACAGGAAACCGAGAACCATCCTTCCGAATGTAAGTCCATTCCTCCTCAGTGCTAATTCCCTGGTTCGCTTTCGTTGTGAATACCTCTATTCCCGGTGCGATCGCTCTGCCCAGTTCTTGAGACAGGGTAATAGCCCGTTGTTCAACCTCAGCGGCATCATGAATCAGCAGTGGATTTGTTTTACCAATTACCTCCTCAGCCGTGTACCCCAGCATTTGTGCTGCCGCAGCATTGAGCGTTTGTAATGTCCCATTGGAATCGGTTGAGATGATGGAATAATCCGTACTATTGAGAATGGCTTGCTGGAGACTGGTGAGTTTGAGCAATTTTGCTTCCGCCTGTTTGCGATCGCTCACATCTTCCAGTAGGTGAATGATCGAGGAAGGCCGCCCAAAGGCATTAAAAATCAAGGAACTGGTGACATTCACCCAAACGATATCACCCCGACCAGAAGCAAGCTGCGATTCAAACGTTATGACTGGTAACGTTTGCTCCATTAATTGATGGAGGCGTTCCTCACTCTGAGCCTGTCCAGCCGCCACAATTAGATCCTGAATGGGGCGTTGCAATAAATCGGCTTTGGCATAGCCAACGATTTGGGCCAGGCTGGAATTGACGCGGGTTAGATGGCCGTCCAGATCCGAGATTGCAATCCCCACAGGGCTTTGTTCAAAAATTTGCCGGAATCGTTCTTCGCTTTGGCGCAGTTCAATGGTGCGTTGGGCAATGCGATCCTCCAGTTCTTCATTCAGCTGCTTCAGCGCATCGATCGCCGCCTGTCGTTCGAGTTCGGCACTGACCCGCGCCGCAAAGACCCGCAGCATGGCGATCGTCAGCTCAGGTTGGCTGAGAGGTTTGCTATCGACAATATACAGGCATCCCGTGATTTCGCCTTTTAAGTCGGTGAGGGCAACCCCGACGTAGGCTTCGGCCTCCAGGGATTTCAACGCCTGATTCGTTGGAAATTGCTGCTGCACTCCGCTCACGCAAACATATTCGCCCAGGTTCACTGCCAGGTTGCAGGAAGTATTTTCGGCACAGTAAGTAATATTAGGTTGTATCTGACCATCCAACCAGAAGGCCGTCGAGTGCAACAAATCATCTTGCTGAGTCGCCACCATCACATAGCGAACGTTCAAAACCGCCGCGATATACTGCACCAGTTCCTTAAAAAAGTTCTCACCTGAAATTGCGGCTGCCCCCTCAACGAGGCTTTGGAACGCTGCTTCTGCTTGTTTGCGATCGGTGATATCCCGCACAATCACGATCGCCTCATCCTTCATCAGAGGCGCAACCCGAACTTCCTCCCAGCGCATCTGCTGATCAACTTCTACCTGTTGCTCGTAGGTTTGCGATCGCCCCGTTGTTAATGCCTGTTCAATATGATGTAATTGCTGCAATGCCAGTGGTTCGGGCAACACATCTAAGACGGTTGGATGCTCTATTTGAGGGGCCGGATTGATCACATGTACCTCGCCACCACTGAGAAAGCCTAACCGTTCCCCCTTAAGATTTGTTCGGATTAACAGGTCAGGTATCGCTTGCATGATCGCTTGCCGGGTCGCCTCGCTTTGCCGCAGGGCTTGCTCTGCCTGACGACGTTCGGCAATCTCTTTCTGGATTTGTTCATAAGCCTGGGACTGTTGAATGGCGATCGCCACCTGCACCGCAATCCGATCCAGTAACTCCAGATCAGTTGTTTCCCAACGCCGCTCCGACCGGCACTGATGCCCAATCAACAACCCCCAAAGCTGCTCTTCGACCAGGATTGGCACAACCAGGTTTGCTTTGACCTGATACTGCTCCAACAGTTGGGTGTGGCAGCGAGAATACCCCACCTCGTTAATGTTAGAAACGGCTTGCTTCTTTCCCTGAGCATAGAAATGATGCACCGTATCCTGAAAACAACAGTCTGTGATGATATCCCTCAGTGCCGGTCGCCATCCCGGTAAAACAGCTTCCGCCGTCACCACACCGCTCCAATCGGGGTTGAATTGGTAAACCAGGACGCGATCGCACTGTAAAAATTGTTGAACCTCTGTGACAATTGCATCCAGGGTGCTTTGTAGTTCCAGGGATGCCCGGATGCGCGTTGAGATAATACTCAACAGACGTTCACGTTCCGTCTGTTTCCGCAAAGCTTCGGTTCGTTGTTGTACCTGGCCTTCCAACTCGGTATTGCGGTTTTGCAGCAGTTCTAACTTTTCCGCTTCCAAACAGGAAACCTTGTCCTGCATGACTCCCACTAGCTTATAAAGCTCGACGGGATTGATTGCTTGGAGCAGGGTACTTTGGGTAACGACCCCCAATAGCTCACCGCGATCGCCCTCTACTAGCAATCGCCCCACTCGTTTTTGTTGCATGCATTGCTGCGCCACCCATAATGATTCATCGGGGTGAACCGCAAAAACAGGCGTACTCATCACTCTATGGGCCTGAACCTGGTTAAAGTCCAAATTCAATGCCTGAAATTGCACAATATCTCCTTCCGTCACAATCCCAACAGCTACAGGGTGCGGCTCGCTTTGCCCTGTGGTCTGGCTCCCAATTGCTTGCATCTCAACAATGACAACGGAACCGATGCTATTTTCGGCCATCAGTTGGGCAATTTCCAGAATGGAGGTGTCTGGAGGTGCCTGCACAACCTGGGAAACCATCACTTCGGCGATCGCCCGTAACCGGAGCAAATCAACCGGACGCAACAACTGCTGCAGAGTGCCGTGGGTCAACAAGCCAACGATCTGCCCTTGATCATCTAAAACAGGCAGATGACGGATATGGTGCCGTTGTAAAAGCCGCAGAGCCGCAAAGATATCGGTAAATTCAACAAATTCCGATTGCCGTATGGTCACGACCTCACGGGTCATGACGTCTGCTAACGAGCGATTGGTCAGAGATTGCCCGGTGGCGCTCAGATGCACCACATCCCGATCGGTCAAAATCCCAATTAGCCTGGAGTCTTCCATGACTAACAGACAGGTAGTCCGTGCATCGATGTGGGCATAGGACGAGTCGGCCTCAAGATCCTCAAGCAGGGAACAACTCCCCCGCGCCACACTCATACAGGCGATCGCTTCGGCGATCGAAATGTTTGGCGGAACGATCAGCGGATCAAAAATGATCGCCTGCTCCAGCACGACATCTGCTATGAGTTCTAGAGGCATAGGGTGGTTGCGAGTTGGAATTCAGCGAGACTCTATGTTTAATATTCCCTACATCGGCGCAAGGTCATTATCGGTGTATAGAGAATTACCAAAATTAACAGGTCAACCGAATCAAGATCCGTAAGACTTTAGCAATCTCTTTAGATTGCCAGTCTTTGCGGCCAAACCATCGATTTACACCCCCTCCCTGATATTCGTCTCAGTTTTCAGCTATTTCTCTAAATCAATAATTTGGGGACGTACCTGCAGCCCATTAAGGTGTAGCTGGGCAACTGAAACCGGCAGCTTAAATCGGCGGGGGCCAGCGCTACCGGGATTAATGAATAGAATGCCCCCATGTTCCGTGATGAGTGGTTTATGGGAATGGCCACTGATCACAATCCGCACGCCTGCATCTCTGGGGTTGATCGCTAATTCTTGAACAATGTGCCGTATGTGAATCCGCACACCCTCAACCTCAACGGTTTCGGACTCCAGGATAGTTTCTGCCCAGGTTCCTTTATCGTTATTGCCCCGCACGGCAATCGTTGGCGCGATCGCCTGTAACCCTTGCAGTACCTCTGGCTTGCCAATATCACCCGCGTGCAGGATCAGGTTGGAGCCAGTTAATACCTTGACTGCCTCCGGTCTCAGTAAGCCGTGGGTATCGGAAATCACGCCAACTAAAGTAGACATTTTCTATCATTCCTCCTGGCAGCTTTAATGCAAGGGAACTCCCAGACGCTAGAGGGTTTCCTTCAGGTGATCGCGCCCATTCCATGCTTCGGCAGTTGCCACTCGTTTGAGGGAATGGTCGGCCCAGTCGCCAGTGACATTCATGTGTTGTAACTCGTAAACCTGTTGCATCGTCTGGTTGTACTGGGCGATCGCAGCGGATTGGGCAGAGTTATAGGTTTCCTGATGGAGTACAGCCGTCTGGGGAAGACGGGGTTTAATGGTGGCAGGCTTTGCTCCATCGGGATAGCCGACACACAGTCTGATGACTGGATAGAGGTATGGTAAAACAGCACGCTTTGTTTCTGCCGCGATCGCCACCATGCCAGGTTCCCCTAATTTTGCCGCTCCCTTGCATCGTTTGTGGTTGTTCTGCATCTGTGCGGGAATGCTGGTGTACTTCATCCAGGTTACGGTGCTATTTCCGGTCTTGCCACTTTATGTCACCGGACGTTGGCACAATGCCTCGGTTGGGTTCGTCGTGGGTGCCATGGCTGCCGGTTTGCTCTGTTTCCGGCCCCTAATCGGTTGGTTAATCGATCGCTGGGGACGTAAGCCAGTGTTGTGGTTAGGACTGGGTATCATGCTGGCGATCGCACCACTTTACCTCTGGTCACCGACGCCCTTGTGGTTGATGGTAGTACGGGTTCTGCATGGCATTAGTCAGGCAGCCTTTGCCACGGCATCGCAAACAATGCTGGTGGATCTGGTGCCACCCCAACACCGGACTGCCCTGTTGGGTTATCTGGCAATGTCCAATACTATTGGATTTTCGATTGGCCCGTTGTTAGGTGCATTCGTTCTGGCCCAGGCTGGGTTCAGTGCGGTTGTCGCCCTCATGGCTGGACTGACAGTTTTGGGCATGATCCTCATCCTGCCGTTACCGTGGACATTACCTGCGGCGGCGAAACCCTCTGTAGATAAGGAGGAGCAGGCGTTCCTTGGCAAAGTTATTCTGCGGTTTCCAGTTCGTGATGCGACGTTACTCTTTTTTACCAGTTCCTTTCTGCATGGGGCGATCGTCACCTTTTTACCCCTGTTTGTGCCCAATGCGGCTGTATTCTACAGTTTGAATGCGTTAGTGGCTGTCTTGGTTCGCTTTGGGTTAGGACGATGGGGCAGTCATATCTCAAGACAGTGGGTTATTAGTCTGGGGATGCTTTGTT
>CAZGDE010000321.1:0-4021 GCA_964524315.1 uncultured bacterium
GTGTAGCGAGGTGATGATGCTGAAGGCGATCACGACTGACAGCGTATGCGCCCCCAGTTGCGCCATTGCCGGGGGCAATATGGTACGAAACATTGGCTCTAACAGGTCAGCCAATGCGGGTTCACCCAACCATCCCAGACCGAGGGAAGACATGGTGACACCCAACTGGGTCGCGGCCAGGTACGCATCCAGATTGGTAACCGCTCGATGCAATGAGCGGGCACCAGGATGCCCCTCATCTAAAAGTTGTTCGACCCGGCTTCGCCGTACAGCAACCAGGGCAAACTCGGCGGCAACAAAAAAGCCGTTTGCCAGCACCAGCAAGATGACAGCAAACAGCTTTGCAGAAATGAATAAACCATCCGATGGTGTTTCGGCAATCAGATAAGTATTCACCTGGATAACGAAGACAGTTTTCCTTCGTAGGGGCGGTTTTGGTGCAAATACCTGCGTTCCCGTAGGTTTCTCTGCTAAACCCGCCCCTACAGAAATTTGACAGTTGATCCGGCGATCGCCCTTACGAATTAGCAAACACCTTCGCGGCGGCGGCGATGCCGGCACCGGGGGTAAAGCTTTCGTAGCCCAATTCTTGCAACGTGGCTTCCAGGGCCCCAATTGCGGTTAAAACATCGCGATCGCTGACAAAACCAAGATGCCCAATGCGGAAAATCTTTCCTTTGAGCTGATCCTGACCACCGGCCAGAATAATGTCAAACCGCTTTTTCATCACGGCGCGGATTTGTTCAGCATCGACGCGATCGGGGGCAACGGCAGTAATAGCAGGGCTGGCAGCATGGTCGGGCGCATACAGTGGTAAACCCAGACCTTTGATTGCAGCACGGGTTGCTGCCGTTAACCGCTGGTGACGGGCAAAAATGTTTTCCAAGCCTTCTGCCTTCATCATCCGCAGCGCTGCTTGCAGGGCAAAGAACAGGTTGACGGGAGGTGTAAAGGGAGTGGTGTTCTTCGCAGCATCCTTTTTGTACTTGCCCAGATCTAAATAGAACCGGGGCAATTTAGCGGTGGCATATGCCTGCCAGGCCCTGGGGCTAACCGCCACAAAACCCAGGCCGGGAGGGATCATGTAACCTTTCTGGGAACCCGATGCCACCACATCCAACCCCCATTCGTCAACAGGAACGTTATATGCACCCAGACTGGTCACGGTATCAACCATAATCAGGGCTTCGCCGTGTGCTTTCACGTGGCGATTGATCGTTTCCAGATCATTCAATACACCCGTTGATGTTTCGCTATGGGTGACAATGACCGCTTTGATGGTTTTCTCCGTGTCGCCTTCCAGGCGTTCGCGGAATTGTTCGGGATCTAGTGCCTGCCCCCATTCAGTTGTCAGGTGGTCTACCTGGAGGCCATAGGCTTTGCACACCTGTGCCCAGCGTTCGCCAAACTTACCATTACTACCAACCAGCACGCGATCGCCCGGACTGAGGAAATTGATGATCCCGGCTTCCATGGCGCCGGTACCGCTCACGGTCAATGTTAATAGATCATTCTGGGTCTGGTGCAGCCACTTCAAATTGGCCGTCGTCTCTTCCATGATTTTGGAAAAGTCACCGCTACGGTGCCCGATGGGATGCTTCGCCATCGCCAGCAATACCTGTTCTGGCACGGGTGTAGGCCCCGGAATCATCAACATCAGCTTGTCGTCCATTATTCTCGCCCCTTGTAACTAGAAAATCTGCAAGAAGAAGATCCAGAGATCGCAGATTATCTAGATTACACAATCCGAGGGAGATGACAGGCGAAGCGGGGGGGTTTATTTAATCTTTAATGAACAGGGTAGGGTTGTGATCGCTGTGGGACGGAGAAATTTCCTCAAAGCCCAAAATCGCATATCTATTGAGCATCAGAAATAAACATCAGTATTTGCGCAATTTGACTGAATTGATTGGTAGTCAGACTGTCAAAAAAAACACATTCGAAAGAGATACCAAAGGATTGCAGGGTTCAGACCCAGAAAACGTATTATCAGTCATGAAGATTTAATCTATTCCCATAGATGGTTGTGGACAAGCACGTTAAGGGAATATTCCCCTTAGCTTTGCATTGAATTTATCAGGACATTGCTATGCCAAAAGCGACGATCGAATTCGATACATTTCTCAAGAAGCGAGCGATTGGGTCTGGGGATCTGGCGGACTCCGAGAAGATTTTTCTCCCTAAAGGTAAAGAAATTTCAGTGGTAGAGTTTGCGCCCGATCGCAATCAGCATTTATTCATTAAATTGGCATCACCTCTGACTGCTAAAGATGGTAAAACCAAGCTTCAGGATGTGTATGTTTACGATCCACACATTAAGGTTGAAGGGGAAGAGACGAAACAAGCACTGCGGTTAGATGTTCGCTATGCCAGTCAGTTAAATAACGACCCTGCGATCTTTGGCCCCGGTTGGCGGCAATGCAATACCACCAGCAACACCATGCTGGCAGATTTTCTGCTTAAAGGAGAATTGTCGAAGCAAGCGAAGGAAAAGGGTTTCCCGGAGCCAGAGTCCATCTACATGCGGTTGGTAAATAAATACGGGGACACGATCGATCACGAAGCCCAGACCCGCGCTCTGCGCGAGTTGGGGATTGAGTCCTATTTCAGCTACACGCTGTCGGCGAAAGATGTGCTGGCTTCACTTAGCGTTGGAATTCCCGTCGTGGTTGGCTTTGCCTATAAGGGATCGGGCCACATCTGTCTCATCGTTGGGCATGACCCGGTGAAGCGTTCCTGGTTGGTTCATGATCCCTATGGCAGTCGATTGGGCTCAAGTGATTCCTATGATGTTGGCGTCGGTGGAGTGTACGACCCCTATAGCTACGACACCATGCAATCAATCTTCTGGGATCAGGGTGGTGAAGCTGGTTGGGGACGCATTATTACCAGTATTAAGGGCAAACCAACTGGATTACCGACTGGGTTATAAGCATCCTCAATTTTGGTCAGGGGCGGGTTTAGCCATATTTTGGGTTGGCCTCAAGCCCGTCCCTGCGATCGCCCTCTCTGTCACTGCAAAATGCAGCCACTACGGGGCGGTAGATTAATTTGTAAGCTGGCTGTCCCCTTATCGTCTAACCAGGTAAAATCGGCTAAACCAAACAGTTGCTGGCTCACCCGATTTTGCAGTCCCGCCTGGGCGGGGGTGACAACTGCCTTGGCGGCGGCTGTCCCAATATTGACAGCCACAATCACTTCACTGGTTCCCAACACACGGGCAAAGACATAAACCGTTGTTTCCGCAAACAGTACCCGATAGTCGCCTGTCCGCAGGGCAGGCTGGTTATGGCGGAGGACAATCAGTTGCTGGTGATACTCAAAAATTTCCCGATCCCATTCGGCTTCTACGGGAAAGCCACGACGCGAGTCTGGATCAAGGGCACCAATCAAACCCACCTCATCCCCATAGTAGATACTGGGAGCGCCGGGAAAGGTCAGTAGTAACAACGTTGCCAATTCCACACTCGGTTTGTCACCCCCGGCAATGGTAATTAACCGGGCTGTATCATGGCTAGCCAGCAGATTTAACTGGGTAAGCTGGATCTCCCAGGGATACAGTTGCAACAGTGCCTCAATTTTTTCGGCATACTCCTTGGCAAACAGGGGTGGATAGGGTTGGTACGACCGATCCTGTACCTGATCCATGACGACGCGATCACCTGCCGCAAAGGCGATCGTTGGCGCGGCAAACAGGTAATTCATCACCCCATCAAACTGCGTTCCGTCCAGCCATTCCCGTGAATCACCCCACACTTCCCCAACGATGTAGGCATCGGGATTGATCGCCTTGACGCGATCGCGGAATTCCTGCCAGAAGCCAGGAGTTTTCACCTCAAAGGGCACATCCAACCGCCAGCCATCAATCCCAAATTTGATCCAGTATTCGGCCACTTCCATGATGTATTCCCGCACTTCCGGGTTGTCATGGTTGAACACCGGTAACGCCCGATTGTCAGCCCAACCTTCGTAGTTCGCGGGATACTCGCCGTTATAGGGTGAAACGGGCCAGTCATGAATG
>CAZGDE010000321.1:4031-8634 GCA_964524315.1 uncultured bacterium
AGTTGACCCAGGGCGAATAGGGGCCATTTTCCAGGATGTCATGAAAGAAGAAAAAACCCCGACTGGCGTGGTTAAAAACCCCATCCAGGACGACCTTAATATTCCGGCGATGGGCTGCTTCCAGCAATTCTTGAAACGCCAGATTGCCCCCTAACATTGGGTCAACCTGGTAGTAGTCGTGGGTGTGATACCGATGGTTGCTGGCAGATTGGAAAATGGGTGTGAAATAGATCGCGTTAATTCCCAAGTCCTGCAAGTAGTCCAGCTTTTCCATAATTCCCCACAGGTCGCCACCTTTGTAGCCCTGGTGGGTTGGCATTGCCTGCCATTCTTCCCAACGAGCATCACGCAACACACGGTTATGGAGTTGCTGACTGCGAGCAAACCGATCTGGAAAAATTTGGTAGAAAACAGCGTGCTTGACCCAATCGGGAGTCTGAATTTGCATAAACTCTGCTCTGGCGCTTCATCGCATCTCTTCTCCGCCTAGAGTACAAGCCAGCCTCAATTTCGGAGTCTATCTCCTGAAAGAATTCCAACGGTTCAGCGACCAAATGAAGTTTAGACTAAATGTAATGTTCCGCTATACGTAAGGGCGTAAAGCCCCAATGGGCATACAAGAAACGCGCAGCCATGTCGTCAGGCTATACGGCCGTTTGCCCTTACTACTTGTAGTGTATTTCTTGAATTAGTCTAAACTCCAGTACCAAATGACCAATGACACTCCCGCCGATAATAAGCCGATAATAAGAATTCTGGCGTGGTCGAGTAAGTTGAGTCAGCGATTGTCCTGGCGACCCATTCTTTAGTAGGATTCACGAATAATTGTTAACAGGTTTCTCACTCCGTCCACTCATCCCGACATCCAGGCAACACCCGTGGTACAAACCTCACCCAGCCCCAACGCCGAAATTGCCAACCCATCCTTAGTTGATGAAGCAATCTGGTCTGTGTTATTGCAGCAATTGCTCGATCGCCAATCTCTCTCTGCGACTCAGGCAGCCACGCTTATGCAGGGTTGGTTGAGTGAGGCAGTTCCCCCCGTTCTGTCAGGCGCAATTCTGGCAGCGATTTATGCCAAGGGCGTATCCGCCGATGAACTGACGGGTATGGCACAGGTATTGCAACAACAGGCAGCACCCCTGCCAGCATCCATCACCCACCCGACTCCCCTCATTGACACCTGTGGTACAGGCGGTGATGGTGCTGGCACATTTAATATTTCTACCGCTGTGGCCTTTGTCGCTGCTGCTGCGGGGATTGCCGTGGCAAAGCATGGTAATCGTTCCGCTTCCAGTCGGGTCGGGTCAGCCGATGTATTGGAGAGTTTGGGCGTGAACCTGACCGCACCCGCAGAGAGGATTCAGACAGCAATCGAAGCCGTTGGTATTACGTTCCTGTTCGCCCCCGGTTGGCATCCTGCCTTGAAAGTGGTAGCTCCCCTAAGACGCACGCTGAAGGTGCGAACGGTCTTCAACCTGTTGGGGCCATTGGTCAATCCCATGTGCCCAACAGGTCAAGTCATTGGTGTATTTGATCGTAACTTGACGACCACGATCGCCCAGGCATTGAACCAGTTGGGCACCGAACGGGCGATCGTCCTCCACGGACGGGAACGGTTGGATGAAGCCGGACTGGGCAATCTCACCGATCTGGCAGTGCTGGTCAATGGAGAAGTACAGACCAGCACGATTGATCCAGCCACATTGGGATTGGAAAAAGCACCACTCAGTGCAATCGCGGGTGGGGATGTGCAACAGAACGCCGACATTTTGCGATCGGTTTTACAGGGCAAGGGTACTCCTGCCCAACGGGATGTAGTGGCGTTGAATGCAGCGCTGGCATTGCAGGTTGGTGGCATGGTTGATACGCCATCAGCGGGTATTGCCCATGCCCAAGCGATTCTTGCCAGTGGGGCCGCCTGGGATAAATTGGTCGAGTTAGTCAAGTTTTTGGGGTAGCAGCGGCAACGGGACTGGAATCAGTTTTCTGAATTCTGGCAACCGGAATCCTGAAAACCTTTGCAGCTTCCCGTTCACTACGGGAAACTTGCCGCACTCACACTTTACAATTCAGTACTTTGCGGTATTGTACAGCTCAGATTTGACTGATGCATGTTTGACTAATGCATACTCCATCTGTAGCAATTCAATCGATTCAGGCAATCCTAGCTCCTGCGGTCATGGTTTCTGCCTGTGCCCTGTTTCTGTTGGGGTTGAGCGCTCGCTATATTGCGGTTATCACTCGTATCCGGCTCTTAAATGATGAAAAGCGGCAACTACGCCTAGGGCAGACAACCCTACCAGACCATGACCGCGATCGCCTGCTGAGTGTGCAGCATCAACTCAGTGTGCTGCAACGGGCCATCTGGTTTCTCCGCAATGCCATTCTGGCCCAGGTGTCAGCAGCCTGTTTCTTTGTACTAACGTCCTGCTCGATTGCGGCCCATTTTCTGCTCGATGTTCATCCAGCAGAGGAGTTTTCCCTATTTTTGTTTATGATGGGGCTGCTTTTACTGCTGGCGGGAATTACCTGTTTGGGTATCGATATTTTTGTTTCCTATGCAGTTATTTCGCTGGAGATCAGCGAACGTCACGAACCTGATAAGGTGAAGCTTTAACGAACCAGGAGAACGAGAACCATTGTCCGCCCCGATCGAGCTACAGGTTGAAGAAGAAGAAGCTGGTGAACGAATTGATGCTTATTTGGCCGATCAGTTAGCGGATCTGTCGCGATCGCGCATTCAAAAACTCATTGAGCAGGGGCAGGTGTGCCTCAATGGAGCCATTTGCCCATCTAAAAAAGAACTGGTGCGGGAGGGCGATCGCATCCAGGTCACCGTTCCCGATGCAGCACCTTTGACGATTCAGGCAGAGGCCATTCCCCTCGATATTCTCTATGAAGACGATGACCTTTTAATCATTAACAAACCGGCAGGCATGGTGGTGCATCCCTCACCGGGGCATAGCCAGGGTACGTTGGTCAATGCTTTGTTGTGGCACTGTCGCACACCAACGGGTGAATCGACCCTGTCGGGGATTGGTGGGATGCAACGACCGGGCATCGTCCACCGATTGGATAAGGACACCAGTGGGGCGATCGCAGTCGCCAAGAGCGATCGGGCCCACATCCATCTGCAACATCAGTTTCACGAAAAAACGGCTCGACGGGAGTATCTGGGCGTAGTCTATGGCGCGCCCAAGACTGAGGAAGGCACCATCGATGCGCCGATTGGGCGACATCCAGTTGATCGCAAGAAAATGGCGATTGTTCCCGAAGAAAGGGGGGGACGACGGGCCATTACTCACTGGCAAATTAAGGAACGTATTGGGAATTACACGCTGCTGCACTTTCGCCTGGAAACGGGCCGCACCCATCAGATCCGGGTGCATGCAGCCCATATCGGTCATCCCATTGTGGGCGATCCGGACTATGGTTCTGGGCGATCGGTAGGGGTGAATTTACCTGGTCAAGCTCTCCATGCGTGGCGCTTAACGCTGCAGCATCCGGTATTGGATACAGGGATTGAGGTCGTTGCACCGCTTCCCCCCTACTTCAATACGCTCCTGGGCATTTTGCGACGACGATTGGGTGGCATGGAGCTATAGAAATATGACGCTATAGAAATATGGAAACAAGGGAATTGGGGAGAAATGGCAAGGTGGAAGATCGGCAAAGATTTGCAGGATTGCTGGTAGTTCTCTTTTTAGTTGTTGGGAGTATTGGCCTGATCCAGCACGAGATGTGGCGAGATGAACTTCATTTCTGGATGCTGGTAAAAAATAGTACGTCCATCGCTAATTTTTTTCATAATTTAAGATACGAGTCAGGCCATTTCTTCCTCTGGTATTTTGGCCTGTATTTTATCAGCCGTCTGACTGCTAATCCAGTAGCAATGCAGATATACCATTTAGCGATCGCGGCTCTATCTGTTTACTTACTAGCACGATATTCACCTTTTAATCGTCGCCAATGTCTTTTAATTAGTTGTGGTTATTTTTTTGTCTTTGAATATGCAATTCTTAGCCGCAATTTTGGCATTGGGGTTTTACTGGTTTTTACCTTTTGTACCCTGTTTCCCCACCGCGATCGCTCTTACCTCCCACTTGCGGGAGTGCTATTTCTATTAGCAAATACGAACCTGTACGGTACGATGCTGGCGATCTCATTGGGCTTAATGTTAGTTCTGGATGGTGTGACCAATCTCAGCCATGAAACTAGACGAAAACGACGGGTGGAGTGGTTGTTTAGTTTAGCAGTTTGGTTGACCGGGCTGTTGCTGTGTCTCTATCAGCTAAAAACACCTGCCGATAGTGGTTTACCAATCTCCCAGGTAACAACTCAATTCCGGTTAGATCGCTTACTGGATAGCCTATCCGCACTCTGGAAATCCTACGTACCCATGCCAGGGTTGGCCTATCAATTTTGGAATACCAATATCCTGGATAATGGCTATAGCAGCCTCCTTTCTATCATTATTCTGGCTTTTGCAGTCGCACTGTTTCGGTATCAGCCAATTATTTTATTTCTCTATCTATTGGGTACATTTGAAATTTTAGGATTTATCTATTTCAAACACACAGGCGGCATCAGACATTGGGGT
>CAZGDE010000322.1:0-650 GCA_964524315.1 uncultured bacterium
CAGCCCGGAGAGCGCGTTTTCTGTGGCACCCCCACCCGTGCTACCCATGTAGGCATTTACCTGGGATATGATCGCTATATCCATAGCTCCGGTAAAGACCAGGGACGCAATGGCATTGGTATTGATCAACTCTCTGGTGGAACTGACCCGGTTGGCCAGCGCTACCAGGAGCAATTTCGCCAGGCCGGCCGGGTTGTAGCCGCATATAATTCCATGTCCGTGTCCTGAGCAGAATTTTGCCAGGGGGCAAAGCCAACACCGATCATTCCCTGCCCGTAATTTCCTGGTTGGTGATAGTAGGCGAGACGTATTTGGTGTTACGTTCTCACTCTTTCCCATGCCGCCTAGCGTTTATGATCCCCGACTCCCCAACCTCATGCTGAGCCTTAGAAGTGTGATACTTTAACTGAATGATAGGGGTCAGGTTATGAGTGGCAAATGTTAGCAACAAATTTTGCTAACATCCGTCGCAGCAAATAGCAGCAAATAATCGGTTGCAGTGTTCTGTTGGTTTTTTGTGTGGGTGGGGAAGAAATGAGTATTTCGTTGCGTTCCGAGGAACAGATCCGGCTTGTCCCGTTGTCACAGGTTCCGGATGTGTCGATTGTTGTGCCTATTCGTGATGAGGTTGACAACTTACCGTTACTGGT
>CAZGDE010000322.1:660-5222 GCA_964524315.1 uncultured bacterium
TTGCGTTATGAGGTTATTTGTGTGGATGATGGTTCCACCGATGGCTCAACCAAGCTACTGAAGCAAATGGCACAGGATCGTACTGATTTACGGGCTGTCATTCTGCGGCGCAACTATGGGCAAACGGCTGCGATGGCCGCAGGGTTCAGCCATTCCCGTGGTAAAACCGTCGTCACGATGGACGGTGATCTCCAAAATGACCCCGCCGATATTCCCATGCTCCTTGCCAAGATGGATGAGGGTTTTGACCTGGTCAGCGGTTGGCGTAAAAATCGGCAGGATCGGGCCTTGACGCGTTTACTACCATCCAAAATTGCGAACTGGCTGATTGGGCGAGTAACCGGCGTAAAACTCCATGACTACGGCTGTTCGCTCAAAGCCTATCGGTCAGAGTTGGTGGCTGATATGAACCTGTATGGTGAATTGCATCGCTTCCTCCCGGCCCTGGCATTTATTGAAGGTGCCCGCATTACCGAGATGCCAGTACGCCACCATGCCCGTCGCTTTGGGCGCAGCAAATATGGTCTGTGGCGTACCTTCCGTGTCGTGATGGATATGCTCACCATCTGGTTCATGCAAAAGTTTTTGACCAAACCCATGCATGTCTTTGGTTTGTTCGGCTTGATCTCACTGGTACTGGGCATGGCGATCGGCATTCATCTGACCTTTATCAAGCTGGCTCTAGGCGTCAGCATTGGTAGCCGACCGCTCCTCATTCTCTGTATTGTGCTGTTATTGGCGGGTGTGCAACTCTTTAGCTTTGGCTTACTGGCAGAGTTATTGATGCGCACCTATCATGAGTCCCAGGGCCGTCCCATTTATCGAGTTCGCGAAGTGGTGGGGCCAGAGGAAGAATCTGCGACCCTGTAGATTGCTGCTAAACAGGCCCATCTGACTGGTTGCCAACAACTTGCCGGAGGATTTGACCATGCCGTTACAACGACTCTGCTCCTTCTTGCTGGGTACTGGTTGGCTTGTGCTGGTTCTGCCTCTGGCGGGCGGTACGGCTGCTCCCTTGCCATTGGTACAACAGGCAGAGGCGATCGCCGCCCGCCTGGAGGGCGTGATGGATACAACAGCCCAGGTTGCTATCAACCCGAAAGCGCCCCATGTCCGGATGACGACCTGCCGAGTTACACTGGCTCCCGCTGCTGGCAAAAGTATGGCTCCAGGGGGAAATGGGGCGATCGTGCTGTATCAGGAACAGGCTCTCACTAAAAGCCTGGACAAACCCTATCGACAACGGTTTTTACAAATTTTGCCCCGCTCCCTGAGCCAAAGTGTGGAATCACGTTCTTTCAAGCCGGCCACTCCTGAAGCTTGGTCGGGCTTTTGCAATAAACCACTCCCAACACGTATCGTCCAGGTTAAGGAGTTGGGCATCCCCATCTGCAGTGTCTTCCTGCGCCAGGTTGGGGATGATTACGTTGGCAACACACCGGCCGATGGGTGTCCGGCGAATGTGCGAGGAGCGGTGAGAATTACAAATCACATTTTCTTACACGCGACAGGCATGGATACCTGGGATCGCGGCTTTGATGCCAGCGGGAAACAGGTCTGGGGTGCTAAAGCAGAGTCTTACCAATTTCGTCGTTTAGCCCCATAGTCTTATCAATAGACTGTTCTCGCAGTTCTCGCAGTCAAAATGATTTTCCACAGAGGGCTTCAAACAGTAGGCCCACTGTGATATCGGATGATAGTCCATTGCTTTACGATCCGTTGGCCGTCTCAGTATAATTTTGTCTGCTGAATTCAGCATTTCAGCCTGCTTGCGGCTTAACCTGCTGTCCCCCATTGAGGAAATTGCCATGCGCCGTCCCTTCGTCTCGTGGTTGCTGACTACAACTTTTGCGGCTGTTGCCTTTCCCTGGCCAACCCCTACACTTGCCCAGGAAGAACTAACGCAAGCAACGGTTACCCGCAGTGTTAACTATATTTGTGATGGTGGAAAAACGTTTTTGGTAGAGTACCGCTCCGATCGCAGTGTCGAAGCAACGTTTGGCAGCAAAGTTTTGGTTTTAACTCCGGTCGAGGCCGCATCAGGGGCAACATACAGTGATGGCAAGGCCACCCTGAATACGCAGGGGGATGAAGCCTTTGTTGCGGTTGGTGATAAACGTCTGTTCACGAACTGTGTCGTGCAAACAACAGACTCGCAACCATCGGGTAGGGCAATGGCTGCTGGCGATACATCGGTTGTAATTAACAACGTGGCTTATCGGTGTGATGATGGCAAAGGTTTCCGGGCCAAATATCGGACGAATGACACGGTAGAAGCGACCTTTGGCAGTAAAGTCATTGTTCTGCCACAGGTGCAATCCGGTTCAGGTGCCCGATACAGTGATGATAAAGTTACCCTTCACACGAAAGGCAACGAAGCCTTTGTCGAAGTGGGTGATCAGCGGTTGTTCAACAATTGTGTTGCGATCCAACCCATTGAAGGACTGTGGTAGAAACGGACTGTGGTAGAAGTATTCACATACTCACCTCCCATCTTCTACTCTTACCTTCTACCCTATGGCGCTCTGGGAATCGATTGCACAACACATCAGCCAGGCAACGGGTCAACCATTTGCAATAGGCGATCGCCGCTCCGTCGGTGGTGGTTGCATTAATCAGGGGTACCGTCTGGTTGGTGGCGATCGTACCTATTTCGTCAAACTCAATCAGGCATCCCAAATTGCCATGTTTGAGGCAGAAGCGGCGGGTTTGCGTGACATGCAGGCAACCGCGACGATCCGTGTGCCAACCCCCATCTGTTACGGCACTGTTGGTCAGGATGGTTATCTCGTCCTGGAATGGCTCGATCTGGCGCAGGGGGGGAGTCTGGCATGGGCGGAAATGGGGCGACAACTGGCGGCCTTACACCGGGCAGGTAGTGCCCAGGGTTTTGGCTGGAGTTGCAATAACACTATTGGTTCGACTCCCCAGATTAATCCCTGGACGGGCGACTGGGTCCAGTTCTGGACAGAACATCGGATTGGGTGGCAATTGCGGTTGGCGCATCGGCGGGGTGGTGACTTCCCCAAGGGCGAACGGTTACTGGCAGCCTTGCCGGGGCTACTGGCCGATCACCACCCGCAGCCGTCCCTTGTGCATGGAGATTTGTGGTCGGGCAATGCTGCCATTACGCAGGCCGGTGAACCAGTGATTTTTGACCCGGCGACGTACTATGGAGATCGCGAAGTCGATATTGCGATGACTGAATTATTCGGTGGTTTTCCTGCCGACTTTTACCGTGGCTATAATGAAGCGTTTCCCCTGGATTCGGGCTACAAACGGCGCAAAACCTTGTACAACCTCTACCATATCCTTAACCACTTCAACTTGTTCGGTGGTAGTTATGAATCACAGGCGAACGCGATGATTGATCAACTTTTACGGGGTTAGGCGCAACTTGCACAAGGCTGGTTGGTTCAAAGGGCGCGTCTTTGCCTGGGTGTCATCTCTCAACCCGCCTCTACCACTGGCGTTGGTCACCGTTCCCTGGTTATTACTCCTTACCCGCTAAAAATCTATGTATGTGTTGATTGGCGGAGCCGGATTGGTTGGTTTAGG
Organism: uncultured bacterium; assembly: GCA_964524315.1. Classification (GTDB taxonomy): domain Bacteria; phylum Cyanobacteriota; class Cyanobacteriia; order Leptolyngbyales; family Leptolyngbyaceae; genus CAZGDE01. The sequence goes on from CAZGDE010000322.1 coordinate 4,219, forward strand.
ACTGGCCCAGCGGCTCATTGAACTGGGGCATACGGTTGCCGTCATTGATGTTGATCCAGCCGCCTGTCGGTATGCCCGTGAACGGTTGGGCGTGATGGCATTTGAAGGGAGTGCAGTGACGACTGAAGGCTTGTTAGAAGCCGGAATTCGGAAAGCTGACGCTCTGGCTGCTGTCCTGCGAGATGATGCTCTGAATCTGGCAATGGTTAGTCTGGCCAAGCATTACGGAGTACATCATATTCTGGTACGAATGCGGCATCGCGACTTTGCCGAACCCTACCGGATTGCCGGCGCGACCCATATTATCAATGCGATCGACCTGGCTGTTTCGACTATGGCAAACGCGATCGAATATCCCCAGGTGGAATCGATCATGCACTTTGAGCAGGGGCAGATCGAAGTCCTCAAACTCTCCATCCCAGACAACTGTAATGTCGTGAACCGAAGCGTTTCCGAGATTGCCCAGGATTGCTGCTTCCCCTCAGGTTCCCTGATTATTGGTTACCAACCCCATCCCCAGATGGCCTTAGAAATCCCCAATGGCAATACTGTTCTGGAGCCGGGTTCAACGATTCTGATTGTCACTAAACCTGGATCCATGCATGACATGATTGATTTTATCAAAGGGCAAACCAGAGCCTAAGGGCGATCGCGCCGTCGCCGTTAAAATGTTTTTCTGGGCGTTGCTTCCCGTTATTTAATTCCCATTCCTTAGAGCTGCTTGCTTTCCTGGGGCTTTAGCTACGGTAGAAAGACAATTGCAGATAAGGTCGGTAGTGTAGGGGCTAATTGTGGGGGCTGGTTGATCGCTGACTTCAACCAACGACAATCCCTTACTCCCTTAACTGCCCTAACACCATTAGAATGAAGTTGAGATTTGTATCAGCTTGCGCGTGAGGGTGTAATGGCTCCTGCCGTCCTGATTGAAAACTTACAAAAGCGTTATGGCACTGTGACTGCTGTCCAGGATGTCTCCTTCCAGATTGAGGCAGGGGAAATCTTTG
>CAZGDE010000322.1:5232-8605 GCA_964524315.1 uncultured bacterium
CCTATTAGGGCCAAACGGTGCTGGCAAAACGACCACGCTAAGGTGCCTCTGTACCCTGGCTGAACCGGATGCTGGACGAGTCGAAGTATCGGGAATTTCGGCCATCTCCCAGCCCAAATTGGCCCGACAACGACTGGGTTACATTGCCCAGGAGGTCGCCCTGGATAAGGTACTGACCGGTCGAGAATTACTACAACTACAGGCTGCCCTTTACCATTTACCCCCTGCCTTCGCCCGTGAGCGGATTGAGACTGTCCTGAATCTGCTGGGACTACAGGACTATGCGGACAAAAAAACTGGTACCTACTCCGGTGGGTTGAAGAAACGGTTAGACCTGGCGGCTGGTTTGTTGCACCAACCGGATGTCCTGGTTCTGGACGAACCAACCGTTGGCCTGGATATTGAAAGTCGGTTTGCCGTGTGGGAGTTTTTGCGCCAGTTACGGGCCCAGGGGACAACGGTTTTATTAACGAGTCATTATCTGGAAGAGGTGGATGCGCTCGCTGATCGGGTTGCCATCATTGACCAGGGAAAAGTGATTGCCTGCGGTAAACCATCAGCACTGAAGGATCAGGTTGGTGGCGATCGCATCACCTTACGCATTCGTGAGTTTGCCCCCCTGGAGGAGGCAGAATCCGCCAAAAACTTGTTACAACGGTTGCCTGCTGTTCAGGATGTCATCATTAATACGGCGCAGGGAAATTCCCTAAATTTGGTCGTTGCGTCCCAGAGTGATGCTCTGCTGGCTATCCAAAAAGCCCTCCAGGAAGCCGGACTACCCACCTTTGGCATTGCCCAATCCCGTCCTAGCCTGGATGATGTTTACCTGGCCGCCACCGGACGTACCCTATTGGATGCTGAATTGGCTGCGGCGGGTAATCGCGATGAAAAAGCAGAACGCAAGAAAAACATGCGCTAAAGCACTCGTGGCGATCTCAGCCCCTTATTGGCTTTAACTCCCTGGTTTCTGACTATTTCTGATCTCTTTCTAAACTATTTCTAAAATTCACTATCGTCAGTCTTTGCCATCATGAGTACTACTGCTAGCCCGCCTCAAAAAGGTCTGAATCAGTCGGTGGCCGTTCCCACTACGACACCCGCTAATTCGTTCAATGATTTCTTACAGGAAACCATTGCTCTGACTCGACGCCTGTTTATTCAGCTGCAACGTCGCCCGTCAACTTTAATTGCGGGGGTCATTCAGCCACTCATGTGGTTGATTCTGTTTGGGGCGCTGTTCCAAAATGCCCCATCCGGGCTGTTTGGTGATCACATTAGCTACGGCCAATTTCTGGGAGCAGGGGTAATTGTCTTTACAGCCTTTGGCGGCGCGCTCAACGCTGGTTTACCCGTCATGTTTGACCGTGAGTTTGGCTTTCTCAATCGGCTATTAGTGGCCCCCCTGGTGTCGCGTTATTCGATTGTGGCTGCTTCCGCAATTTTTATTACGGCAATGAGCTTGGTGCAAACAGCGGCGATCGTGGCGATGGCAGCCTTCCTGGGAGCGGGTTTGCCCAATGTGGCCGGATTAGCGTTGGTTGGCTTAATTGTCTTACTGCTGGTGGTTGGGGTAACAGCCCTCAGCCTGGGCCTGGCCTTTTCCCTACCAGGTCACATTGAATTGATTGCGGTCATTTTTGTCACGAATTTGCCTCTCTTGTTTGCCAGCACTGCTCTGGTGCCACTCTCATTCATGCCAACTTGGTTGCAGTGGGTTGCTACGCTAAACCCTCTGAGCTATGCGATTGAACCCATCCGTTATGTTTATCTCCATGACGATTGGTCTTTTACCAGTGTGGTGATGCAAGCACCCTGGGGGGGCGTATCGCTTGGCGGCGCATTACTTTTGCTGTTGGGGTTTGCCCTGGCAATTTTGCTCATTATTCAGCCCCGGCTACGGCGATCGCTCACCTAGTCAGTGATGCCAACGCGCAAATTAAAATCAGCAAATTCAATTAACAGTCACTGCCTGCTCAGGTTTTGCTGCCTTTTGGGGTGCTATCATCCTCCAACCTGGAATCCTGATTCAATAGTGGAGTGTGAAGCTCACGCCATACAGACTGCAAGAAATCCTGACCGTAACCCCACTGTCGCGCTAAGGCAATCACTTTCCCGGAATCATCCTGGTCAAATAGGGTTGACAGAACAGCCATTTCGTAGCTAGAGATTAACGATTCTAGGGCAGATGCTTTCGAGTCAATGCCCTGATCAATGGGTTCGTGGTTCATAGACGTGCTATGGTATCGGTTCTCTGAGGCAGAAACGTCCTTCTGTAGGAGCCGGTAAACAAGAACGGTAGACAATCAAAGTTATTGACTAACACTACCTATCCCTTCCGCCTCTGCCCTAAGTATACTGACTATGGATCATTAGCATAACTACAGCATAGCCACGTTAAAATAGTCAGGAAAAGGATAGCCTACAATAGGGGAGCAATTTGTAGCAACATTTCGTCTCGATCAGTGGAGACGACCTTGTTATAAACTTTGATTACAGTTTATTCCTGGCGGCTACTTAAATCATTGACCTTAACGATCCCTGGGAGGAGTTGTTGACTATGATGACCAGATTTCCTTTATCTTCCATCCAAGGTTCAGCGCTGTCCGTTTTGGCGACGGTTGCGACTCTGGGATTGATGATTGGAACTGCCCCACGTACACTGGCTCAGGTTTCAACGTCTGCTGACCCTCTGAAAGATATTCATAACGATGGCTCCAGTGATCCTTTCTCCAATCGTGGTGGGAATCAAACGAGTAGCATGATGGATTTCATCCATCGGGCTATGCAGGGGCAATCTCAGAGTTCGGAGGATTTTACCGCCACCCAACGGGAAAATCTGAATGAGGCAGCAGAGGCATTCCGTAAAGCCCAGAGAGAGCGCTTAGCCAATCCCCAGGCGGCACCTGCTGTGCCAACTCCGGTCGTGCCATCTACTCCTAAGTGATTCTCGCTAGAACCCAATGTGGTTCCTAAAAAAGGTTTAAGGCAGTGGCTTAAACATATAGCTACGTGCCTTTTTGTTTGTCGTGGGTGAAACGGTCATCAGTTGGATGCTTCCTTTGCGGTCACCCGTTGGCAGAAAGGTAATTACCTGTGTTGCCCCCGGTGCTGTAAAGGTTGGTTGCGCCAGGGTACGCTGTATTCCTGTACGCGTTGCTTCATGCCGTAGGGCTGTTACCAATGTCTGCGTGGCATCGTAGGCGAGGATTGTGCGCCAACTCGGTCGGGTGGTTTGTCCCCATAGTCCCGTATATTTCTGGGTAAAGGGAAATCGTGTTGGATCGGCAGGTACGGCTAAGACCATACCAAGTGCATATTTCCCAGCGTTTTGTAAAACTTTGGGCGTAAATAAACTATCACCAGACAGTACAGG
>CAZGDE010000323.1:0-537 GCA_964524315.1 uncultured bacterium
GAGTTAAACCCACCGGTTAGACAAACTAACTAGACAAACTGCTAACAGGTAAAGGCATTTCTGGTTGCTCAGGTGTAGGGGGGGCAGACTGAAGCAGAGCTAATGCGATCAGGCAGAGAAGAAACAAACCGATTTCCATAACCTTAGCCAACTCAGAGCGATTCGCTCTCATCATGCTGGGTACCTCGGGTGCAGGAGCTTGTTCACAAACTTTCAGTGTGAAACGGACACTTTAATGAATGTACGACACTAACCGATGTAGCAGATCAACCATTAGTTAGAACCGGAGGCACATATTAATTAGAACTATAGTTAGAACTGTATGCTAGCCAGGGCGGCGTCAGCAGCATTCTCGTCGTGGGAGAATGCTGACCCACCTGGGTATTCTCTATGGGAGACACCACATCAACCGCTGCAATCCAGGCAATCGTGCATTTACCCTTACGTTTAATCCGTCATCTGGCGCTTCTGGGAATCGTTTTAGGTCTAACTGCCTGCCAGCAGGGACAAACCCAACCTACCCGTCCCAAACCCTTA
>CAZGDE010000323.1:547-8580 GCA_964524315.1 uncultured bacterium
ATCCAGGTATATACCAACCACGAACCAGCCTCCAGTTACACCGAACCCTACCGCAAGCAAACCCGTCCAGGTGACAATCTGGAGCAAATTATTATCGATGCGATCGCCACTGCCCAGACAAGTTTAGATGTCGCGGTGCAGGAACTGCGCCTACCAGGTGTTGCCAATGCGTTACTCGAACGACATAAAGCCGGAGTCAAGGTTCGAGTCATTCTAGAAAATACCTATTCGCGCCCGTTCAGTAGTTTCACTGCCCGTGATATTAGCCAATTACCAGAACGTGAACGCAACCGTCACAATGAAGCACTGTTGCTGATGGATCTGGACGGTAACAAGCAACTCAGTCAGGCCGAAATTAACCAGCGGGATGCTCTAGTCATATTGGATCGGGGTGACATCCCCCGGATTGATGACACCGCTGATGGCTCCGCCGGTAGTAACCTAATGCACCATAAATTTGTAGTGATTGATCATCGGCTGGTCATCATTACGTCCAGCAACTTCACCACCTCCGATGCCCACGGTGATCTCAAAACGCCCCAAAGCCAGGGCAATGCCAACAATTTGCTGAAAATTGACAGTCCGACTCTGGCCACTCTCTTTACACAAGAGTTTGATTTGATGTGGGGAGATGGGCCTGGAGGCAAACCAGACAGCCGATTTGGCATTAAGAAACCGTTTCGGGCAGCCCAGCAATTGCGCATTGGTGAGACCCTGGTTGATGTTCAATTTTCCCCGACAGCTACTTCTCTCCCCTGGGAGCAAAGTAGTAATGGGTTGATTGGCAGAACCTTGAGTCAGGCCCAACACTCGATTAACCTGGCCCTCTTCGTCTTCTCGGATCAGCAACTAGTGAATCGTTTAGAACCACTGTCACAGCAAGGTGTCGAGATTCGCACACTGATTGAACCAGGGTTTGCCTACCGCCCTTACAGTGAAGCCCTCGACATGCTGGGTATTAGTCTCAACGATGCCTGTAAACAGGAAGCAGGGAATCATCCCTGGCGATCGCCGATTACGACTGTGGGTGTCCCCCGCCTTCCACCCGGTGACATGCTGCACCACAAGTTCGGGCTGGTAGATGAACAAACGGTCATTACCGGCTCCCATAACTGGACAGATGCTGCCAATCGCGGCAACGATGAGACATTACTAATCGTTCACAATCCAGTAGTTGCCGCCCACTTCCAGCGCGAATTTGACCGGCTCTACAGGGATGCAGTGCTGGGTGTGCCACCTGCCATTCGCAAAAAGGCAATCGCCCAAACGAAAGAATGCCCCGCAGCATCACGATCCGCACCAACCGTAATCTCCAGTCTCAAGAAGGGCAGCCGCCCGGTTCCATCATCCGGAGCCGCCGATCAGGACACCTTCCCGAAATCACCCACATCCGTTGGGGGTAAGGTTAATCTGAATACAGCCACTCAGGCAGAACTAGAGACCCTACCAGGGGTCGGGCCTGGCCTGGCAAAACGGATCATCGCCACCCGGCAAAAGAAACCATTTAAATCCATAGACGATTTAGACGAGGTTTCCGGTGTCGGCCCCAAACTACTGACGAAGCTGCGAGGACAGGTCACCTGGTGAGGTTTTGAGTGGGAGTACCAATGGGGACTCAGCCATTGGGTGAGTAATGGCTGAGAAGTGTGGGCCGGTTCTTCTATGGCCGTCGCCAATGTGAAACGTGGTACGGGGGAAGTCAAAAAACCTACCCAGAATCAGCATTTGCGGCAAGACTTAAAATTCTTAATGCCAAAACAGATAGCCACCAAGTGCTATTCGTCGCACTGGTGGGCAACAAAAAGGCGTTGTGGTAAACGTTAGCCAAACTGAAGTTAGCGAGTATAGCAGGTATACGGCTATGTGCTGAGTAAAATTACTGCTCCCCGAAGGGTGATCGGAACTGCCAGTTATAGCCAGTTTTAGCTATATAGAGCCTTAAGCCGAAGCGATGGTGGCAGATTAACCCTGGACGCGAACATCATCGCGTTAAGCTTAGCTTGAGGGGTAGGAGGTTGCTTTAAACGGGGAGCTGTCCAGCGTGTACCGCCGCCAACTCGCCGTCCCGGCACTCCCTGTCTGCCTGCGATCGCGGGTTCCGTCAACGCAACCATGAGAGCAACGATAAATAGTCCAAGTGTGATTCGACGCATAACGAGGATAGATGCCCGGTAACTACAAGAATGTCAGAAAAACAAATCCATCAACCAGCGTTAAATCACTTAAGTCCCAATAAACAAAATTAAATATTGTTCGAGTCCATTCTCCTGTATCCCGTGGATCTACGGGTACCCTTTAATTTCAGACGCAAAATCAGCAAGGCCAAGCAGTTGTTATCCTGAAAGAGAACTGCCTGCGGAATCTATTGCTACTTTCAGCCATGACTCAACAACCTGTTCGGATTTGCATTTTGGGTGGGGGCTTCGGAGGGCTTTATACAGCTTTACAATTAAGCCAGCTAGCCTGGACAAAACAAGAGCAGCCAGAGATTGTCCTGGTTGATCGCAGCGATCGCTTCCTGTTCACACCGCTGCTTTATGAACTAATGACGGGTGAAATGCAGACCTGGGAAATCGCGCCGCCCTTCGAAGAATTACTGAGTGGCACAAAGGTTCGGTTTTGTCAGGGAGTGGTCACCGGAATTGATTTAGCCGCCAAGCATGTTCACCTGCAGGATGGCCCAGCTTTGAGCTTTGATTGGTTGGTCCTAGCAGTAGGTGGGGAAACACCATTGGATCGGGTACCGGGCGCAGTGGAACATGCCCTCCCCTTCCGCACTATTGCCGATGCCTATCGCCTGGAAGAACGATTGCGCCTGCTAGAAGCGTCTGAGGCAGATAAAATTCGGGTCGCAATTGTTGGTGGTGGCTACTCAGGCGTAGAACTAGCCTGTAAACTGGCTGACCGTTTAGGCGAGCGGGGCAGGTTGCGCCTGGTGGAACAGACTGACCAGATCTTGAGAACCTCGCCGGATTTTAACCGTGATGCTGCCATGCGAACCCTGGAAGCACAGGGAATCTGGCTTGATTTGGAAACCACCGTGCAGGCGATCGCCGCTGACTCCCTCTCGCTGATGTATAAAGGCACGGTCGATACGATTCCAGTCGACACGGTCATCTGGACAGTTGGTACCCAGGTACCAGAAATCCTCCATCCCCTACCCCTGAAACAAAATATCCGCGGGCAGATTAGCGTCACACCAACTCTGCAAGCGGTGGATCACCCAACCGTGTTTGCTTTAGGAGATCTGGCAGATTGCCGAGATGCAACCGGCCAGCAGGTACCCACAACGGCACAGGTTGCCATCCAGCAATCCGCCTATGTGGGTTGGAATCTATGGGCAGCAATCACCCAGCGTCCCCTCTTGCCGTTTCGTTACCAGCACCTAGGGGAAATGATGACCCTAGGCATTGATAACGCCACCCTCACGGCGTTGGGGTTAAAGCTGGATGGGCCACTTGCTTACATTGCTCGGCGGTTGGCTTATCTATACCGCATGCCAACCTTAGACCATCAGCTAAGGGTTGGGATGAACTGGGTGACTCGTCCACTCCTGACACTCCTTAGCGAAGAGTCAATCTTCTAAGAACTCTTACCTCCAAGAGAGATTGCCGAGAAGCAAATTCCCCCCCTCACTGAATCCAGGCAAAAAGGGTTAGGACAAGAACGAGGATTCTACTTTAGCTTTGGGAATACTGAACACAAGGAGCACTCAGACTCCTTGTGGCAATTATTTTTCTAGCAATAAATTAATTGCCTAGTAAACCAAGTAACATTGCAAACAATCGGCTGAGGAACGCAATGACCTGCGATCGAGCAAATTCTATGGCACGGATACTAATTTAAAAGGTAGGTTTTTCGTCGGGGTCGATTGCCATCCACTACAATCAACCTCCTATGCGTCACAGCGTTTGCTGATGCCAGCAGTCTAAATTATCCAGGGGCAACTTACTAAGTTTGAGGGGCAGACCATGCGTGCGAGTGAACTCCTGAAGCAATACGCCGCAGGAGAAAGAAACTTTAGCCGAGCGAGTTTATGGGGAATTAATCTCAGTAGGGCCAATCTGAAAGGGATTGACCTGAGTCATGCTGACCTCAGAGGCGCAAATCTGCGTGGGATCTCCTTAATCAACGCTCGATTAGATGGAGCCAACCTGGATGAGGCAGATTTAAGTGGTAGCAATCTATCAAGTGCATCTCTGTGTGGGGCAAATTTGCAAGGAGCAAACTTAACCGAAGCGCGGTTAACTGGCGCAGATTTGCAAAAAGCAATTCTGATCAATGCCATTTTGAATAAGGCAAATCTCAATACAACCAATCTCAGTAGTGCAATTTTGAGTGGGGCCCATCTCTGGGGAGCAGATTTGTGCAATGCCCAACTTTTAGAAACGGATTTAAGGAATGCGAACCTGCGGGGTGCCTACCTGTGTCAGGCAGTGCTGAGTGGTGATTTAGGCGAAGCTAATTTAAGCGGTGCCAACCTGAGTTGGACGGTGCTAGCCGGTGCCAGTTTAAAGGAAGCCATTCTAACGGATGCGGAACTTAGTAGCGCTAATTTGACCGGGGCCATTATGTGTGGGGCCAAACTGAGAGGAGCCGATCTACGAGGTGCCGACCTGACCGATGCCAATCTGAGTCGGGTCAATTTAAGCGAAGCGAACCTGGCAATGGCAAAGTTAGCCGGAACGATCTTAAATGGGGCCATTCTGAGCGGTGCTGACCTGCGGGGCACCAATCTCAGTGAAACCAACTTGACCGATGTGAATTTGTTAGGAGCTGATTTACGCGGTGTCATCATGCCCAGTAATATTGCCTCTGGTTAACCAATTAGCCGTTTGGCTGGACAATGAGGCAAACCATCGTGAAGGAACCTCCCAAGGTTATTTTTCTGGATGCGGTTGGCACCCTATTTGGTATTAGGGGCAGCGTGGGTGAGGTCTATGGTGCGATCGCCCAACAGTTCGGCGTTAATGTTAACGCGGCAGCACTCAACCAGGCATTTTTGCAAAGCTTTCAAGCTGCTGGCGCACCTGCTTTTGCTGATAGTGATCCGGCAGAACTGCAGGCGAAAGAATTTACCTGGTGGTTGGGTGTTGCTACGCAAACCTTCAAACAGACCGGTGTGTTTCACCAATTTAGTGACTTTGGTGAGTTTTTTGCCCATCTATATGCCTATTTTGCGACGGCTGCGCCCTGGGTCATTTACCCTGACGTGCAGTCAGCATTAACACGGTGGCGGCAGAGGGGGATTGAACTGGGAATTATTTCTAATTTCGACTCGCGCCTTTACCAGGTATTGCAGGCGCTTGAATTAGCAGATTTTTTTGCTACCGTCACCATTTCGACCGAGGTTGGGTTCGCTAAACCGGATCCGCACATTTTTGCGATCGCCTTGCAGAAACACCATTGTCCAGCGACCTCTGCCTGGCATATTGGGGATAGTTTTGGCGAAGACTATCAGGCCGCACAGGCCGTAGGAATGCGAGGCATCTGGTTACGGCGCTAACGGCAACCAGGGAGCAGATTACCTGAAGAATTTTGGCCTTGGGGTTCTTGTTGCAGACAAAGACAAACGTACTACAATAATCCTGATTCTTTATCTTCTCCCCCATGCCGCTCAAGCCTGCTCAAATTCTGACCTTGCTGAATCAGAAACGGGATGATTTCACGACCTTTGACCAAACAGCCGTAGCGGCACTGGAAAAATATCGACGGGCGTTAAAGACGGCAGCGCAGGAATCGCTAGACAACTTACTGGAACGCTTACAGACTACGCCTCAGAGTGATCGCGGGGCCGAACCATTAGAACCTTTAGACAATTGCCCTAATTGGGTGTTAAGTTCTCACCTGACTTGGCAGAACCGCGAAGAGAGCCATGCCTGGGTACGTGATCGCTTGACCAATGTGGCCACCTTTGCGGTCGATGGGTCCCAGGTTTACCCCGGCAAGGATTTGTCAGTGCCAGTGGCCCTGGTGCAAATAGGCTGGTTTGAGAACTTTCACACGGCTAATGGTCACTACGAGAAGGATATTGCTGTAGATGTGATGACCCCCAGCGATCTGCAAGTCAGCAGTGGGGGAGAACCGGTTGATCGTAAAGTCAACATGCGCCGGTTTGAAATGGAAACGATGCGCTTGATCCAGTACATGGAAGACCGGGCAGGCTATGACAACTGTCTGGCTTTCTTTGATGGGTCACTCATCGTGACCTTTGCCGATGCCTTTGATGCCACTACCCGAAATCACTACATCAACTGCGTGGTCAATCTGCTGGCAGCCAGCGAGAAATACCGGGTGCCGTTGGTTGGCTACGTTGATACATCCTACGCCAGCGACCTGACCCTGATGTTACGGCGGTTGTTTCCATCCTTGCCGGAAGCGCCATCGCTACATGATGCCCCATTGTTGTGGCGCTCAATGGCATGGGGCGATCGCACCCCTCTGTGTCGCTGCTGTCGCCCTGGCATCTTGACGGACTATCCCAGGGAAATGCGCGATCGCCTGACCTTTACCTATCTCAAAGCCCACGATGGGCCACCTGTAAGATTGGAGTTACCCCTGTGGGTCTATGAGGCGGGCTTGCACAACACCATTATTGATTGGGTGCGTTGCGAAATCATTATTGGTAGCGGCTACCCCTACGTAATTGAAACGGCTGACCAAACAGCAGTGCTACAAGCAGGCGATCGCCAGTTATTCTACCGCTTGCTACAAGACTGGGCAGAACAGGAAGACCTCAATTTACGACTGTCTCGCAAAACCGTTAGCAAAGCGAGAAGACGTTGATCCGCAAAATCAACCTTTGGCAAAGGATGATGGCTATTGCCATTTCTTTACCAGTGCTTTATCTACCCAAAGACCGAATAAAAGTCGCTCAACTAGAGGGAACATGGGTCTGTCATAGTGCGTCCGCAGATGAATGACCGTAATTGTCACGAAACGATTTGTTTTGTCTTAGTAAAGAGTCCATAGTTCCCCTAGGCACTCCAGCGATCGCTTGGTTAGGCTACGGCAGGAAACTGATGCTTTAAATCGTTGCCTGGGGTCAGGGAACTGACTACTCCAGCCTGTCAGTTCTTCGACCAATAAGATAAACAATGCGGTCCCATCAGTACAGCCCAAAGTGTGCATCGCAGGTGGGTCGTTGGTTAGCAATCATGCCAATAGCCTTTCAGGGCTAACCAACACGTTGGCCGACCCATCGCTCTGTAATTCACCATCCCTTCGCTCTTTGGTCTTGGAAAGTTATGCCCCATCCTACCTTGAGATCCTATTTACCCGCCGTTGTGTCAGTTGTTTCAGGTGCGATCGCGTTGAACTTGACCGTTCATTCTGCGCCAGCACAAGCCTTCAATATTAGCTACGATTTCACCATAACCGTTCCCACAGGCACCTATGCCGGTGTTTATAAAGGGAACTTTAAGTATGACGATGCGGGTTTAGCGGGTCAAGGTAGCGAATGGGTATCGCCAAGACAAGGTAATTTATCTGTTCTGTTTAACTTTGTACACACACAATTTAGCCAGATTCAGGATCGAGACTTCCAAGTTGATTTTCCCCGCGTTTCCTTTCAAGACGGTAAGCTCCTTGGGTTAGATTTTCTGGTCATAGCCAATCCGTTAGCTCCTAATTTTCCAGGGTTTCGAATTGCGGCACAAAACGACCCACGCGGCGTTCGAGCAGGTTTTCATGTCGGTGTAAGTACATCAGTCGATGACAACCTGGTGGGTAGTGTGGTGTACACATTACGTGCCGGGGGTGCCAGTTCGGGCGGTGCCAGTTCGGGTTCACCGGGTGATGCGGCTGGCGTTCCCGAGCCATCGGAAATTGCCGGTAGTTTGATCGCACTGGGTTTAGCTGGCCTTGGATTGAAGTATCGCCGGAAAACTAGGGCTGCTTCATGATAGCCGTGCAGCCAGTCTCAGTTTTGCTGATCGCGCCCGACTATTGCCAGCCACTTCCTCCTCCTGGGGCAGAATGGGCTTCTTTGTCAGCACTTGCAGGAAGGGTGAATCTTTCAGTCGGTGCTTCAC
>CAZGDE010000324.1:0-8551 GCA_964524315.1 uncultured bacterium
ATCCCAATCCCAGCCAGATTCATATGCCGCACAAGCGTTTTGCCATTCAGGACTTCCCCATCGGCGTTGGGCAAGCAAAAGCTAACATGGTGCGGTAAACGGTGCCGACGATCGCCCGTTGGCACCAATCCGGGTACATCTGCAAGCTGCTCAAACAGGCGATCGCGGAGCTTGGTCAGGCGTAACGTTTCCAACTCCATTGACTGTGCCGCCAACTCCGCCGCCACACCAAACCCGGCGATAATGGGCACAGCTTGAGTCCCCGATCGCAGCTTCGCTTCCTGCCCGCCACCTCTTAACAACGGTGCCAGCGTCACCCCGGGACGCAGATAAAGCGCACCCACCCCAGGTGGCCCATAGATTTTGTGACTGGAGAGCGACAGCAAATCAATCGGCACTTGCTGCACATCAATCGGCAAACGCCCTGCGACCTGGACGGCATCCGTATGGAACAATGCCCCGTGATTATGGGCAATGTGGGCAAGGGCAGGAATCGGCTGGATCGTACCAACTTCACTCTGGCCGTAAATAATTGAAACCAACACCGTATTTGACTGGAGGGCCGATTGCAACTCATAGGGACAGACACGGCCCAACCGATCAACCGGCAGACGTGTCACCTGCCAACCTTTTTGTTCTAACCAACCTACTGGTTCAGCAATGGCAGAATGCTCAACGCTGGAAATAATCAGATGCTGTGGGCGATCGTAGAGATGGGCAACCCCCATCACGGCCAGGTTATCTGACTCGGTGCCGCCCGAAGTAAAGACAAGCGACTCTGAGGCAGCATTAACCAACCGCGCCACCTGGACTCTGGCACGTTCTACGACCGTTGCGGCCCGCTGCCCCCAAGCATGCAAGCTAGAAGGATTGCCCCACTGGGTTGTCATAACCTCCTGCATGGCAGCGATCGCCTCTGGGCAGGTGGGGGTTGTAGCACTATAGTCGAGGTAGATCTGCATGGCAATGGGCGCTTCGCGTTCTTTCTTCAAGCATAGTACTCCCTCGCCATTGGCATATAGCAGTTGGCTGGTTTGTTAGGACAGTTCTAACTCCTGAAACGATCAGTACTCACTGTACTTTCAACTCAGCATACTGCTACGCAGAAGCAAGTCACCGTCCTCAGCACTTCCCTAATACTAACTGCCTCAAAAACAGAACCGTGTAACCCTACAGATGTGTTACACGGCAACGTTATTCGTTTTCACCCGGTTCAATAATGCGTTGAAATAGATAACCGGTGCCCCGTGCAGTCAGAATTAGTTCTGGATTACTGGGGTCATCTTCCAGTTTTGCCCGTAGACGCGAAATATGCACATCGACCACACGGGTATCAACATGACGTTCAGGCGTGTAACCCCACACTTCCTGCAAAATTTCCGATCGCGAAAAGGCTTCTCCCGAACGGCTAACCAGCAACTCGAGCAGGCTAAACTCCATCCCGGTTAAACGAATCCGCTCATCACCCTTGTAAACCTGGCGTTTATTTGTGTCGATCCGGATATTATTGATGTGAATGACACCCGAACTGGGAATACCAGTGGTGCCTGTCTTTTCTACCCGCCGCAGCACAGAGCGAATGCGTGCTTCCAATTCTTTAGGCGAAAAGGGCTTCACAACATAATCATCGGCACCTAGTTCTAAGCCGGTGATGCGATCGGCAACATCCCCCAACGCCGTCAGCATAATAATGGGGACATCCGACTCTTTGCGTAACTCTTGACACACACCATAGCCATCCAGCTTTGGCATCATTACATCTAATACGACCAAATCTGGATCAGCATTGCGAAAGGTTTCTAACGCCTCTTCTCCATCAGCAGCGGTGACGACATCATAACCAATCATTGACAGGCGCGTTTCCAGGATGCGACGAATACTCGCTTCGTCGTCAACTACCAGAATTTTTTCCTTGTGATTTTCCAATTTGATCAGACTCCCTTAAGCAGAATTTCTGATGATGAAGTTCTGTACTTTATCATTAAAGATATTACTCTATTTCCTTCGATTGAAATCGCCAAAATTCCTATCCCGGCTACGTTTCCAACTTTCTTAACATTTAGCGGGATCACATTCTACCCTCTTTCTTAAGAATTGCCAGGCGTTTGTTTTTGGACAGAGGGTAGGCGATGTTTAAACGAAGCATTTCAGGTTTGATTAATCCCTATGCCAAAAGTTCGATCTCACTTCGTTTGTAACCAGTGCGGAGCAGAATCATCCCAATATTTTGGCAAATGTCCTGCCTGTAGTGCCTGGAATTCACTGACCGAGCAGATCCTGGCACCCCCCCCGACGGCGATCGCGGGACGCACCGCAGCAACCCGCAGCAACAAAAAACGGTCTGCCCCGCTCACCGACCCACAACCCCTGGCATCACTCACCCTGCCGCAGATTTCTGATCATCCCCAGAGCCGCTTCTCCTCTGGCTACACCGAATTAGACCGGGTGCTGGGAGGCGGTATTGTTCCTGGTTCCCTGGTGTTAATTGGGGGTGATCCGGGGATTGGAAAATCGACATTGTTATTGCAGATGGCCAACCGACTGGCCCAAAACTATCGCACCCTCTATGTTTGCGCGGAGGAATCGGCCCAACAGGTAAAATTGCGGGCATTACGACTGGGTGTGGGGCAGGTTGCCGCCGGGGCGGGGGAGGATGGTCAACACCACCAATCAACAATGCCTGCGTCTCTCTATTTGCTGCCAGAAATTGATCTGGATACGGTTCTGGCAGAACTGGATGCCCTCCGACCTAATGTGGCAGTGATTGATAGTATCCAGGCACTTTACTTCAGTTCCCTGACATCGGCTCCGGGGTCAGTAGCCCAGGTACGGGAGTGTACATCCGTGCTGATGCAACTGGCAAAGCGGCAACACATCACTCTCTTTATCGTTGGCCATGTGACGAAGGAAGGGGCGATCGCCGGCCCCAAAGTGCTGGAACATCTGGTAGACACCGTACTTTACTTTGAGGGCGATCGCTTTGCCAGCCATCGACTTTTGCGATCGGTGAAAAATCGCTTTGGGGCAACCCATGAAATCGGCGTCTT
Organism: uncultured bacterium; assembly: GCA_964524315.1. Taxonomy (GTDB): domain Bacteria; phylum Cyanobacteriota; class Cyanobacteriia; order Leptolyngbyales; family Leptolyngbyaceae; genus CAZGDE01. Next base: position 3,048 of record CAZGDE010000324.1, read on the forward strand.
TGAAATGGCTGACCAGGGGTTACAGGAAGTACTCAACCCGTCTGAACTATTCCTTGGTAATCGCGAAGAATTCTCGCCTGGTAGTGCCACCATCGTTGCCTGCGAAGGCACCCGCCCCATTGTGGTTGAGTTGCAAGCACTGGTTAGTCCAACGAGTTACAGTTCACCCCGCCGTTCCACTACCGGGATTGAATACAACCGCCTATTACAAATTCTGGCCGTTCTGGAAAAACGGGTAGGGATTCCCCTCTCAAAACTAGATGCTTATGTGGCCTCGGCAGGCGGTTTGAGTGTGGGGGAACCTGCCGCTGATTTGGGCGTCGCTGTGTCTGTGGTGGCCAGTTTTCGCGATCGCGTCGTTGACCCACACATGGTACTGATTGGTGAAGTCAGCCTGGGAGGACAGGTGCGATCCGTATCCCAGACAGAACTGCGTTTAAAGGAAGCGGCAAAATTGGGTTTCAAGCGGGCGATTGTGCCAAAGGGGCAAACATTTCCTGGCCTGGGAATGGAAATTATTCCCGTTGCCAGAGTTGTGGATGCGATCGCGATCGCCCTCACCAGTGGTAACAAAGAGTAGGACAGGGCTTGCGTAACTATCGTTTAATAATGTTCAAGGAACGTTAAGGAGTGTAATGAAAACGTACATGCAGAAAAGCGGATTGGCACTCTTGCTGTTGCTAGGAGTAACCATCGCAGCCCCGGTCAGTGCTGCTTTTAAGGGCAATTTGAATGTTCAGGTAACTGGCCTCCGGAACCAGCAAGGACAACTCTGTATCAAATTATTCTCCAACAGCCAGGGATTTCCCGAAGGTAGCCAAAAGGGTACACGGCAACAGTGTGTCAAAATTACCGACAATCTAATGAAATTTAATTTCAGCAATCTGACATCAGGCGGCTACGCCGTTGCGGTTTACCACGATGCCAACAATGACAACAAACTGAATCGTAATTCGCTCGGCATGCCCACTGAAGGCTACGGCTTTTCTAACAATCCGGTTTATACCCGAACAGGGCCACCCAAGTATGGGGAAGCTGTATTTTTGCTGGCTGGCCCTAATACAAATGTGACAATCAAGCTGAAATATGGCAGCTAATCAGGAACAGCCAGGTTAATCAGCAGAAGGGCAGCCGGTATGCTGCTTCCCACTACGGCGCGGTACCGTCTACCCACTGTTAAAGCTCTCTGCTTTCCCCTATTGCTTCGCCACAAAGTCCAGATAGGCCCGACTTAATTCCTCCACAGCCAAATCATAAAACCGTTGGCCATGCTCTGGGGTTGCCAGGGCCGGATTGGAACCCATGCGGCCATCAGGGTAACGTTGGCGAAAATCCTTTGCCCCATAAACGCGGTGGTCTTGAGACACAATTTCACTCAATGGCACAGATTTAATCGAGTTCGGGTAAATATATTGGGTCAGGGCAACTTCACTGGGGGTTGCATGGGAGCCTTCCTGGTCACCGTACAATTCCTTCGCCAGCCGGTAGACAGAACTACACATATACCAGTTATTAACCTGGCATCGTGCCTGGTCAGCCTGGGGCAGGTTTAAGTCGCTGAGGGTCTGGTACAGTTCAGCAAATGCCGCCTTTAACGTCGCCACATTACCACCGTGCCCATTGATGAAAAAGAAGTGGGTAAATCCAGCCCGGGCAAGACTCGTCAGATAGTCTCGAATCACCAGTATAAGCGTACTGGGGCGTAAACTCATACTTCCGGGGAAAGCGCTGTGGTGGAGTGCCATCCCAACGTTAATAGTAGGTGCAACCAACGCGCCAGTTTTTTCGCCAACAGCACGGGCGATCGCATCAGCGCAGATTGCATCCGTTCCAATCAATCCAGTCGGCCCATGTTGTTCGGTTGAACCAATTGGTAGAATTACACCCCTTGACTGCTCTAGATAGGCTTCTACTTCAACCCACGTACTCAGGTGCAATAACATGTCAACGTCCCACATTCGCCATAGCATCTGTCCCAATCTTAGAAGAATGAGCGCAGATTGCAGGCACAAGACAACCGGTAGAACGACAAGGGCAGGTTTGTAGGTTTGCGCTTCATGCTATCGCAGCAGGAACGATACCCTCTGTAGCCGCCCCCTGCTATGTACCTCTCGTGTTGATCCTGACTAATTTTGCTCGGCTGATTTTGCCCATCTTAAGTAATAGTCCCCCTAAGTTCGCTTAACAATCGCTAGAATAGTTGGTACAATCCGATACTTAAGAAAGCTAATTTAGTCCAGCCCGTTGCATTGCAATTTCGTCAATATTATTTAGGGAGAACGCTAAGCACGATGGCTGATTTTGTGGAACGCCCACGCCTACCTACTTATTGCCATTTCCACTCTTGGGTTTCCCTTTCAATTCTGGATGCTGAGTTTCAGTGAGTTTTATGTTTGTCGACTTACTGCCGCTACCTAGAGCCACTCTAGAACTCTTTCAGTATTGCGAATAACCACTATATCTTGCCTGGATAATGATCTCAACAGCTCTTTTCCTGCAAAGGCAACCTCGAATCTTTCCCCGTTCAACCCAACTTATACGCTTCCAGTTCGGGTTCTTGCTATTCGGTTTGCTCACACTTAGCTGTTGCATACCAGGTACAAGTTAGAGGTAAATGGTGGGCAGGCTCAGATAGCTACAAAAAATTGGTTACACTGGCATGCCCCTACCCTGAAGGCCCTGGAAGAGGAAAAATTGGCGCTCAGGGTATTCCGCGAAGTATTTGAAACACATTGCTTAGGAGAAGCAACCATGCTACACCGCAAGATCTATCAACTGTGCTGCGACGGTCGCGAGGTCTGGATTTTCTTGCGGGATCAACAACGGTGGATAGAGCGGGCACGGATTCTCGATATTGAAGGTGATTTGGTAACCTTACGATATGAAACCGAAGAAGAAGACGAGAATTGTTCCTGGGAAGAAATGGTACGCCTAGAAAGCATTGGCGCAGTTACTCAAAAACTAGCCTCGGTGCCCAAAGGTAATGCTGAGCCAGCCGTTTCTGAAGATTGTCCTGAAGCCGAACAAATTCCCAACAACCGCTACCCCGAAGCCAATCCCGACTAAGAATCAATCATTACCCAGTCAGCACAATTAGCTGCAACGACAACGAGAGAGTAAAAATTTTTACTCTCTCGTTGCTGTTTCATGACATTTTTTCCGGTGAGCTAGCAAGCCCATCTGCTATTCGATGTAAATTGTTTCGTCTTGCTTTTGCCACGCCGGATCGACAATACAGATAAACACCAGAGGGATACTGCCAGTGTTAGTAATATATTGCCGCGCTTGGGGTGGTATGTAGATAGCATCCCCTGGCTCAACCGATTGCACTTCATGATTAATATGCATTAGTCCCGTACCACTCAGAATGTAGTACACCTCGGAGGTGGTCAGTGAGTGGGGGATTGAGGTTTGCCCGATAGCCACGATTGCATGGGCCAGGCTATACCGCAATTCCAGAGGTTGCTGATCGGGGTGTAATAGTTCCCGGAGCAACGTACCATCTCCAGCAACAAATTCTGGACAAGCATTAAGCTTTTGAATCAGCATCCCGTCACCTGTTTCTATGGGTGGGAGTTACCAATGGGTTTCGGATAGGCCCCAGTTGGCGGCGTAAAATCTGGGCAATCAATGGCTGCCTCCGTGAGCGCCGCCGTTGGATGAACTGTACATTTTAAGTGATAGTTCTGGGTGAAAAACTGGCACTGAGCACAGGGAATTTGGTGCATCTGCCGCGATCGCGCAACTGTATCACGGATGACACTCCACACACTCCAGGCCAGGGAAATGATAAATACCCAGGTGAGGAGAAAACAAAGCGGCACCAGAAATGGCTGAAGCGAACGCAGAAGCAGTTGCAGCAGGTGAATCACGGTGATCAATGTAAGGTAAGAAGAATATGGAAACGAGGAAGAATAATGTGGTCTGGAATGAACATGTCCCCAAAGAGAACGGCCAGCGTTCCCCCGGTCAATCGCAGGTCAATCACAGGAAAGTTCAATAACCGATTCCGCCAGTCGGTAAATTAGCCGATTGCTAACTTAGCCGATTAAATATAAGTGTTAATCGAAGTTGCCTCAAAATAGCTCTGAAGAGTGCTTAAAAATCACTAAGAATCATTACGTTTCTGTTATGGAAGGTCAGGTTTATTCCTGGAATTCGGCACCCTAGTAGGTAACCCTTGTTAACTAAGCTGAGGAATTGCAGGCATTCAGCTTTCGCTCAGAAAGATTTCTATCAGAGATAGTTGCCCGATGAAAGTATCCATTTCTCCCGATGCGGCTAACCCCGCCCAATCTCGCCAGATTAAACAACGTCTGGCACAACCCGAAGAGTCACTCTCTTACGAATTGGGTAAAGCGGTGCAAGAATTACCTCCCCTCTACACACGTTTGTTAGCAGGGGGCATCAGTTTGCTTGTGTTTGGAGCGATCACCTGGGCTTATTTCAGCAAAGTAGATGAAGTTGCCCCGGCCAATGGTCAAATTGTTGCCTCGACAGAGGTTCGGCCCTTCCGTGCCCCCGACGTCGGTACGATTGAGGCGATCAAAGTCAAGGAAGGGGATACGGTGAAAAAGGGCATGGTCATCGTCGAGATGGATGCTGGCCTCTCCGAATCAGAAATAAAGCGGTTAGAAGACACGGCCAAGCTCATTCGCCAGGACATTGCCCGTTTACAGGCAGAGAATAGAGGCGAGCGCGTCGCTGGTGCCCCCCTGCAAGACAAATTATTGGACGCTCGCCTGCAGGAATTTGACACAAAACAGGCAACTGCCAACGCGGAAGTTGGGCGGCAAGCAGCCACACGGCAGGAAGCAAAATCACGCCTGGTACGATTGCAGGAAAACCTGATTTACGCGAGGGACAGTCTCAAAAATGCTGAGACCCGTGAACGGGCACTCAGTACCCTCAAAGGCACAGGGGCAGTCCCCCAGTTAGACTACATCCGGGCTCAGGATGAGGTCACTAATGCCAAGGATAAGGTTGTGTCCATTGAAAAGGAAATTGATGCCCAGCGAGACCGTATTGTCCAGGCAGAACAGGCAGTTGCTGGAGCAAGGAGTACAGCCAGCGGACTCAATTCCCAACGACAAAGCGAAATTTTGACCCAGCTAACCAAACGTAACGAGGAATTGACAGATATCCTCGGCAAGCTGGAATCAGCCAAACAACAACGGAGTAAGGAAACGTTAGCAGCACCCTTTGATGGGACAGTTTACAACGTCAAAGCCACCCGTGGGCCGGTGCAAAATGGCGAGGAATTGTTGTCTATTTTGCCGAAGGGTGAAGAAATTGTTCTGGAAGCAAAGGTATTAAACCGGGATATTGGCTTTATTCAAGCAGGAATGCCTGCGAAAATTAAACTTGCTACGTTCCCGTATCAGGAATTTGGCATTATTGAGGGAGTTGTAGAAAAAGTTAGCCCCAACGCGATCGTTGAAAAAGACGTGGGGTTAGTCTTCCCGGTACGAGTCAAGCTCAAGAAGCACGCGATCGATGTACGG
>CAZGDE010000325.1:0-8516 GCA_964524315.1 uncultured bacterium
TTTGAATGCTTAATAATCCTTTTCTAAGCGATTTCGAATCTGTTTGGGATCATCCTACCAGGCTATGCTCCCAGTTGCACGAATTAACAACGGGTGCGCCCACCAAATCAGCCAAACAAACGCAGCAACACCAATGTAAGCAGGACGCAGAAACTCCTTAAGGATAAGAGTTTGACGACCTTGAGCAATAGCTACAAAGGGAATAATGGATGTACGTTTCCTGACAACTTCAAAGGCCTCACCATAGCGTGCTTGCAGTCTGCGATCGCCATGCCAGACACCGAATAGATGGTGTAGTACTAGTCCCAATGAAGTCACTACCATAAACGAGGTGCCTAACCACAATGTGTGGGCAACACACCAGATAATTTGCCCAACCATTTGGGGGTGACGGGTAATCCGAATAATGCCAGTTTCATAGAGATGAACGGCTGGTTTTTGGATTGCGGCAATTTCTAGCAGATTAAAGGTAGCCGGGTAGAGAAACAAAAATGAGATCGCTGACAGAACCCAAACGGCATTTCCGATCCCCGGTACACCTTGGAGGTTCCAGAGTTGTAAACCGTCATAGCGATGGTTAAAGAAATAAATAATGAGTGATGTTGCCAGGGGGAGGCTCACCAGAGCAAACAGTACCCGATAAAGCCGTGGGCCAATGAACTGTTCACCCCAGGGGCGCAAAGCGGCTAAACCACTATGGGCGATCGCAAAACCAAGGAGTAACCCGAGCATGACGAAATGGCTGGGTATCAACCAATCAGGCATAGAGAATCAGGAAAATGAGTGGAGGTCGCTGGGATCGAAGTAGGTAGTCTTACGAGTGATCACCTACTGTTTCCAACCTATCACCGATGTTCCCCTGCTAGATATCTTGCTTCAAAATAAAATTTCCAGGTCTAATTGCTGGAGGTCAACCGTATATAGATAACCCTGATCGTTGCTCCAGGTGGCAAGTATGAGGATGTGGGGAGTAGGCAGGGCGATCGCGGTTGGATTGGCGGGGCCGCCGATTCGGCCTACACTTTGCCCATATTTATCTAATAGAACGATCTGGCCATCGTCAGCAACCAAAACGTAGCCCCAGGTAGTTGCTGCGACCAGAGTGGGAGCAATTTCTACACCCAATCGGTTCAAGCGGAGTGGTTTCAGATCGAGTAGCACAATACTATTCGGACGACCCGGTTCTAATGCCAGCAAACGGTAGGGGGTTAATGTGGGTATGACCCGCTGTAAAGGTAGGGGTAAATGGAGTGCGCCGATAGGTATGCCTCGCCGGGTAAAACCTGCGATCGTTAACCCGGTAATGCAGGTGTTAGTTTGACAATCAACATTATGGGAAAACGTGGCGAAATGACGTGAGTCTAAGGCGAGTAGCTGAAACAAATAGGCAAGCGAGTGGCGCACTGGCTTAATGGGTTGCATCTGGGAAAGGTGCCAGATGCGCAGGGAACTATTTGCCTGGTTCGGTTCCAGTGCGGCCGTTGCCATCCATTCTCCGCCTGGGGCAATGGTCGCAACGAAGTCGGTGCTAAACTCGGCAATCAGCTGCGGTACGATGGGCCGTGGCAAGGTTGGACTGACTTTTTTCTGCTGTAATGGCTTTGGATCAGGTGGAGCAGTATCCGGTCTAATATCAGGTTTAAATGATTCATCGGGTAGTAAATAAACCGATCGTTCCGTCACCGCAAAGCATCCTTGGGGGCGCACCAGTAATTCTTGAATCGCTTCTGGCAAGCGAACGGTGGTTAAGGTTGCCGATGTGCTTGTTAATGTTCCTGCAGCATAGGTCTGGCGACCAACCCGGTGATCACAAATTTGATAGATCTGATGGAGCGGCGGGTCGGAAGCAGGGTTGGAGTAATACTTTTGCGATCGTATTCTATTGGGTTGGGGAGAACCTGAAATGTACTCATCAGGAGCAACAACCAACTGCCGAACAACGGTTGACAATGGCTCTTTCTGGGAAAATACAAAGGCGCAGGCAGATGACTGGTTAGCGGGTTTTAGCAAACTTCCGTCTTGCCAGTTGTTGGTAAGATTTGGTGCTAAGGTAGCCGCTGCTGCTTCTACGGCTCGGTGCATTTCTAGCGCAGAATGGTAACGGCGAGCAGGAAGTTTTTGAAGGGCGGTTTGCAAAATTATTCGCAATTCGGCTGGGATCGTCTCAGGAATTTTGAGCGGATGGTTCAGGTGGGCAGACATTAACTCCGCAGGGAGTCCTGAGAAAGGGCGGTAACCGGTGAGTAACTCAAACAGCAGCACACCAACCGCATACAAATCGGACGATTGAAAATGCTGCCCATAAAATCGTTCTGGAGCCATATAAGCGGGTGAACCCGTGTTACCTGTGCCGTCTTTCGAAATTTCCTGGCTCAAACGAGCAATGCCAAAATCAGAAATACGGGCAAGCCAGCCATTAGCTTGAACAGTGAGCAAAATATTTTCAGGTTTAATGTCGCAGTGGATAATGCCACGGTTATGGGCGTGTTCTAGTCCTGCCAGCACATCCAGCACTAACTTCAGGCCCTGAGCGGGATGCAACCGCACATCCTCTTCTATCAGGTTCCGTAGTGTTCCTCCTTCACAGTAATCCATCACCAGATAACGTCCGGTGGCGGTATGTTCGAGGGCTTGACAACTCACAATATTGGTATGTTGCAAACTCAGCAGAAAGCGCAACTCGCGCAAAAACTTATGGGTTGGAAAACGCTCCTTATCTAACTCTTTGAGCGCTACCAAACGTCCTGTTTTGCGGTGACTGGCGCAATAAACTCGCCCAAATTGCCCTTGTCCAACCAGCCCAAGGATTCTATATTTCGAGCATCGTAGCTCTTTTAACAGGGGGTTTGACACATTATACGAAAAGAGGAAGGGGATTTTTGTGGCAATCGGCTCCAGAGTGTGTTAAGCACACAGCTTTTCCATAATTGCATCATGGGCTTGGTGGTTTTCAACCATGGGTTCCACCGCTTCGACGCGTTTGACCAAGCCCAAAATAAACCGATTGCAGTCCGCACCCAGGGATTCACATGTGGTTTGGACGCAACTCAGTTCTCTACCTGTGAGTTGGCTAAAGAAGGCTGCTAATACACCGACTTCTAAAAAGCAAACGGGGCGATCGCCTTTCGGGGCTTGACTGGCAAACGGTGAATTATAAGTTTTGATGATTAAAAATCCCCGTTGTTGATAGGACTGGTCGAGTTCAATCTTGCCCCAGCCATAGGTGACCCAGCAGGATTGCAGGCATTGCAAAAACTCTGCCATTGACATATCAGCAAGAGATGTATTGTAATACTCAGTCAGCTCTTCCCGGAACCGGATGTAAAAGTTTTTGCCCCACCAGCGACCGCAGTTTTGCAGTACTAGACGGGACGCCTGACCGGTTTCTTTTTGTAAGCCAGCATAAATTGCCTGGATCAGGGTTTCTGGAAGCGCCAATAGGCGATCGCCCCGGCGATTCTCCAGTAAGCCCATTTCCAGATCGCTTCGCACGTAAGCATCGGTCGCGTAATAGTTGCCAGGAATGCGGTTATCGACAAGAAGATCAGCAACGGAAATCATAGGGCAGCTACCAGAAGATTGCAGTGGGGGAAGGTAAAACGAATGCAGGACAGGCAAAGATAAAACCGAACCTTATGCCAAAGTTAACTAACCGGTGAAGGGGTTTTGAGTAGTTCCGTCTGGGCCAGGCTGAGAAATGGATTTAACAGACTCATGTGGTTTTGGCTAAGTACCTGTGCTAAACGCTGATTGAGTAGGCGATACAGGGTTGAGTCAATGGTTTGACTGTTGTAAATGCTGGCAGTGCCATTTAACCAGCCCAGCAGGCGATCGCGAATGAACGATTCGTCGTTCAGTAACATTCCCATCGCACAGTAGCGCAAGGTCAGCAAGGCATTTTTGATGCTGCGTTCCAGGTTTTCTACCTTTTCCTGAGGCAAGGCGGCCTGCAATTGATCGGCAACCGGTTGCATGATCTCTAATTCATTATCCCGAACAGCGCGGTATGCTTCCATCCGGTTCGGTAGAGAATCAACATATTGGTTGATCAGGCTCAATTCTTCGGGCTTAAGGTAACGGTTTTCCGCTTCGTCAAGAATGGCTTCAATCTGTGGGTGCATAGCTGGTATGGGAAGAATAGAGAATTTAGGAATGACGAGTTAATGGAAACGGGCTTTCAGCAGAGACATTACCTAACTTTAGATCTGAAGATCTGACTGATCAGACCTGATTTAGAAGAGACTGGAGAAATCGTCCAGGGTCAACTCGTCTGCTTTGGGCGGGGGCATAATCTGTGCTTGCGGTATAACTGGTGCCGCAATTTCGACCCCATCCCAGTTGACGGTAGCAAAGAACTGGCTCACACTCAGGCTTAAGCTCAATGGTCCATCCGTATTCAGGTTATTCGGCTGGGATACGCTGAGCTTCATTTCCTGAACGGCTGGCGGGTTATCGTCCCAGTTGATTCCGGTAAAGAACTTTTGTACGGATAGCTGTAACCAGGTTGGTGAAACTCCCGCTTTGGAGCCATTGGTTTGGGTTAAGGACATGGTACTCATCGCTTCAATTCTCCTGCCCGTAACCGTTTCTCAATGTCTTTCGCGGTAGCACCTTCATTGAGCCAGAAAGAAGCCGCATCAATCCGGTCTTGCCCACCTAGCAGAAACTTACAGTAGGTTTCGCCCATGGAATAGCACTGGATTTCGATGCAACTCAGTTGCTTTTTCACCATTTCTGTAAAGAAGCCAGCGAACAGCCCCGCGTAAAGAAAGCAGACTGGTTTACCCACATCACCTAAAGTTCGGGCGATCGCCGAGTCGAAGATGTTAATGAACATAAAGCCCTGTTTGCGATCACCCATATCGACTTCCCAGCGCCCCCAGCCTTGAGAGGTGAAGGGCCACCACCAGGTTTCAAGCAAAAACAGCAGATTGGCTTGCCGAATGTTGCGGTCAAATTCTTGTTGAAACCATTTCTCAAAGAAGAAAGCGTCGCGCTGGCCCCATTCACAGCCGATGGTGTACATGGTAACCGCAGAGGCATCACCAACCTCTTCCTCTAAGCCTTCTACCAGACCGATGATGAAATCTTCGGTAGCCAACACGTTTTGGCTACCATTCCAATCCACAATAGTGCCTTTGTCGGGATCGAACTGGAAGAAGTCACGAAATCCATAGTGATTGTGCTTCTTCGGATTTTTTAGCTTGATGGAATTTTGAGTGGGGGTTGCAATCACCATAGTTATTTCTTGGCAAATCTGAGTGAGGTTAATGCGGGGGCAGAGACAACAGACTAGTCGCCATAGTGTCTGAAAACAGCATTTGCAAAAAACTGCTGTTGAAATGCTAAAACGAGTTTGCAATATTCACTTCAGCTTCTTTGCAAAACGTTTGTAAATTCAAGTGGATGGATGGTGCCAGTCTGAAAATTCAGTCTGAATCCTTAGTGAAGCCTGATGATAAAGGATGGCTGCTCTTGACTTAATATTCCCACCACTGCCAGGATCTAACCTTTATCGCCTAATTCAGGTAAATTTTTGTAGCGGGTTTACCTAGGAGCAAGGTAGCCAGCATCAATTAAACGTATTACCTTGAGGATTGGGAAGAGGACACGACCTCGCTATGGTACGAGCGCTTCATCCAGCGCTAGATGCAAACTGACAAATTATGCAACCTGTGGGAAAGGCAGGGTGGTGTCATCTTTCCTGACCATCGTGACTTACCTCACAGTTTTGCAGAAATAAGTGTTCTAGCCTTATAGTGAAGGTTGTGTTGCTAAATGTTACATAACTTTGCCGCTATTGTTGGCTTTGAGGGCCGCGATCGCGGTACTACCCACCCGGTGGTCAACCTTGTTGCCTGATAGCGATCGTCGTTTTTCTAACCTGGATTGCTGGTCTATTTTTTGCCAAAATCGGTAAAAATTCGGAGACAACTTCAGCCGTCAAGGGGAATTTTAAAGGTAATCCACCCGCAACGTCCTCGGAACGCTTACTATGCAGTTAGACTCCACTGACTATCCATCTGCCGCTACGCCGGATGGTTTGCTACACACAGCATCTGTCATTCCCAATCCCACTGTTGCGATGACTGAGGAATCGACCCCCGCCGTAAATGAACCAACCAAGTTCTACACCCAGTACATCGACAGCATGGAGATGTACGCGGATGTGGCAACGGTGGCGAAATACTTTGATGACCACCATGCCTGGTTCCGGCGATGTGCCCATCCCATGCAGGTAGAGCCGATTGGGCAGAATGGTTATGCGCTGGTCATTGGTCGCTTTGGTTCTAATGGTTATGTGGTGGAACCAAAAATTGGTCTAAATCTCCTTCCTCAGGATGCAGGGGTTTATCGCATTGAGACAATTGCCGTACCTGGCTATGTTCCTGCTGGTTACGATGTGGATTTCCGGGCGGCGATGGAACTGGTAGAAGCTCAGCCCAGTGAGGGTATGGCTCAGGCCCCAGGTGAAGCGGTGATCACCTCGGTTACACGAGTACAGTGGCATTTAGACTTGACTGTAGCAATTCATTTTCCTCGCTTTATTCACCGCGCCTTACCCAAAACACTCCTGCAAAGTACGGGCGATCGCGTCCTAGGTCAGATCGTAAGGCAGGTTTCCCATCGTCTGAACCGTAAAGTTCTCGAAGATTTCCATACAACTTACAACGTGCCTATTCCTAAGCATTCCCAACAACGATGGTTTCGTCGTAAGCCTGAAAAGGATACGGCTGAATAGCTTAGTGAGGTTAGGTCGAAGAAATTAGCCTTTAGGTGGGGCCTTGCAGCAAAACTGAAGCCACAATATACGAACGTTAGTTTCTGTATTAATGTTTCTGTAAGCAACAACAAAAAGTGGCTGGAGAAAACGTTTTCTCCAGCCACTTTTTGTTGTTGCGATTGTGTAAAGACTTAAAGTTTGCTGACAATGCGTTGAACGATATCCATGCCGGTGACTGCTTGCCAACCGAACAATCCCAGAAGAGTGACATTTAGCAGAATATGGGTGTACCGTGCCCAGTCAGCGCCTTTTTGCATCAGGGGAGAAAGGGCGGCGGAGACAGCAATTAACCCGGTCATGCCTAAACCTGCTAGGAGGTGGGCAGTGACAAATAACTTGCCATTATTGATATAAGTCACTGCCATCCCACCGATTGAGCCAACAACCATTAATGCCAGCAGCAATGAGCCAATCTGAAAATGCTTAACGTTGTACTTGCCCTTAATTAACTCTTTTTTCTCGTCTCCCTCGGCACTGCGGGTACGACGAACTTTCATACCTAAATAGAGCGCGTAACAGGTCAGTGCCAACAGAACCCACATCAATAACGGATGCAGAAACTGGCTGTAGACCTTAATCGGTTCAGGCAGGACAACACTCATAGGAACCAGCTTGAGAAAAAATAAGAATACTTTATAAAAGTTAGCATAAATACTTGCTGTGGGCTGAAACGATCTGCCCTAAAACATTGGTTAGGTGACGCAATATGTTGTATGTGGGGCAGTGTCACGTTAACAATCATTCCAAATACGAGCTACCCAATTAGGCAAATGCCTAAGATTGGAATGCTGCACGATCGCGTTGTTGTTAATGGTGAATCGTGACTGGTTTCCTGGCTAAAGTTTCGTGACTAGCGTTTCGTGACTTCGCATTTCTCGGCTAGTATTGCTCGATTTATTTGGTACTCGACTCTACATTCAATAATGTTGTCAGTCTATTGGTTTTGCTTTGTGCTTGGGGGGATTTTTGTCCTGCTGGCGGTTCTTGGAGGACTGGATGGGGCCGATTTCGACATTCACTTTGATACGGATTTTGACGTTCACATTGATTCGGACATTGAACTGACCGATCCAGGCGATCGTCCTGCGGAGCCAACCATACCCCGTCAACGCCGTCGTCATCACCCCTGGCGTTTTCTCGTGGGGATGTTGAAAAGTCTCAAATTTTGGACGTTTGGGATTTGCTTCTTTGGTCTTACAGGTTTAGTTCTCTCCCAATTACCCCTCTCACCCTTATTGGTCGCGATCGGGGCGATCTCAATGGGCCTCCTCTGTGGCGCACTGGTTGCTGGTATTCTCCAGGCGTTACGGCGACGACAGGTGGATAGCCTGGTTCGGTCTAGTGACCTGGTGGGTTTACCCGGTACGGTTGAACTGCCCTTCAATGCCACGAATCGGGGAAAGGTGCGTTTACTTGTGAAAGGCACACTGCTCAATTTCACTGCCTATACCGATGAGGCCAAAGAATTTAATGTGGGTGATCAAATCCTGGTAGTTGGTACGGAGCAAAACCGCCTCTGGGTCGTCTCTGCCGATAGTTTGAACAAAGCTACACCACCACGCCAGCAACCTCCGGCGACTGCTCAAGAGGCCGATTCAGAGTCTCTACCTGGCTAGTAAAACCCGTTAACGGGAATGGTTTATGCCCGTCTTGTATTGATTCATCATGCACACTCATGTTGATATGAACACTCAATTTGTCTCCAGTCTGACACCGGATGGTGCAATGGTAC
>CAZGDE010000326.1:0-8463 GCA_964524315.1 uncultured bacterium
TGACAGGCTTGTGAACGGTTATTTTCTTCTTATGGATTGAAATCATCTTGTCCTGCCGCAGGTCTCCCAATAACCGGGTGACCGTAACACGGGTAGACCCAATAGCCTCGGCGATCGCCTGATGTGACAATTTCAGATCAATCGTAATCCCGTCACTGCTGGGAACACCAAAATCACGGCAAAGAATCAGTAGAAAACTAACCAGCCGCGAACCCATGTCCCGGTGTGCCAGGGTCTCAATCATCATCTCGGTTTGGAGAATCCGGGATGACAATCCTCGAAGCAGGATCATTGACAAATCAGGATTATCCTTCAGGGCCTTTTCCACCTGCTCAATGGGAACTGATAGCAACTCGACAGGGGTAAACGCAACCGCATGGTAAAAACGGTCGGAACGGTGGCCTGTAATCAGCGATAACACCCCAAAAACACTGTTTTCTCGCAACAGTGCTACAGTAATCTCTTCGCCTGCTTCATATACCCTGGACAGCTTCACGGCCCCTTTGAGCAAGAAGTAGACACGTTCAGCTGGATCACCCGGAAAGAAAATCGTCTTACCACGCTCAAACGTTTCAACAACAGGTGGAAATGCCCCACCGCCCATCTGACGAAATACAGATGCGAGAGGTTTGTCTTGCGTCACTACCATATCCCCTTACCTGGTGCCCTGAAAAATTGCCCGTCAATGCCCGTGGACTTCAAAATGCCGATGGACTTAATTAAGCTGGTTTAGCTAGTAAAGAATCTGTAACTTGTAACTGAGAACACTTAAACTTACTCCAGAACCCTTTTTTGTGCCTGATGTTACAGAATGCCCCGTGATTAGCAGGAATCAACATCAGGATTGCCAGTTAATTTAACTCCATAACAACCGTCTACAGACCAGTGTTGCCCCAGTTTAAGACTAATTTAATAATAGTCTCCCGTTCTCTGACGTTTATCCCTTACCCCAATCCCTACCCCTTGTACCCCATCTTTGAGTATTCTCATAGTTGCCCTTATAGATAGAGAGTTATGTTAGACCTGACCGGAAAAAATGCCCTGGTGACTGGCATTGCCAACAATCGCTCGATCGCCTGGGGCATTGCCCAACAACTGCACAAAGCTGGGGCAAATATTGGGGTAACGTACCTGCCGGATGAAGACCGCCGTGTCAAAAAAATAGAAGAACTGGTAGAGCCGGTAAAACCCAGCCTATTTTTGCCCTGTAATGTGCAGGACGATGCCCAAATTCAATCAACCTTCGAAACGGTTAAGGAAAAGTGGGGCAGGATTGATATTTTGATTCATTGTCTTGCCTTTGCTAACAAGGAAGACTTGTCTGGCAATTTTGTGGATACGTCCCGTGCAGGTTTTGCAACAGCTCTAGATATCAGTGCTTACTCATTAGTCAAGCTTTGTGCTGCTGCTAAACCTTTAATGACAGAAGGTGGCAGTGTTGTGACTCTGACTTATCTAGGTGGCGTGCGGGTCATCCCTAACTACAATGTCATGGGTATTGCGAAGGCGGCGCTAGAAATGAATGTGCGATATCTGGCCGCTGACCTTGGGCCTCACAACATTCGGGTAAATGGGATCTCTGCCGGGCCTATTCGTACTCTTGCGTCATCGGCAGTTGGGGGCATTCTGGACATGATTCACCATGTTGAACAGTCGGCTCCATTAAGACGCACTGTTACCCAAACCGAGGTCGGCAACACGGCGGCTTTCCTGAGCAGCGATCTATCAAGTGGTATCACTGGGCAAATTATCTACGTTGATTCTGGCTACGAAGTTATGGGCATGGCGTAAAGGGTTAATGGGGTCATTGGTTGTTTGTTGTGGAACCTGACCCCTACACCCTTACTTCTGATGCGCTAAAACCCCATGGCCTGGGCGACTGATTGCAGATCTGGCTCAATGCCTTGCTTAAATTGACTGGCGCTATGTTTAATAGCACAGTCAGGATCTTTCAAGCCGTTACCCGTTAATACACAGACGATGGTCGCCCCTGCTGGCACCTGGTCTTTGACCTTAAGTAAGCCAGCAACGGAAGCAGCACTGGCCGGTTCACAGAAAATTCCTTCCTGGGTGGCCAACAAGCGATAGGCATCCAAAATCTCCGCGTCAGTGACAGCGTTAAAGCTACCCTGGCTAGCATCCCGCACGGCGATCGCCCGTTCCCAATTAGCCGGATTACCAATGCGAATTGCAGTTGCTAGGGTTTCTGGATGGGACACGGCCTGCCCACTAATGAGAGGTGCAGCACCTGCAGCCTGAAAACCCATCATCCGGGGTAACTTAGTACAACGGTTTTCCTGATGGTACTGGCAAAAACCCATCCAGTAAGCTGTAATATTTCCGGCGTTGCCTACAGGAATACATAACCAGTCGGGAGCGTCTCCCAAAACATCAACCACCTCAAACGCAGCGGTTTTTTGCCCTTCCAGACGATAGGGGTTGACAGAATTAACGAGCGTTACTGGATAGCTATTAGACATTTCCCGGACAATTTCCAAGGCCCGGTCAAAGTTGCCTTTGATTGCCAACACTTCCGCGCCGTACAACAGTGCCTGCGCTAGCTTACCAAGTGCAACATAACCGTCGGGAATCAGCACAAATGCCTTCATCCCACCCCGCCCTGCGTAGGCGGCAGCGGCAGCAGAGGTGTTACCCGTACTGGCACAAATAACCGCCTTTGCCCCCGCTTCTTTGGCTTTAGAAATGGCCATGGTCATCCCCCGGTCTTTAAAGCTACCGGTGGGATTAAGGCCATCGAACTTCACGTAGACCTGCACCTGTCTGCCAATCTGCGCTGCGATCGCAGGCACCGGGATCAGGGGAGTGTCGCCCTCATTCAGGGTAACCACTGGTGTTTGGTCTGTCACCGGCAGGTATTGCCGATACATTTCAATCAACCCACGCCAACCTGACGGCGATACAGGGGTGGCGGCAGAAGAATCGGACGACAGATGGGACGCAGATAACGATACAGTCACAGGATTACAGCCAAAGAAATTTACAAATACCCGCAGGGGAACTCTACTACACCATTTACCGACTTAACCATTTAACGGCCTGAGCGAAATGCCTTCATTCAAGCAAGTGCTAGATTCCCGGAGTTATCTGCACTTTTGCCAGGGTGGAACAGTGGCTAGGCACAGATAATTGCACTGGCGGCAGGCATAGCGGTATAGGGATAAATCCTAGTGTAACCCGTCACCTGAATGCATATGAAGCACATAAATGATCCTAACGGTTGCAAAACTATCCAGTCCGAGTACAATCTTTTTTGTTACAAGGAATTACATTTTTTTGTAAAGCTTAGGTTAAGATACTGTTACGTGGTGTAAGTGAGTAAAAATGGCTAGTCAAACATTGATTTCCGATGTTCCGGTCAGCGTGTCCTCTCGCTCTGTAACAACGACCGCTGACGTGATTTCTTCCCGCAGTAGCGATGCCACTCAAGCCCGTTGGCTGGAGGCAATGAAAAAGCAATATCGCCTCGATCAACAGGAAAAGTTTCTTCACCTTCAAGCAGAAACGGAGTGTTTATTGCAGCAACTGCAAGCAATTAAGCAGCAGCGCCAGTCACAACCTGATGTTGTTGGGAACACCGCTAAGTAGGCATTTCATTAGGTATTACTCTCCAAATTGCTAACTTAGGTGAATCTGACAGGTCGTTTATTTAACTTTGCTGCATAAAACTACAACCTTAGCAAAGTTGTAATTCTGCATTGGGATCGTCAGGCTCTATACTGGGCAAAGGCTTCGTCGACTGAGGTATGCCGATGCGATCGTATTGGTCTGACTCCTATCTTTGGATTCATCTGGCTGGTATTGCTGCCGTTCCGTTAATGTTGGAACTTTGTTTGATTGGGTTTGCAATTGGCGACCCTTTCTTACCAGCCTGGTTAGAGTTATTTCTAGTGGGGGCGATTGGCATTGCACCAATTCTATGGATGCAGTGGCAGCGCCCCTTTTATATTTTTAGCCTGTTGGCAGTTTCGCTCAAACCGGAACAGTTAACGGAAGATCAGCGACGCTTGCTGACGTTGTTCAAGTCCCAACGCAATCGCATCGCCGCCGCACTTGTGCCTGTTGTACTCCTGCTTCTGCTACAGAAGGTTTACGGCCTTGCTCCAATCGCGGTTTCTGCTTCCCTTTTTCCTGGGGAATGGCGGCTTGCCGGGTTAGCCGTCGCAGCGATCGGTTTTCTCGCCTGCAATCTATTTACCCAGGTTCCTGTTGCCGTGTTAGCAGTGATGCTGCACAGCGACACAGATTTTGCTGCAACAAATCCCTATTCTCTGGGGCAGATTCGAGCTAATTTCTCTGTTTATGGGTTTCGCGTCAACCAGATTTTGCCACCCTTGGTGACTGAAGCGCCTCTGGTGGTTGCGACGGCTCCGCCGATCGCTTCTCCCCCAATACCTGTGTCGGAGGTGGGTGAGTCGCAGGTGTTGTCAGAGGCAGAGGCAGATTTAGATGAGTTAGATGCAGAGGTGCTGAAGGATGCTGACTCCGCTACAGAAAGCGTGACCGAAACAAGCGTCTCAGCCGAAACTGAATTCTCAACGACCGAATTCTCAACGACCGACTTACCGCTAGCGGAGGCTGTAGAACCAGCCGTTGATCAGGTTCCCGGTGAAGCAGGCGTCATTGATGGGAATGTCACTGACGGGTTACAGGCTGACGAAATCGCAGATGTGGCAGCAGATGTAACGTTACCGGATGTGGAATCTGAGACGACCCTGGCTCAATCTGATGGGGAATCTGAAAACGTTTTGCCCCAAGCAGACGTTTTGCCTCAATCTGACGGAGCGGTTGAGACTGAAGCATCTGAGCTGAACACTGCCATTAATGACCTGGTTACCACAGACCCAGCAGTTACCGCAGAACCAGCGGATGATGTTTGGAGAGAATAGGCGTGGCACCGCGTCATTTTCCTAAAGTCCCAATGGAACGCAGAATTGCTGCTTTTGCAGTTGACATGGGCGTGGTGTGCCTCTTGAGTTCCCTAGGGGGTGGCAGTTTCTATATCCCTTTCTTTCTGTTTATCTGGTTTGGCTTGCGGGTCGTTTTAGTCGAGCGTAACAAGGGGCAAAGCCTGGGACGCTGGGCCTTTGATACGCGGGTGATCGAACCTCGATACGGCTCTACACCGGGATTAAAAGAACTGGTTGTGCGGGAGGCGATCGCTGGAGCGGGGGTATTGCTTGTTTTAATTGGGCTAATGAATCTTAGTCCTACCAATGGGTTTATCCTGGTGGCGCTCATTCCTTTGCTGATAGACTGCATTTTCGCCTGGTTAGACACAGACTATCGACAGGCACTCCACGACCGCATTGCGCGAACATTAGTGGTGCAAACGCGGCGGGGATATTCACTCGATATCAAGTTAAAAAATTTGTTTGCGAAAGCTAACCGTCGTGTGAAATAATGGATGTTTGCGTCTGTGCTACTAAGTTTTTGATCGTGTAGAGATATGGCTAAGAATAAAGGCGTTCGTATCATTATTACGCTGGAATGTACTGAGTGTCGCACCAACCCTGACAAGCGATCGCCCGGTGTTTCCCGGTATACGACGAAGAAGAATCGCCGCAACACCACCAACCGTTTAGAACTGAAAAAGTTCTGTCCGCACTGCAACAGCCATACCGTCCATAAGGAAATTAAGTAGTCATTTAGGCGATCGTCGGTCGTCATGGCGCTATCAATTGCTGGCCCTGATGAATGACGGTTTCACCTGATGACGAGTCACTAATGGCTGCATTCACTGATTATTTGCCTACTGATTACTGAACCATTGAGTTATGACCTACTTCCGCCGTCGAGTTTCCCCCATTAAGCCTGAAGATCCAATTGATTATAAGGATGTGGATCTGTTACGTAAGTTCATTACTGAGCGGGGCAAAATTTTGCCACGTCGGATTACTGGTCTGACTGCTAAGCAGCAACGTGACCTGACCGAGGCAATTAAGCGTGCCCGCATTCTGGCACTCTTACCCTTCGTCAATCAGGAAGGTTAACCAGGAAGTAAGGGAGTAGGGGTTACATTTGGGGGAGCAGAGTTAAATTCTCTTGCCTCTGAATGTTGCCCATATCTTCTCCCTCCGCTTAAGTTTATTTGCCTTCTTCACCCCCACCCCCTCACACATCATCCCCAATGGAGAAGGGAAATCTCGTTGAATTTCGTCTCAATGGCGAGCGTCGCCTTGCAGTTGCCGAACGTCCCGAAGGAAAGAAACACTGGATTGTTATAGATGAGCGAGGGCAGTCTCAAACGCTGCATCCCCGCCAGATTTCCTATGAAGTTGGAGGCAGTTACAAGCCCTCCGAAATTCCGGCCTTTCTAAAAGATGTTCAGCCCTATTTGGATCCCTCCAGTTTGGAGGTCGCCTGGGAACTTCTGGTAGAAGACGGCGAGACAACAACCCCAACAGAGTTGTCATTATTATTATTTTCCGAGCAGTCGCCGCCCCTCTGTTACGCGGCCCATTGTCTATTGTCGGATGATCGCCTCTATTTCAAGCAAAAGGGAGAGCGATACGAACCCCGCTCTCTGGGTCAGGTAGCAGAGCTGAAGCACCAGCAAGAAATGGAACTGCAACGCCAACGCGAGTGGGGCGAGTTCTTGGCGCGAGTGAAGCAGGCTTTACAAAAACAGCCCGTCGAATGGCAGAGTAGCGATCGCATCCGGTTGGATGCCCTGGAACGATTTGCAGCAGTGGGTGAGGAAGCAACCCATCGGGCACCCGCACTAGAAACCTTGCTACACTTGAAGCGACCTGAAACATCCGAAGCTGCCTTTCAACTGCTGGTCGATCTAGGGCTGTGGAGTCCTCATGAAAACCTGTTTTTGCGACGCAGCCAGATTCCGGTTCACTTTCCCTCAAAGGTATTGGAAGTGGCTAATTACTATCTGGACTCTCCACCCCCCGACCAGCATACTGCTCGTCTGGATCTGACCCATCTCAAGGTCTATACGATTGACGACGAAAGTACGCGGGAAATTGACGATGGTTTAAGCCTGGAATACCTATCGGATGGTAATCAACGGTTGTGGATTCACATTGCCGATCCCAGTCGATGGGTGCAACCAGGTGATGAACTTGACCTAGAAGCCCGGCGTCGCAGTACAACCCTGTACCTTCCTACAGGGATGATTCCCATGTTCCCATCCGAATTGGCAACGGGGCCAATGAGTTTGGTTCAAGGGCAGATTTGCTGCGCGCTTAGTTTTGGGGTTGTCCTTGATCCTAGTGGTGCCATTCAGGACTACGAGATTCATGCCAGCCTGATCAAAATTACCTACCGTCTCACCTATGAAGATGTGGATGAGATGTTAGAGTTGGGCGTTCAGGGAGAAGCGGAACTGGAAGCGATCGCCCAGTGGGCAAAGGTACGCCAGGTATGGCGACATGCTCAGGGCGCAATTAGTATCCATATGCCTGAGTCATCCATTAAAGTTTCAGCGGATGACGAAATTACGATTCAGGTTTTGCATGACTCCATTGCCCGACAACTGGTTGCCGAAATGATGATTCTGGCCGGTGAGGCAGCGGCCCGTTACGGGCAGTTACACAATCTCCCGATCCCGTTCCGGTTCCAGTCCCAACCTGAACTACCACCGGATGAAGAACTGATCTTATTACCAGCAGGGCCAGTCCGTGCCTGTGCCATTCGCCGCTGTATGCCTCGCAGTGAGTTAGGCATTACCCCTGCCCGCCATGCCAGTCTCGGCTTAGATACCTATACCCAGGTCACCTCTCCGATTCGTCGCTACAGTGATCTACTGACCCATTTCCAAATTAAGGCCCATCTGCGAGGTGAACCGTTGCCCTTCGTGGAAGAGGAGATGAAAGAGCTAACGATGAGCATCAGTACTGCGGTACAGGAAGCGGTTTCGGTGGAACGGCAGACGAATAAGTATTGGGGACTAGAATTTCTTCGGCGTAATTCCGGTGAGATTTGGGAAGCGTTGATGTTGCGCTGGCTCCGGGAACACGAGAATTTAGGCTTGATCCTGCTGGAAGACCTGGGGATTGAGTTGCCCATGCGATTCAGTCGCAGCGTTTCCCCTGGCGATCGCCTGGAATTGCGAGTCAGCCATGCCGATCCCCGCCATGAAATTATCCATTTTGAGGAAATGGTCTACCAGGAACCGCAACAAATTCGGGGTTAATCAATACCTCAGTTCTGGGGTTTAATGGAACAGCCTCCAGGGTAAACCTGAGCAGGTTGACTCTAGTACCCAAGTGGATTTTCCCAGAACTATGAACCAGTGGTATCAAAATGGTTACGGTATTCTGACAGTGACGCTTTTGGCGGGTTTACTCGGCTGCGGCGAGCGATCGCTGGCAGCAAATCCCGATCATGTTAGTCGTCTGTTAAAAACCAATCAGTGCCCTGCCTGTGATCTGAGCGGGGCCAACCTGGCCGATGCCAACCTTTTTGGTGCCAATTTGGTGAATGCGAAAC
>CAZGDE010000327.1:0-3310 GCA_964524315.1 uncultured bacterium
CTATCATTTCACTTTCATTGAAGCAATCTCAATGAGAGGACATCACACCAGTCTATAAAGGTTAGCCCCTTTTTATTTCTCCTTTGGTGATTACACATCTCAAAGGAGAAACCAACATGTTTATCACTATCTACACTCGCACTCCCGATGAGAACGCCCCTCGCTTTGATGATGAGGAAGGCATCTCATGGGGGCAGATGTGGAGCCCAACCCAAGAGACTCTCTACGGAGAGTACATCTGGGAGATGGATGTCTACCTACCTGACAACCAAGAACAGGATTACCTGTACACCTGGGATGTACAGGCAGGTATCGAAGACACCTGGCTATGGGGACAACAACCCAAAGCTAACGGGCACAACTGGGTGTGCTTTAGGAACAAGCTTGTTCTTGAGCCCAGACTGGTGAAGCGTCCATGATACACACCACCACCAGACCACCACCAGGGGAGCATTATGCTCCCCTTATCTCTTTCTCCTTTGTTGATTACTTACTCCAAAGGAGAAAAAGCTATGTCTACTTACGATTGCGTTATGAAGTCATTGTCCTCTTTGGTAGAGGGCGACCGCACCAGTGCGGTCTACTGGTTGCTGTATGCTTTGTTGGTCTCGTTGACAGAGCAGCAATAACAAAGAAAGGAGAGCAAGTATGGGCCTGCTCTCCTCTCTCCATGATCACTATCTCAAAAGGAGAAATTGGAGAGATAAGTTTAGTGTTCCCAATTCAAGAGACTGATATCAGTCTCTTTTTCTTAATGAGTCTTGATTCAGAGGGGAGGTTCGACACGACCCATAGAAAGCACACTAAGCAAATAGAAGATCCACTGGAGTCTTTAAAAGTTCGGTAGATCTACGTCGGCGCTCTTCTAAGTACAGGTTGTCTTATTTAATACATGTCAATCTAGAGAAAACACTAGATCTCTATCTAAAGGCATAGAGATCGGTAACTACCCTCATTTGGTAGAGGTCGAGAGAGATTTATAAAAGAAGACATACAGTTATTCGTTTCAAGGTTTTATTTACATGTCCGTTCCCTGTGCTGAAGTCTCTGCATACGTTGAAAACCAGCCCCTTTTTATTTCCTCCCCTTCTGATGATCACTCCACTATCAAAGGGGAAAAGAATATGACTTCTATCTCTGCAATCTACAATCAGTACATCAATCAAATCCCCGCAGGTAAGAGAGACTGGGGATATAGTGTTGTAGTCCTTCCAGCTTTTGGAGCTTATTGGAAAGCTAATTCCAGCAACGGCGCGAAGAGCGCTGTTCTTCCAGGTGGATTCGTTACTAAGCCTGGTGTAAATCTAACTACTGGTGTTCGCAGGAATGCTTTCTTAGGTTCTACTAACATCGCCATTCTTAAAGATGGCAAGCTCTATAAGAGAGCAGCCAATGATATACAGTTCAATTTCCGTCTTACCAGTCTTACAGGTACGTTACTGACCGAAACTCTCAAAGGGTTCTGCCCTGACGAAGAAATCAACAATTCAACTGATAGCGACTTAGTTGATATGTTCCAATCGTTGATTATTAGTCAGCGTGGGCAGATTCATATCGTTTGCCAAGATGTAAATCAAAGCAAGGTTGTTGCACCTACTAAAGACTCTAGAAGTTTAGGAGAGCTTGAGGAGTTTATCGTTCATCCTCAAAATGTGTTTAGGATTTGTTTCGTCCCTGAGACAGCACCTGAATACATTCATAGGGTTGACATGCCTGAAATCGTCAACTCTCGTAATCTTGGTAAAGAGATTGACGCTAAGGACGCTCCTGAAGTTGTGGATGCTTTAGCCCCACGCGCATTGAATCGCAAACAGGTGATTAAAGCTGTTGAGGCTTTAATCAAAGCTGATCCTGAATTCTGCCGCACCGCTTCTCTAGAAGAGATCCAAACTCGTGTTGGTTCTACCAAGAAGGAGGTGGAAGAACTAATTGTGGAATTCCGCATTCAAGCGCCAACCGATGGCGAACAAACTGATGCTGCTGAAGCAGGTAATGCTGCTGGGGGCAAAGTCATCCCAGTTCAACAAACTTCAGCGGCTGAAGCCGGAATGCAAACCGTTGCTGATCTGTTGGTAGAACAAGGTTTCTAACGACCGATATGACTAAAGGGACTCTGTCCCTTTTTTCTTCATGAGGGTAACTATCAATGCCCTTCATATACCTCATAGGAGAAAAACAACATGTCTATGCAATTCGTTCAAAATCCTGGCGCAGAAGCACGTCTCCGCAAGCTCGCTCCTCAGTGGGTTGAAGGGATGACGCAGCTGGACGGCGTCCTGTTGGGTTGGAAAGAATACAACCGCAAAGTGGAATTGAGTCAACCTTTTGATCCAAAAGATCTATCACGGGGCGGCTTCGATCTAACTGAGCCTGTGTTTCTGACCAAGCTATTGGCAGGCGTGGTTCAGTGGCAAACGCTCAAGCAGCAAGGCAAGGAGTTATTACCCATTCCTGTTTACCAGGCATTGCTTGAGAATCGTCTCAAGTATATTCCTAATTTCAAGAACATAGGTTGCAACACTCTTGCATTGAGCTTCAAGTGCAAAGCAGTGGAAGGTCTAGAGAGTCTACGCCCAGGCGATGTCGTTCTGGGTATAGAGAAAACCAAAGAGAACGCTAAGTATCTCAATGGGGTCGAGGTCTTCCAGGATCAAGACCTGATCGCAAACCTGCTTCTGGATCTCTCAAACGAAGAATGGCTACAGCTTCTTTCCCAAACTCTGGGTGAGGGCAGACCTGACTTCTTCACTATGACTGGGATGGGGTATCAACTCCAGTTCCAAGTCAGGAAGGGGCGGTTAGTTGTGCTGAATCCAGAAATGGAACAGCGCAACTACTACTCCATTAATGGAGTAGGTGTCTCTCCTGTAGAGGCTTGGGGTAACGTGCTTCTTCAACTCAATCGTGTCATGTTAACTCGTGATACGTTTGGCGGGAAGATTCGCAGTGGGCTGTCCAACTTTGCGGTTCAACAACAATGTTACGGCTTGAAATCTTCTCTGAATATTCAGAAAGAGAAGGATACACCAGGCATCCTGGTTGCCAAACTCGTATTCCATCCAACCTTTGGTTTGTATTTGGAGTTTGAGAATGGCAAGGACGTTGTTAACGAGGTTAAAAGAGCCTTCGACAACAACGAACCCTGCCTATTCCAACACCAAGGTAAGGCGGCTTACCGTGGCGACATCGCTAGGGCGTCATTGGCATCCCTGGTTGAAATCTCGATTGATAACAAACCAGTCAAGGTCTTAATCAAGGGCAGACCAGTGGACAAGGTTACGAAAGGACCTAACCGTGACTCTCTTCTGTA
>CAZGDE010000327.1:3320-8438 GCA_964524315.1 uncultured bacterium
TTGAAGGGGCTTCGGCCCCTTTTTCCTCCCTATTCGTGACAACTATCCTTAAAGGGAGACAATTTCTCATGTCTAACGTAATTCTGTCCAACGCTTCTGATGCTCTGTACGCTGCTGCGATCGCTAATATTGCTAGCCTGCCTAAGAGTGCTGCCCAAATCTCACAACTGAATAACAAACTGTCTGCTCAATACTCTCAACTGGGGGTTGATTCGCCTCAGTACACCAAAACTCAAACAGAAAGTGAAATTGGTCAACTAGGGCTGATCGCGTCTACCTGTCTTGCCATGACGTTTCTGTTGAACGCTGGAACTTCTGGTGCAACCTATTGTGCTGGAGATTTCAAGCTGAATCTGCAGATTGATTCCAACCTCTCAGCCCAAACCACTGTGTTTGGAATTCCTGCACAACTGCCCGTGAAGGAGAAGGTTGAGTGGGTCAAGCGCCAATTCAAGTTCTTGGTCAAGAAGGGCGACACAGTTCGACTAGGGCAACCCTGGTTTAGCGTGATTCAAAACGGTGTGGAAGTGCTTGGGGAGGAATACTCCAAGGGCACTGGTGAATTTGAGTTCAGAGTGTATGAAACCCCTGAGCTTGGGTTCGAAAACATTCGCTTTGAATCTCGTGCAGATCAGGCTACCACTGCTCAGGTCACGCTCAAGGTTCGCGGTGCCCACTGTGCCACCTCCAGCGTTGAGAAAGTGACTGCAGATGGTATCAAAGCTGCTCTCGTCCCAATGCCAACTCGCCTGAAGTCTCTGGCTGATTTAGCTCTTGGTGGTTTCTTAATGTATGAATCATTGGGTTCTCATGAAGAAAACATCAAAGCTATCAAAGCTGGTAAGGCTGTTCGTATTCCTACTGCATCCATCTCCATCGGTGCTGAGTCTTACAAAGGCGCATCTGCCCTGCGTAACATGGCTGCTTGCCACATGCTCCTGCATGAAGGTCAGCAGTATGAAATGACTGAGCACGTTGTTGAAGGTGAGGGTGTCCAGGGTAAGGTTGTTTACGAGTCAGACAAGCAAGTCGAATTTGCAAATAAAGTGACTGAGTATCAAGTTCACAACGTTTGCTTTGTTCGTGCGGTGTCTCAACGTGTCTGGGAAAACTGGAAGGCTCAACATGCCAACACTCCTGACTGCACCTTTATGGAGCATGAAGGGATGTTCCTGGTGTTCCACACGTTACCTGCGCGTTTCGGCGCATTGCACCTGACAGTAGAACTCAGCTCTACTCTGGAGAACCGCAGCTGGAAGCGGGGCAAAGTGTACCTGGAAGCATTGGCAACACTCAACAGCATTAATCCTTATCTCGGTCGTGTCCTGTGGCTCACAGGCGCAGCTGGCCGCCGTAAGGTTGATATGCTGCTTCAGTGTGCTAATGCTAAAGAGGCTCCTGAGAACCTGCCAGTGTGGGATCAAAACACTGTTGCTGCACTTGCCTCTGGCACATTGAAAGATGTGTTGTGCAAGTTGCCTGCAATGGTGTGGATCAAAGATTCCACCAATCACAAGCACCTGGTCAGCTTTGGTGTTGCTGCTCTCATTGGGATGACTCCCAGTGGTGGTACCAATACTCTGGCTCGGGCTGGCCGTGACCTGGCTCTGCATTTCGCAGCTCCAATCTCTGCTCGTCAGGATAATTGGAGTTCCGTTCTCAATCAGCTCTTGGGTGCATGGAGAGGCGCGCTCAACGTTGAGATGGCTGGCAGCTCTCAAAAGGATCGCAGCAAACTGCTCAAAGACATGACTAAGTCTGGTAACGTGCTGAGCACCTGCAAAGTGCGTGGCATCAACACCGCTTGGTCTGAATCAGGTAAGGTCTACCTGTCTTCCAAAGACACTTGGGCTCCCATGCTCAAGGGTAAGACGGTAATCTTCCAACGGAATCCTATCGTTGGTTACCTGCCTGGTGAAATGGTGATCGTTGGTCCAGATGAGATTGCTGACATCAAAACCGATCGTGATGTCATTGGTGCGGGTGTGCTCTATGTTGAGCATGAAGATTGGTACCGGGGCAACACTGGTGACGATGATGGCGACCTGGTTAGCTTCCTGGTGCTTGATGACCTGGTCAACTGGGTTCTCAAGAATCCTAAGGTTCTCCAGCAAGACCGCAAACTGCAAGAAGCTTGGGGGCATCTCGCGAAAACAACTAAATAGGTAACACATGAATCAAGGGGCTTCGGCCCCTTTTTCTTTCCTCTTTTGGTGATCACACATCCTAAAAGAGGAATTTCACATGTCTAATCAAATTAATGTCGAACTACAAGCTCAACTGACTGCTGACCTGATTGATTTCACCAAGAAGCGCTTAGCTAAAGGTGGAAGCATTCACGGTCTGCAAGCTTCTCACACGCTGTTTGGAGAATACATGGGGGATGAGAATTCTCCAGGAATCGATGGGTTCCGTGACTTCTTCAAGCACGTCCCTGAGAAGAAGAAATCAGTACGGACTCAGTTCGTTCCATTCTCTCAGTTGGTCGATATGATCAAGACCGACTACAAAGAGGGTGAAGGGATCGACAACAGCAAATGGCAGGTACCTGTTAGTGCATTCACAACTGATCAACAGTTGGATGTACTGGCTAATACCATCACTCACTACGGCATCGTTGCTGTACCTGGTGGTTTCCGTATTCTGTCTGTGTTGTTATTCCTAATGAATTTGCTGATCGCCAAGAAACTCGTTGGTAAGCTAACTCCTGGACACCAGAAAGCTTTACCGATCGCCTTCTTGGTAGCAATGTTCTGCTTCTATGAGGACCTGGGTCTGGGTGGTTTGAACAAAGCCACTCTGGATTTCTACCACAATGCTCGCCAGTATGCTCGCACTGGTCAGCATCCTGAAGCGGAAGAGGGGACTGATGGTTATGATGACTTGAAAGCTGAATGGAAAGCTTTACTGGAAGGGGGTATCAAAGCCGAATGCTTAACTGATGATGTCTTTGATATCTTCATGTTTGGCTTAGCACTTGGGGAAATGTACACCCTGAGTGACTGCGGTAAATTTAGCTCTGAACAACATGCCAGGTTATACACCCTGACGTTTGATGAGCTGGATTCAGAAACTACCTTTCAGTTGGGCATGGTTTGTGGATTCTTACGTCGTGCTGCTCAAGGGCGCGGCTTGTTAGTCAATGAATCAGATGAAGGGTTTGATGAGGTTGATGAGGAAAGCGACACTGATGCCGCTGGAATCTACAACAAGATCGATCCTGACTTTCTGGATGCTGACCCTAACAATGACCATCTGTTACTACAAATTGCTCGTGAGATGTTGAATGCCTATAACGCATTTGGCTCTGCTCGTAGCAATGCAGTATCAGACCTGTTGGATGAAGACTACTAACCATTAAAGACGCAAAGGGGAAGTCATATGACTTCCCCTTTTTTTCCTTTTTTTATTAACCACAATAATCAAAGGAATAAGTCCATTATGGCACCTTCAAAATCTATCACCACCGTATATACCGAAGCTTTGTCCACTATTCCTGCTGCTAAGCGGAATTGGGGTTGGCAAGTAGTAGTTGTACCTTGCATAGGCACACACCACAAATCTACTTCTACCAATGGCGCAAAGTCTGTGGTAATGCCTGGTGGTTTTATCACCGTACCTGGTGTAAACCCAACCACTGGGATTCGCAAGAACCCATTCATGGGCTCTAACAACATTACGGTGATTGCAAACGGTAAACTCTACAAGCGTGGAGGGGAAGATACCCCATTCAACTTCCGTCTAACATCTTTGACTACACCCGTACTTACACAGACCCTAGCGGGCTATGTTAGTGCTGAGGATTTAGCAGACATGTCAACGGCTGATATGGTGGGAGCGCTGCAAGAGCTACTTGTATCTCGCCGGGGGCAGCTCCACATTGTCTGTTACGACAGTGTACAGGGCAAAGTCGTTGAACCTACCAAGAATGCCCAAGAAATTGGCGAAATGGAAGAGTTCATCGTCCATCCTCAGCAGATCTTCTCTATTCGCTTTGTGGAGGAGACCTCAACCAGTTACCTCCATCGAGTTGATATGCCTGAATCCGTGAATAGCCGCTACTTAGGTAGCGAAATCAGTGCAGACGATAAACCTCAAGTTGTCGATGCTTTAGCGCCTCGTGCCATCAATCGTAAACAGATTGTTCGGGCAATGGAGCAGCTAATTAAGGAAGACCCTGGCTTCCTGAAATCGGCAACCCTGGAGCAGGTTCAAGAACGTATTGGGTCTAAGCGGAAAGAAGTTGAAGAGCTGTTCCAGCAGTTTCTCAACAGTACTTCTACTGAAGATCTTGCAACTGAGCCTGTGACTGAGGCGATCGCTAAGCCTACCACATCCCGTCATAATGCCAACACCGCTGCTGCTATGAGCGTAGGTGAGCTGCTAGACGAGGCAGGCTTCTAGCAATTCAAAGGAGATAGGACGTCCTATCTCCTTTGAGGGAATACTGAATAGTGGGGAGCCTTCTCCCCTTTTTCTTCTGGTGATCATCAATCCAAAAGGAAATACGTATGTCTGACCATCATCAGCTTAAAGAGCAGCTTGTAGCTGATCTAGTTGATCTCACTATGAAGAGGCTGGGGGAAGGCGGCTCTATTCACGGGCTGAAAGCTAGCCATATGCTCTTTGGCGATTACATGGCTGAAAGTGGAAAGCCTGGTATCGCAGACTTCAGGGATTTCTTTAAACACGTTCCTGAAAAGAAAAAGAGCGCTAAAACAAAGTTCATTACGTTTGAACAACTGGTAGAGCTAATCGTTCAATCCTTCGATGGAGAGGGTATTGACAATAGCCAGTGGCAGATCCCAGTGTCTGCATTTACCACTGATCAGCAGATTAACACCTTAGAAAGTACCATCAAGCACTATGGGATTACTGCTGTGCCTGGAGGTTTTAAGGGATTGTCCGTCATGCTCTTTGGTATGACTGTTATCCAAGCCCGTGGGCTTTATCAGAAGATGGCTTCTACTCACTGGCAAGCATGGCCTACTGCATTCCTAGTCTGGATGTTCCTCTTCTATGAGGCATTAGGGCTAGGGGGTACAAGTGCTAAAGTGTTGGCGTTCTATAGAGCCTATTTGACATCTTTTATAATAGGAATAAGGTGCTCCAACTGAC
>CAZGDE010000328.1:0-8425 GCA_964524315.1 uncultured bacterium
CTGCACCAGAAAATTGGCCAGAATTGAAAGGACGCATTCGCCAGGGATTATTAATGACGGCTGTGACCATGCTGCCGCTCAGTGCCTTTATGATTGCCCTGTCGTTGCCTATTGTGCGGGTAGTGTACGAACGCTATGCCTTTAAGGTTGAAGACTCTTACCTGACCTGTTCCGTACTGATCGCCTACGCCGTTGGCATGTTTGTTTATCTGGGACGGGATGTTCTGGTACGGGTCTTCTATGGACTGGGCGATGCGGATACTCCCTTTCGCATCAGTATTGTGAATATTTTCGTGAATGCTGTTCTCGACTACTTTCTGGTCAAACCATTGGGGGCACCAGGTCTGATTCTGGCAACCGTTGGGGTGAATTTAACCTCAATGGTGGCAATGCTGGTGATCCTGAACCGTCGACTAAATGGCTTACCACTGCGCGAGTGGAGTATTCCCATTGCCGGTTTAGCTGGTGGTAGCGCGATCGCCGGTGTCGCCTGCTGGGGCGCTCTTTGGGGCATGCAGCAAGTACTGGGGAGTGAAGGGTTACTGATTCAACTGGTTCAACTACTCATTGCTGGCGGTGTGGGTCTGATCGTCTTTGCCCTTTTTGCCACCCAACTACACCTACCAGAAGTGGATTTGCTGGTGAACCGCTTGCGCCAACGATTTCTCCGGCGGGGAAGTTGAAATGACCGGGGGTTATTTTTACATTGAGCCTAAACTTCAATTGTGAGCAACGTTAGCAATTTCAAACGATGGCGGCCACGGAGAACATTCGATTTGTCCATACATCGAGGTGAAAAACCTTTCTGACGAACATAAAAACCGGGTGGAAGATGTGGTAACAATGTTTGATTCCACCCGATTCCATGCTGAGTTTTCGTCATCTCTTGCCCCGCCGACTGATCAAACTCATTCCGTCGATCGCTTTTTGTCTTACCCTCGTCATTGTTTCCCTGTCTAGCATTCCAATGGCAGCTTCTACATCCGTCAGGAATACACCTGACCTGACTAGGGAGATCCGGGGCGTATGGCTCACTAATATCGATAGTGATGTGCTGTTTAAGCAGGAACACCTGAGCGATGCCCTAAAGAAGCTGGCAACGCTCAATTTCAACACGGTTTATCCTACGGTTTGGAATTTTGGCTATACCCTGTATCCCAGTACCGTCGCAGAGGAAACATTTGGTCGGGCGATCGATCCGCGGCCCCTGGCACAGGGTTTGCGCGATCGGGATATGTTGGCAAATACCCTGGCCCAAGCTCACATGCTGGGTATGAGCGTCATTCCCTGGTTTGAGTTTGGCTTCATGGCACCTGCCGGCTCGGAACTGGCAAACCGCCACCCCGATTGGCTGACCATGCAAAAAGATGGCAATCCGATTTGGCTACAGGGTGACGAGGCCCGTGTCTGGCTCAATCCATTTCACCCAGAGGTGCAACAATTCATCCAGGATCTGGTGCTGGAAATTGTCAGCAAATATAACGTGGATGGCATTCAGTTTGATGATCATTTTGGTCTACCCGTTGAGTTTGGTTATGACCCTTACACCCTGAAGCTTTACCAGCAAGACCATCCGGAAAAACCCATGCCACTTGACCCCACCGATCCCGATTGGGTCAAATGGCGGGCAGACAAACTGACTGCTTTCATGAAGCAACTTTTCCATGCCATTAAGGCCCGCAAGAGTTGGGTTCTGGTGGGCCTGTCTCCCAATCCCCAACCATTTGCCTATGCCTCCTATCTGCAAGATTGGTCTACATGGGTTAGTGAGGGCATTATCGAGGAACTGGTCGTACAAATTTATCGCCAGGATTGGCCAAAATTTGTTGATGACTTGAACCATCCAACGTTGCAGGCAGCACGTAAACAAGTTCCTACTGGTATCGGCATTCTCACCGGTTTGCGGAATCGTCCCATTCCCCTGCGTCAGATCCAGGAACAGGTGCAGGAAATTCGTAAACAAGAATTTGCCGGTGTTTCATTTTTCTTTTATGAGACCTTATGGAATTTGACTGATGAACCCAGCGATCGCCGCCAAGCCACATTGCAAGCAATCTTTGATACTCCCATTACCCGTCCTAACGTGGTCCAGGGGTGGGTGCCTCCCGATACATAACCCGCCATGTATCACGCCTACAACGACGCCGTCTTTGATGTTGCCGTCCCGAGGCGTTCGCTAAGTCCTGCTAGTTTCGCCCAGTTGGGTAGGCTCAAATAATTGTGGCTCATCTAAAATCGTGCATACTACCTTCCTCTTCCTACTATGACCGCAGCTACACCAAACGCTACTACGTCTGTTCGCACCTACGATCTGATCGGTTTTGGGGATGAAGTTCCCGGCATTTTTGCGCTGGTTGCTGCCTCCCGGGAATTTAATCGACGGATGGGGAGAAAACCACGTAGTTTGTTGATGTTCAAAGGCAACTCGCAGGAAGGGGTCGGCGGACATCTGGTTCGGGGTGGATTGGCTTATCTCGATCGCAGCAATGTACCACCCGAAATCCGACAATCGTTAGGACTCGGTACCTTTGGGGATCCATGCTCGTTGTATAAGGAATTTTTGCAACGATCGGGCGTCACTGAAATTGCCCTCGATCGCCGCAAAGCTGATACGGCCCTGCGCAAAATGTTGAGTGATGCCGGGGTTGATATCATCAGCCGGATTCAAATTACCGCTGTTACCAAGGAAGGTAACCGGATTACTGGTATCCGCACAGCCAGGGGCGAAACTTTTCTGGCGAAACAATTCATCGATTCGACCGTGAATGCTGAACTCGCTCAATTTGCCGGAGTCAGTAAATTACAAGGCTTCGGTACATTTGGCTTACCCGAATCGGAATTACCCGTCACGCTGGTGTTTGAAACCGAGGGGTTGAGTATTCAACGTCTGCGTGAGATCGAAATGAACTATCTGCGACGACTGACTAACCCCAGCGATGCCGAAGCCCAGCGGTATATCTCGATTGCCGCTGGTGGCAATGCCGACTTGGCTAACCAGTTCCGTAAGGATCTGGTCGATAACCAGGGCAAATTGAAAACCATGTATGTTGGTTCGGATCATATTGATATTCGCAGCCGCGCCTTGTCCATCATCTATCATGCCTTCCGGGGTAAACGATTGGCCCTCAAGGAAAGTGGTGCCATTCTCGACCAGGCTAATATCGCCACGTTCACGGATGGACGCTTGTCGTGGAATGCTTTGCTTTGCTATGTCTCCGGATCTCGCTCTGAAACATTGGCCAAAGCAGCGGCCCGACCCGATGCGCCCATTCAACAAGAAATGATATTCATTGATCGCTTCTTTAAGAGTCTGGGGGCCAAAACAGTACGTGCCATGCCAGAGTTATACATTCGCCATGCGGGGAATATCGTAGGGGCGATCGCCCCCTTGAGTGGGGCTGATATGTTGCAGGGTGGTGTACCTGCCGACGAAGCACTCGCCACGTTCAGTTACCATCTAGATGTGCGGGGTGGCATTACGGGACTGGGGGCCAAAGCGAACGCAAAGGGCATTACCAGCATCTCGTTCCACACACCACCCTTGTTTAACGTCGGCATTCGCCATGCTCTCCTGCAAGCAATACCAAATCTCGCTGTGGTCAGCCCTGCCTCCGGGTTTGATGGTTACGCCGCCGCAGCGGGTCGGATTATCGAGTTCAATTCAGCCGTCGGTCAGGGTTTGGGGATTGCGGCGGCGATCGCCCTGATGACAAACAAAAACCTGGCAAACATCACCAACCGCGATGTGCGCCAGGTTCTGACCCAAACCGGACAACTCCCCAAAATCTATGGACGAGCCAACTACGTGGAAGCCTCCCGCTTGCAAGAGTTCGAGGAAATTATGATTGCCTGAGAATGCCTGACTATCGTTGTCTAGCAACCGCTTACCGGACGCAGATAGCTTCAGCAACTTAGCCAACCACTTTCAGCATCCGGTACAGCGACTCTATTAGTTTGCAGCTAGAGACACAAAACCATTCGCAAACCTTCATCTACTTCCTCTTGCAAAGAGTCTGGTAACGCTCCGATTCGTTCAGTCAGAAATGTTTTATCGACTGTAAAAATCTGAGAGATATTAACAACAGAATCTTTAGCTAAACCCGATACGGCACGAGGCACCAACACGTTGCCCGGTGCTTCCGCTAACTGAGTATTTGAGGTAAGGATTACAACGATCACTGTATTGATCCGGCTTTGAGTAAAAACGTCATCTTGAATCACCAAGACAGGACGACGATATCCTGGTTCCGAACCTACAGGGTTAGGTAGATCCGCCCACCAAATTTCTCCCCGACATTACCAATCCTCATGGGGCAAAGACATGAACTGCATCTTTGCCATCACTGGATCTAGTTCAGAAGGCTCTTTAGAGTAAACCTGGTTTAGCTTGGACAATATTTGATCCCGGTTATACTTTTTTAGATAAGCTTTTAACGCTTTTGTGTAAAGCTCGCTACGGGACAAACCTACTGTTGAGCGAGTGCTTCTGCCTCCTCAAAAACCGAGTCTGGCAGCGAAATTGCAGTTTTCATAGCACCCTGCATGATCAGCTCTATCCCTCAGGTTATACCCTGGTCATACCAGAACTGCAAGAAGACGAGTAGAACCGATCGTTATCCCACCAACTTTAAGGGTTGACAGAAGAGCCGCAAATACTAACACAGCCTATAATTGCAGCCGTATAACGACCAAGCTCACCGGACGCAGATAACCTTCCGACCAGCATATGGCGTTCCGGTGCAGCGACTTGTTATGGCGCACTGAACGCTGCTTCAATCTCTTCACTCAGCACCATTGATAGTACCAATGTCTTCAGGCAAAACTACAGGAACTCCCGAATTTGTAAATCCAGTGGCATCACGAGTAACGATCGCATCAACACGATACGCTAACGCACAAGCATACTGTACTGCATTTCAAAATCCTCGAAATCTAATGCAAGAGCTTGTTCTAGCACCGCTAAATCGACTGTACAGATGTTTAAGTCGCTTAATACCTGAGTAACTGCATCTTGCGCCACTGCCCTACCTGCTGCCCTACGAACAATGTAGTAAAAATGACCCATGGGACGAACCAAAGATTTTGGCAATCATGCAGGGCGATCGCCAGAGATACGATAATCTGGAGTTTGTCACAATTGATAAATCTCTAGGAGTCAGGCGTGGAACGGACATTTTTGGCAATCAAACCGGATGGCGTACAACGCAAATTAGTGGGTGAAATCATCCGTCGCTTTGAAGCAAAAGGCTTTACCCTGGTTGGCTTAAAGCTGTTGAACGTTAGCCGCGAACTGGCAGAAACCCACTACGGCGTACACCGTGAACGTCCTTTCTTTGCCGGGTTAGTGGAATTTATTACTTCCGGGCCAGTGGTAGCAATGGTATGGGAAGGTGATGGCGTCATTGCCTCTGCCCGTAAGATCATTGGTGCGACCAATCCCCTTAATGCGGAACCTGGCACCATTCGTGGAGACTTTGGCGCAAACGTGGGACGTAACCTGATCCACGGTTCCGATGCCCCCGAAACCGCTCAACAGGAAATCAGCCTGTGGTTTAAGGAAGACGAATTAGTCAGTTGGCAACCAACCCTGATGGGCTGGATTCACGAATAGCGATCGCCTGTTCGTAATCCTTAGCGCAGAAACAACGTTTAACTCTATAGGGGTGGGCTTTGGCTCAGAATCAGGCATCCTCGCAATCAATCTTGGTTAAACCACCCCTATGGCGCTTCTATTTTAGAGATTTAACCCTAATCCGGTTGCTGAATTTGACGCTGGATTCGACTACTCAAACTACTATGCTTTGACGCCAGGCGAGCCTTACCCGCAGCAGCCCATTCCTGCAAAAACTGAATTTGTTCCTGCGCTGTGCGGGCCAGGGGGACGACCTGACTGGCTGCTTCTAAAATGTCATCCGTCGTAAAATCCCGGTTTTGACTAAACCCGATGTGCATGGCCTCAACCAGCGTTTGCTCAATTTCGGCACCAGAGAAATCAGGCGTTTCGTATGCCAACCGTTCCAGGTCATACTGCTTCAGGTTATGGGGCCGCAGGCGGGACAAATGCACCGAGAAAATTGCCTGCCGTTCTTCCTGGGCCGGTAAGCCCACGAAGAAAATCTCATCAAAGCGACCTTTACGCAGCATCTCCGGTGGTAAGGATTGAATATTATTAGCCGTCGCCACCACAAATACTGGTGAAGTCTTTTCTGCCATCCAGGTGATAAAGGTGCCAAACACCCGACTGCTGGTGCCCGAATCACCCTTACCGTCGACACCCGAAAAGGCTTTATCAATCTCATCAATCCAAAGAATGCAGGGAGCAAGCGCTTCAGCAAGCTGGATCATTTGCCGGGTACGCGACTCTGACTCACCAACCAGTCCCCCAAACAAACGTCCCACATCCAGGCGTAATAGAGGCAAATGCCAGTGGTGGGCGATCGCCTTCGCAGTTAATGATTTTCCCGTACCCTGAATACCAACCAGCATCAAGCCCCGGGGATGAGGCAAACCGTACTGCCTCGCCTGTTCTGAGAAAGCACCGCCCCGACGCAGCAGCCAATCCTTCAGATTATCCAATCCACCAATGTCAGAAATGTTGGCAGTCGTCGGGTAAAAGTCCAGAATTTGGGTTTGCCGGATCGTTTGCCGCTTCTCTTCTAAAATCAAATCCACATCTTCGGGACGTAGTTCACCATGGGTTGCGATCGCCCGTGCCAGTACTCGCCGAATCCGCTCCATCGACAACCCCTGGCAGGAACGCACCAGGTCATCTAAAATCCGTGGTTCCAAGCGATGACCAGTAGCAGCTAATAACCGTTCGACCTCCAACCGAATTTCAGCACCTGTCGGTAAGGGAAAGTCCAGCACTGTCAGAACTTCCGATAACTCATCGGGGATTGCCATCTGTGGTGAAATAATGACAATGTTCTTCGGCTGGGACTTCAACAGTCGTGCCAGATTTCGCAACTTACGAGACACGGAAATATCTTCTAGAAATCGCTGAAAGTCTCGCAAGATAAAAATTGCGGCGGCATTAGCTGGAATCTTTTCGACAAACTCTAACGCCTGTAACGGATTACGCTTACCTGCCCCCGCATCGTTCGGATTGCCCTGATAACCGTCTACAAAATCCCAGATATAGACCGCCCGATTTCCCTGCTGTTTGGCTGAATGGGCGATTGCCGCTTCAATGCGCTCTTCCTCACGGGTTGGAATGTAAATTAACGAATACCGCGCCCGCAGCAGCAACTCAAACTCGTCGCTAAAACTCATGGCAAACCAAACCTAATACCGAAATGTTATTGGTTATATAGCGATCCTACTTGGATTGAGCGCAAGGATGCCGCCGGTATCCTTGCGCTCAAAGCCCCTCATTCTCACAAATGATTTAGGACTGCCATATCGTTTGGCAGTATCGTTCGAAAGCATTTTTTTCAGTCGAACAATACCCGCTTATGCGATTTGGGATAAACAGCAACATAAAACTGCACTGTTCCCATTTTGCCTGGTTAGCTTGACTTTAAGGGGATTTTTTTGGAGGTGATTTAATTTCGATCCGAAAGTTGGTTTTTCAGTGATTCTAAAGATGCCCATCGCCGATCAACCCGGGGTTGAACCGAAGTTGATTCAGCCAGTTCAATACCACTACAGTTCTGATCACACAATTGCTTCTGTGGTATTTCCAGGCATAGCTGCTCGTATAACCAGGTCGTTGGATCAAAATAGCCCTTTGGTGGCAGGGTTTCCACTAAATCATCAGGATCTATATCCTGGTCTAGCAGGAGTAAATCGGATTGATCTGTTCCTTCCTTCAGCCATATGAGCTCATGAGGCGCAATTTGCAGCCGATAGTTGTATTGTTGCAAGCAGCGATGGCAGGTCAAGGTAATGATTGTTTCCGCTGTCGCTGATATATCCAAATAATTACCTTGATGGCTGACCTGCAATTTTCCCTGTACTGGAGTTAGCGTCTCCAAACCAGGGATAGGCTCGCTAAAATCAATCACCTCTGTCCGCTGAGGTGCCGTTGTTAAGCGCGGAATATAAATTGTTTCCATACTTTAACTAAATCGGTTGCAAGAACCAAACTAATCCTGCATCAGACGTACAACCAACCGACGATCCGGTTCCTGGCCACGACTATACGTCTCCAGGTCAGCATACTCCTTCAAAAGGGTGTGAACTTGCCGACGCTCTGCCGACGAAAGAGATTTAAGCTCAAACTCTTCGCCTGTTTCACGTACATGGGAAACCGCCTGTTCCGCCATTGTCTGAAGCTCGGAGTATCGCTGTAGGCGATAGCCAGCTAACTCAACTGTAAATGCTCCCTGTTTATCTGCAGTCTGTCCCAGGTTAAGGATCGTATTCATTAAATACTGAACGGAGTCTAAAACAACTCCTCCTGGCCCAATGATTGCCTCTACCT
>CAZGDE010000329.1:0-2844 GCA_964524315.1 uncultured bacterium
GGGCACTATTCAATATGAACCAGAGAGTGCTGATGATTACGATCTGCGGGTGCTGGATGAGCAATTTGAGATGCTACGCCCTAGAGAACACTCAGCTCAGGTGCCAACGAGCGATCGCGAAGTGATTGAGCGGCTCTTCAAAGGCAACAGCGAACTGTTGAATACCCTCGTCTGTACTCCAACCCTAGAAATGGGAGTGGATATTGGCTCGCTCGATGCAGTGCTGATGCGGAACATTCCGCCCCTCCCTGCCAACTACTGGCAACGGGCTGGTCGTGCTGGACGACGACATCGCATGGCGGTTAACCTTGCCTATGCCAGACCCGCCAGCCACGATCGCGCCTACTTCAACGACCCCATGCGGCTTTTACAGGGGCAGATCTCCCCTCCCCGTTTAAACCTGAGAAATACCTTAATGGTGGGCAAGCATGTCCATGCAGCCATTCTTACCGTTCTTTATCAGCTTGCGCGTCCAACCAGCCTTTTAACCCTTGGAGATCAGCAGGAAATTTCCAAGGTTCTGGAAAGCTGCTTTCCCAGCCAAGTCAAACACTACCTATTTAGTGATTCTGGCGTTTTACGACCTGCCCCGCTGGATGTGAGTAGCTTGACTACCTTAATTCAAAAGCATGAAGTTACGATTCTGGGACATATAAAAACCGCCTTTGCAGAAAGCTGGCCCAAAGAAGACCAGATTGCAGTCAGTGAGAAGGAACTGCGATCCCATATCGAACGAATGGGTGACCAACTCGCTGTGGTGATTCAGCGGCTCTGGCGCAGGCTGCAATGGGCACTCGATCAAATGCGTCGGCTGAACGAACTGCGAGTTCAAAAAGGAACCCTCGACCCGGATGAAGATGCCCTTTTCCAACGGTGCGATCGCCTGATCAAGCGACTCAAAGGAATTCAGCAAAAGAGACGGCAGGATACAGAAGGGTTTGATGACACAAACACCTACGGAGCCTTAGCGGCTGAGGGATTTCTGCCAGGTTATGGGTTAGACATTGGCTCGATCAAAGGCACAGCTCAAACCCCTCGGAGTGCAGGTTGGCTGCCCGATTTTGATTTACCACGTCCACCTGGCATGGCACTGCGCGAGTACGTTCCTGGCAACCTGATCTATGCCAACGGGCATCGCTTTGTCCCTCGATTCTTTCATTTAGAACCGGAAGAACCCCTCAGATTTCAGGTGGATATTGCTAATGAAGCCATTCGAGAAATGGGAACTGCGGGCACCAGCACCGGGCTACTGGCTTCAAGTCTGAAAGCCCTGGCAATCTGTGATGTAGACTTACCCCACCAGTCCAATATTTCTGATGAGGAAGACAACCGGTTTCAGATGCCTGTGACATTGCTGGGCTACGAACAAGACCGTCACGACGGGGGACTGGCATATACCTGGGGAAGCCACACGGTTGCACTGCGCCGTAATGTCCATTTGAGGATGGTCAATATTGGGACTACCAGTCTCGTTCGAGGCGGTAGCCTTGGCTATACCGTTTGCTCGGTCTGTGGGCAAAGCCGATCGCCATTCACCTCGCAGCGCGATCAAGACCTGTTTGTGACAGACCATACTCAGCGCTGCGGTAAACCCGTAGAGCCTGTTGGCTTCTACGCCAATATTGTTGCCGATGCCCTATCGATTCAGGATTGCGAGAACCACCAGGTTGCTTACAGTGTCATGGAAGCGATTCGGCATGGTGCAGCCAATGTACTGGATATGGAGTTAGAAGACCTCCAGATTCTAACGATCGCCCAGCCTGGCACTGAGAGAGCAGATGTTTTGCTGTACGATCCCATGCCAGGTGGTTCTGGCTTACTGGAACAGTTGTTAGTTCGTTGGACAACAGTGATCTCAGCTGCTCTAGAAGTCGTTGGGCATTGTCCTTCGCAGTGCAATACCGCGTGCATCGACTGCTTATTCACCTTCCGCAATGCCTACTATCACCGCTATTTGAACCGCCATGTAGCGTTAGAGAAGTTGCAGAACTGGGGCGACATTCTGTCCCAAAGTCATGCGATTCCTGCCAAACTCCCGAAAGCAGGGGCAAAGGCAGAAGCACAGCCCGTTAATCAGGCTGAATCTCGGCTCTATGAAATGCTTAAACGAGCTGGATTTTCAGAACCAACACCTCAAAAACCGATCGATTTGGGTAAACCGTTAGGCACGACTAAACCTGATTTCTTCTTTGAAGATCCCAATGAAGACCTGGAAGGTATTTGCGTTTATCTCGACGGGATGAGCAAGCACTTACACGGCAACCCTGACACGGCACAGCGCGATCGCGCAATTCGGGAGGAACTGCGTAATTCTGATTACGAGGTAATCGAGATTCCGGCGGGCAATCTGGATGATCCCCAGGCGATGGCAAAATACTTCTACCGCATCGGCAAAATACTGCTTGGCAAAACGAAAGCCAAAGATATTCGAGATAACCCAACCTGGTTTGAAGCATCAGCCACCTCTGCTTCAAATGATAAACCTGATGAATCACCAGCTGAAATTGACTGGAGTTTGTTTGAACCAACCTGGTTATCGATTCTAAAAACACTGGCTGATACAGAAGGCATTGAAGTTGATGAAGGTCTTGATATTGACGACGAGGGGCAGGTGATAGGAACCTGTATCGCTCAAGTAATCCAGGGCGATCGCGCAGCATCTTCCCAGGAGAATCGGATTCTCTTACTCATTGATCAAACCCGAAGTGATGCTTTCCAACTTCAGCAAGCACTGCACAAGCAAAACCGTTCCTTAATTGCTGTAGATCCGAATCATCCAGATGTTGTCGATCAGATTCTAAGCGCATTACAGGAGGGAATCTGATGATCGTTTTACTCGGAAAA
>CAZGDE010000329.1:2854-4547 GCA_964524315.1 uncultured bacterium
CGGAAAATCCTTAATGAGTTCCCTGTCAAAGCTGAATGCAAATGATACCAAGCGAGTAACCGATTTTATCGACAAGTTTTATAACAATCCGGCTCACCCAAGCATTAGCCTGGAAAGGGTCACGAA
Source organism: uncultured bacterium (assembly GCA_964524315.1). Classification (GTDB taxonomy): domain Bacteria; phylum Cyanobacteriota; class Cyanobacteriia; order Leptolyngbyales; family Leptolyngbyaceae; genus CAZGDE01. Next base: position 2,981 of record CAZGDE010000329.1, read on the forward strand.
AGTAAAGGATGATAACCTCTGGTCTGCCCGCATTACTCAAGGGCTACGCGCCATCATCTACAAAGAAAGTGATACTTGGGCACTGCTCTATGCCGGACAGCATGACGATGCCTATGCTTGGGCACGAGTGCGTCGAGTTGAGCAAAATGCTAAAACAGGTGCCCTCCAAATTATTGAGTTTACGGAAGCGATCGAGCAACAGTTCGCTGAAAAACCTCAAAACCAACGAGGACTGTTTGATGCTCACAATGACGATTACCTGCTGAGTTTAGGCTTACCTCCAACCTGGCTAGCAGTGATTCGTAAGCTGGTCACTGAGGATGATTTGTTGAGCATTTTGGAAAAACTACCAGAGGAAGTCGCAGAGCGATTTTTGCAATTGGCAGGCGGTGAACTCGTCACTCCTCCCCTGCCTTTACCACCTGAAAAATCAACCTTTGAGAACGAGGACACGCAACGACGCTTCATTGTCGTCAAGAGTAGTGATGAGATCGCCAAAATTCTAGAAGCTCCCCTGGCAACCTGGATTGGTTTTCTCCATCCCTCACAGCGCAAACTGGTGACTAATTCCTACAAAGGTCCTGTCAAGGTAACGGGTTCCGCAGGCACGGGTAAAACTGTCGTTGCCATGCATCGAGCGAAACATCTGGCACAGCAGGGGAGAAAAGTGCTTGTGACGAGTTTCGTTAAAACCCTCTGTGACAACATCAACCGCAACCTGAGGCTGCTATGTACTGCTGAAGAACTGGCAAACATTACTGTTGGCACCGTCGCCAGCCAAGCAGGGCATATTCTCAAAGAAGGCAACAAGTCCCTCTCCATTGCGAATGACGAGGAAATTCAATCCCTGATCGCACAAAACTTCTCATCAGCTTGTCCTCTCGATATTTCTGCGCTCTGGCTGGAATGGAAGTTTGTGATCCAACTTCAGGGAATTGCAACCTGGGAGGGGTACCGCTCAGCGAACCGTGCAGGGCGCGGGCAATCCTTAAGTGCTAAAGGGCGTAAGCAAGTTTGGCAAATCTTTGAGTTGGTTCTCTCTCAACTGCAAGCTCAAAATAAAACGGATTGGTCTGGACTCTACCGCTATGCAGGTGACTTAATTGTATCGGGACAAGTTGCAAGCCCTTTCGATGTCGTAATTGTGGACGAGACACAAGACCTCAAGCCACAGGAACTGAAGTTTTTGGCAGCTTTGGCGGGCGATCGCCCAAACAGCTTGATGTTAGCTGGGGATGGTGGGCAACGTATTTATCAGGGAAAGCTCAGCCTCAAATCACTGGGAATTAACGTTCAGGGACGTTCTCATATCTTGAAAATCAACTATAGAACCACTGAGCAAATTCGTTACTTTGCTGACCAACTCCTTGATGCGACACAGGATGACTTGGATGGTGGTACTGAGCAACGTTCAGGTACTATCAGCTTACTCAATGGTCCTGAACCCGTTCTAAAACCTTTTGCTAGTGCATCTGAACAAGCAGACTTTGTAGCTGAAGAGATTTCCCGGTTAACTCAGCAAGGAATTTTACCGAGCGAAATTGGGATTTTTAGTCGTGCAAAAAAT
>CAZGDE010000329.1:4557-8406 GCA_964524315.1 uncultured bacterium
CCCATTGAGAAGTCCTTGAAGAAGCAGAAAGTTGCCTGTATTCGGCTGGATGAACAGGAAACAGATGCTGTAGCTGATGCAGTAAATACAGGCAGTATGCATCGAGCAAAAGGACTTGAGTTCAAAGTCGTTTTTGTCGTCCACCTCTCCAATGATGTGATTCCGTCTCCTCATATTGAGGACGAAAACGATCTCCAGGCTCGTAAAGAGGCACTGGAGCAAGAACAGCATCTGCTCTATGTCAGCATTACCCGTGCACGAGATGCCGTATATCTATGCTGGCATGGTCAGCCTAGTCGCTTCTTAAAAGGTATCAGGGGTAGCGAATCGATTAATGTAGCAGTATCCTGAGGTTCTACATGCTTTGGCAAAGAACATCACGGACTGAAATCACTACTCTCTTCGAGTACGAATCTATAGAGATTTCAGATGGGTACGAACTAAAGTGCCTTGAACAATTATCCAAAACAACAGGAATTGAAATTCTCAAGCCAGTTGTCAAGAACGGTCAGCTCCAGTTTCAAGCAAGACAGCATGTTGGAGTCCTACGTTTAGGGCGAAGAACCATTCAAGTCCTTCCCAAAATTCATCGATCGCACAATCTGGAGCAAAACCAACAGGAAGCTGCCCGTAACCTGCTATTCATGCTGGATTACGCTGGATACCTGGGAATCCGAGAAGTGAATTTAGCTGCACTTCAGCGATCACAAGATTGGTTTGAAGTCCTCATTTACCTATTTGCATCCCATCTAAAGCGGGAATGGCAGAAAACTGCCTATCGTAGCTATCAACCAGTAGATGCCGTACTTCCAGTACTAAAGGGAAAATGGCAAATTGCGACACAATTAAGACGACCAGAACAGAAGCATTTATTTACTGTCACCTATGACGAATTCACAGTGGACAATCCACTCAATCGTGTTTTCCGCTATGTCGTCGAGAAATTGTGGCAGTTAACCCGAGACAACGGTAATCGCCAGACTTTGACTGAATTGAGATATTGGATGGATGAGGTGACACTTCTACCTGTCGTCACGGCTGACATGGCAAAACAGCTTCAGCTATCACGACTCAACAAACACTATGAACCATTGCTCAATCTAGCTTGCCTGTTTCTAGAACGTCTGGGACTTCAACTTTCTGCCAGTGATGTCAACACATTTTCGTTTGTGTTTGACATGAACCAGCTCTTTGAGCGATTCATCACTGGTTTCATCCAACGTCATTGTAATGAGATTTTGCCATTACCCCTCAAACAATGTGAACTACTTCCTCAAGGGCAGAGAGCAGTGAAGTATCTGGCAAGCCGCGATGGGCAACGTGTTTTTCGATTGAAGCCAGACTTGATATTTCAGGTCAACAATCAGTTTCCAGTCGTCATGGATATCAAATACAAGCAGTTAGATGAGGGCGATCGCAAACTAGGTGTTGCCGAATCTGACTTCTACCAGATGTATGCCTATGCCCATCGATACGCCTGCCCAAGAATAATCTTGCTCTATCCCCAAACCGTCGAACTATCCGCATCTCAAAGGGCATACTTTAGGCTGGAGGGGAGCGATCAGGAGATTAAAGTGGTGACCGTGAATCTATTGCAGGATCTATCAACTTCTGAAGCTAGACAAGCATTGCAGGCAGAGTTACGAGAAATACTGGAGGGGATGCATGAATAGCCCAGTTAAGGATTGGCGGACTGAACTGATCTCATGGTTGAGCAGTAATCCCAAACAGTCGCCGTCTGATCTCCAGCAATTGCGCGAAGCCTTCGTTCAGCGTTTTCCCAGAAAACAGCTGTCAGACCTAACATTAGAGGAATATGCGATCGGCAAGCCTGACAGTTTCTGCTACTGGTTGGAATTCAAAACACGCTCTTTGGGTAGTGTATCAGGTGGTAGTTCAAGCAAGTGGGGAATTTGGTGGAGTAAGGGTGACCAGGAATGGAAATGGAATAAGGCATTTCAGTGTAGCGATCCGAATGATGCATTTGCCCGCATTCGGTCAGGGCTTGTATCACTCACCAATGCAGCCGCCTCAGACCACTTTGACCAGCTAGAGCAAATTGGCAGTAGCCAGCTTGGTCTCAACCGCAATGGATTACGAGCCAAACCGCTCTATCTTTACTTCCCCGATAAGTTCTTGCCTATCTCGAACCCCTATCATCTCGCCCATTTTCTAAACTTCTTTGGACAGCAACCTGCTGGTGGTTTGCATGCTAAAAACCACCAGCTTCTAAACTTTCTAAAAGGCCAGCCAGAGTTTGACGGGATGGATACTCTACAAATGATGGCTTTCCTCTACTCAGCCATTCCTCCAGGCGATCGAGTGTCTAAACCACCGTCTGAACCAGAAAGTGTAGAACGGGTTCAATTACCTGAGGAGATTGTCCAACTTGCAACCCTTACAGAGGAAACCCGAAACTTGATCCTGTATGGACCTCCAGGGACAGGGAAGACTTATGCTGTTAACAAATTTGCCTCATTTTTCTTGGGTGAGCAATTAACCACTCCACTGGCACCGGAACAACAACGCCGAGAAATTCTTCAGCCTCTCACTTGGCATGATGCGATCGCACTGGCAATGTATCTAGAGCGCCCTAAAAAGTACTTCAAAGTTCCTGAGCTAGTGAATAACTCGCTTATCCAGGAGTATTTAACCTTAACCAAAACCCAAAAGCTCAGTAATCAAATCTGGGCAATGCTTCAAATCCACACGCATCCTGGTGTCGAAACAGTCAAATATAAGAACCGTCAGCCTCCCTATCTATTTGAGAAGAACCAGCAGGGCGAATGGAACTTGACAGAAGAAGGAGAGGGATATATCGAGGTTAATTTAGCTGATACGCTAGACGATCTTCAGCAACCTGATGCACGGAAACCAGTCATCTCAGACTATTTGAGGTTTGTCACCTTTCACCAATCTTTCGCTTACGAGGAGTTTGTAGAGGGTCTGAAACCAGTAGTTGTGGATGGGCAAATCCAATATCAGGTTGTTGATGGTATTTTCAAGGGAATTTGCCGCCAAGCTCAAAATGATCCAGAGCATCGTTATTTGATTATCATTGACGAGATTAACCGTGCCAACATTGCCAAAGTATTTGGGGAACTGATCACCTTAATCGAGGACGACAAGCGACTGGGTGAGGACAGCGAAATTACAGTTCGGCTGCCTTACTCCCAAGAAGAGTTTGGTGTCCCAGAAAATCTCTATATTTTAGGAACGATGAACACAGCAGATCGTTCGATCGCGCTCTTAGATATTGCATTAAGAAGGCGCTTCACCTTCGTTGAATTGCTACCCGATCCATCGCTGCTGTCTACAGTTGAAGGCATCGATTTGACTGCATTACTAACTCGTCTCAACCAGTGCATTACTGCCCTTCTCGGACGAGACTATCAGATTGGGCACAGCTATTTCATCAATGTTACAGATATAACCGAACTCCACTTCGCTTGGTATCGCCGAGTCATCCCGCTATTACAAGAGTATTTTTACAATGATACGGAGCGATTACAAGCAGTTCTGGGCGATCGCTTTGTTCAATCAGCAGAATTCAATAGCAGTACTAGAACAGCTTTAAGGAACTTATGTGATTTTGATAATCAATACGTCATCAAGGTATTCGAGCCAAATGATGAGTTCCTACAAGCACTGCGGCAGACGATGGCGTTTCCAGTTAATCCTAGTGCATAACCATATTATTTTCTATCCCGCGCATTAACTCTATTCTTCACCATAGCTTGAAAGCTCATACCGCATTTTCCACATTTCTTGGATTGATTTAGTAATCCATCAATTGAGAATGAATTTCTGCAATTTGGGCATGTGGTAAGAAGCGTAATCCTATGAAAT
>CAZGDE010000330.1:0-8348 GCA_964524315.1 uncultured bacterium
GTTATAAAACGTGTATTGCCATGCCCGGCCGGTATTGGAACGGAAGCCATTACTCAGGTCGAGGTTGCCGTAGCGACTGCGAGAACTGTAGGAATAATTGTCATTCGCTAATTCACGCAGGGTAATGGTGTAGTCCCCGCAGTAATAGATGTGTGACCAGCGGGTCGGCGGGTTGGGCCGATCTCCCGAACCACTTGCCCGCACGAAATCACCTCTGATCCAACCACGGGCACCGGAATTTAGAAATTCGACGTAATACCAGGTGTAACCATCGCTGCTCATGGTTTCGCGGATAATCTCAACGCGATCGCCCGCGAACCCATAGTGGGGGGATGAGGCAGCAGTCGTTGGTTGCGATCGCACGTTAATTCGTGTCCCCGGATCGTTGGATGTTAGCACTCCCGGACGGGCCAGGGCAGGAATTGCGGTTGTCAGGGTGATTGCTGCCATTGCCAGACTGGTTAGAACGGTGTGTTGCACTGTCCGTCGAATCATACTTGACTTGCCTCCATCACGATTGCGAGCGATCTCACACCTTCCCATCATCCTATGTACTATAGGACGATCCCGATTTTCATTAGAATTAAATTACCAAATGCTGCAAGGTGAGGAGTTGTGCGCGATCGCCCGTTTCGTCTATCGGTTTTTTTCGTCATCGGTTGTCTAGTTTTGGCAACACTATTAACTGCCTGTACCATTCCCCAGGTGAATGCGACTGAGCGGCTATTCCGGAAAATATCGGTCGATTTTTTAGATGACTATCAGTTGCCCGCATTGACGTGGGAACAGACGCCCGTTGGTGGCCTGTCGGGGATTGTGTATGATCGGTCGCGTGATCGCTTCTATGCCGTGTCCGATGACCGCAGTGACTTTGCCCCTGCCCGTTTTTACACATTGAAACTGGAGCTTGACCCAACCCAACCCAACATTCCCCAGATCAAGCAGGTGGCAGTAGCAGCCGTGACCCCATTAACCGATGAGGATGGTAAACCCTTTGCCAAAGGTACTGTAGACACGGAAGGGATCGCTTTATCCCCCTCGCGCACATTATTTATTTCCAGCGAAGGTGTTGCCCGTAAGGGAATACCGCCCTTCGTCCGCGAGTTTGACTTACAAACGGGGAAATGGCGACGGACATTGCGGTTACCTGCTAGCTATACACCAGCGATCGCAGCGGGACAGCAAACTCAGGGGGTGCAGGACAATTTGGGTTTGGAATCGTTGACCATCAGTACCGATGGGTCAACCGGGGTAGAACCCTTTCGCCTGTTTACAGCCACCGAAGCATCGCTAGTGCAAGACCGGGATGAAACCAGTGAGGGCCAGGGGGCAAAAAGCCGGTTGGCGCATTACCTTCTGGAGGAAAATCGGGCGCTCTTTGTTTCAGAACAGTTATACCCCCTGGAACCAGTGCCCGCTGGTGCAGTTAGTAATGGGTTGACTGAACTACTGGCGATCGACCAGGGTGGTCATTTTCTGAGCCTGGAACGGTCTTTTGGCCGGGATGGTTTTGGCGTAAAACTGTTTCAACTCTCATTGGGTGGGGCAACCGATATTTCGCGGATTGAGAGCCTGAAAGGGGCTGACCGGATCGTACAACCCATTCGCAAACAACTGGTACTGGATTTAACAGAATTGGGTATTCCCCTGGATAACCTGGAGGGTATGACACTAGGCCCACGCCTGCCAGATGGCACCCAAAGCCTGGTCATGGTTAGCGATAACAATTTCAGCCCGAAGCAGGTAACCCAGTTTCTCCTGTTCCGGATCAAAGGCATTTAGCGATACCCACACCAAATTAAATCCACCATCCTAAGCGGGGAGATGGCGTGGAAAAGTGCGTTGTTGGGGTGTTTTACGAACCGCTCCGACGGCAAGATCCGGTTGGCGTGAAGGCAAAGTGAGCGAAAAGCAACATTTGTTGACGATTTAGCAGTCTTGCCGTCAAAGTGCTTAACAGTATTTTACGAAAGCGGGCGAAACCAGTGTTTTTTCCCTAGAATTCCATACTCAAATCCCTTAACTGTTTGAGTTTGGAGAGTTTCACATGGCATATACATTTGAGATTTTAGGTGTGTCGCCAGTGCTACATTTCTTCACGTGTCAGCAGGACATTCTTGGGCAAAAACCTCAGACTGGCGTGGAATATGTGGGATCTTACAAATGCACGCTAGATGCATTACTGGAATCGACGGAAACGGTCGCTAAAAGCCAGGGATGGCATCTCGATCAGGTGGTCGATACGGTCGTTAATTTCTGGATGACCAACGTTGACAGTATTCGTCACTGGCAACGACGGCTGGATGATGCGGGTGAGCAAAATTTGCTGGTGTCGCGGCTGGCCGACTTTAAATCCTTGCAATCAGAGTTTGAATGGTTGTTGACCCGGTAAGGCGCGACATTCTTTGAATTCTCTAAAAGTCTGACTTGAAGTTGCTGCGATCGCCCTACAATCGAGGCGTTGCTAATGCTGGAAATGAGATAAATGACTACATGGCGCATTGGTGTGGCGGGGCCGGTTGGTTCTGGCAAGACAGCACTGGTAGAAGCCTTGTGTAAGGCAATGCGCGATCGCTACAACCTGGCGGTCGTCACCAATGACATTTATACCCAGGAGGATGCCCAGTTTTTGGTGCGATCGCAGGCGCTGGAACGGGAGCGGATTCGGGGCGTGGAGACGGGTGGTTGTCCCCATACGGCAATTCGAGAAGATGCGTCCATGAACCTGGCGGCGATCGAAGAGTTAGAACAGCAGTTCCGTAACCTGGATATTGTCTTTGTCGAAAGCGGAGGTGATAACCTGGCTGCAACGTTCAGCCCCGAACTGGTAGACCTGACCATCTATGTCATTGATGTGGCCGGTGGCGACAAAATTCCCCGGAAGGGTGGGCCGGGCATTACCAAATCAGATCTGCTGGTGATTAACAAAATTGACCTGGCGGAATATGTCGGTGCTGATCTGGACGTGATGGATCGGGATGCCCGACGGATGCGGGGTGACAAACCCTTTCTATTTACTAACCTCAAGACGCAACAGGGGTTACCCGGTGTCATTGAGTTTATTCAAACCCACGCTAACCTACGACCCTATAGTGAGATCGCTTGAGCTGGCGATCGCCTGAAACCCGTAATTCACCCGTTGACGCATTCTCTCAAACCGTGTCAGAACAGGAGTATAAAAAGTACCTGAAGGGGTACTGTCCCAGTTTGAGCTAAGCACTTGATAATCAAAGATCTAGCTCAGCTATCTCTCATTCCCCAGGAGAATCAAGGTGAAAAAGGGTTCAATCCGGCTATTGTCCGTTGCTGGTTTTGCGTTGCTCACCACTATCCCGGCGGCGGCTGTGCTGTCTCCCAGTTCAAACGCTACCGCTCAGGACGATAGCTGTTTCATGGTGACACCATCCGGACGCACGATTAGCCTTGATAAGTTATGTGGTAACGTTAAACCCGGTCAGCCCGGGAAAACTGCTCCTGGTGTCGTTCCCAGTTCCCCCGGTAGCAGTGTCTACCAGGCAAAAATTAAGTATCGCATGGGTAAAACGCCCGTGATTGATGTTTTGTTTAATGGCCGGCAAAGATTTGAAATGATTGTGGATACAGGGGCAGATGGTACGCTGATCACGCGGCAGATGGCACAATCGCTGCGCTTACCACTGGCAGGCGTGGGGGAATTTGAAATGGCCGATGGCCGCACCGTCATGATGCCACTGGCACGGGTGCAGTCCATGTCCGTCAATGGGGCTGAAGTCAGAAATGTGGTTGTGGCTGTTGCCGACAAAACGGACGTTGGGCTACTGGGGCATGACTTTTTTGATAATTACGACGTGAAGATCAAGCAATCAGTCGTGGAGTTTTACAAACGATAAGGGTTGGTTTCAGCACACCAATTCCGGCATTCTTCCCTTACAATTAGCCGCTAGTGGTTTCAGTTGACGCAATTCTATGATTCGCTCGCGTTTCTGGCTGTTGGTGGCAGCATTTCTGTTGCCGTTAACAGCGTGTGGTGGTTCGGGTTCTCCATCGAATGAAACAGGTGGTGGGCAGGCAAATGGGCGATTGGCGCGGATTATTAACCGGGGCAATGTGGTCTGCGGGGTGAGTGGCGAACTACCCGGTTTCAGTTTTGTTGGTCAGGATGGCAAATATGCCGGGTTGGATGTGGATATCTGTCGGGCGATCGCGGCGGCCCTGTTTGACAACCCTGATGCGGTGGAATACCGTAACCTGAATGCGAAGGAGCGGTTTACGGCGGTGCAAACGGGGGAAGTTGATGTCCTCAGCCGGAACACGACCCTGACTCTCAGTCGGGATACATCCGTTGGCCTGGAGTTTGCCCCCGTCGTTTTCTACGATGGGCAGGGCATTATGGTGAAACAGGCCAGTGGCATCAAAACGCTGGCAGACCTGAAGGGTAAGTCCATTTGTATCCAGACCGGAACAACGACGGAACAAAACCTGACCGATCAGATGCGGAAACGTAACATTCCCTACACGCCGGTGGTGTTTGAAGATGTGAATGCCACATTTGCCACCTATGCCCAGGGTCGGTGTGATGGGGTGACGGCAGATCGCTCCCAACTGATATCGCGGCGGACAACATTGCCCCAACCGAATACCCATATCATTCTGTCAGAACCGTTGTCGAAGGAACCACTGGCACCGGCGATCGCCAGTGGTGATGCGGGTTGGAGTGATACGGTACGGTGGGTGGTTTTTACGCTGTTTGAAGCGGAAGAATTGGGCATTACCGCCAAAAGTGTGACACAACAGCTCAATAGTACTGATCCGACGGTCAAACGCTTCTTAGGCACGGAAGGTGACCTGGGTAAGGGGATGGGGCTAACCAATGACTTTGCTGTACGTGTGATTAAGCACGTTGGTAACTATGGCGAAATCTACGATCGCAACCTTGGCCCTCAAACCAGGCTCAACCTCCCCAGGGGGCAAAATAACCTGTGGACAAAGGGTGGCCTGTTATTTTCACCGCCGTTCCGCTAATGTTCACCAGGGGCTACCAATCAGAGTAAATGCTGACCAGTAGTAGGGATGGGTGAGGGCCCGTTTTCCCCCAATCGACAATGGGGTGGGTAGGGTGATGTCGCCACCACGGGAACCCCGCAACTGGTTTCCCTCCACCGTGACCTGTCCCTTTAACATGGCAATTTGGGCCTGTCGAAGGGCTTCTGCTTTAATCGGGGCTGTTTTGAGCTGCCGATAGAATTCTGTCATTAAACCCAGGGTGCCTTCATCACTGACAGACCAGAGGCTAGCCAATACCGACTTGACCCCTGCCTGCACGGCAAAACCAGCAAAACCTAATTCGGCCTCATCACTACCCAGCGCCGTCCGGCAGGCACTTAAGACGAGTAACTCGACGGGTGGCTGGTTCAAACTGAGCTGGCGGATCTGGTCGAGACGCAACTTGCTGTCCCAGAACTGGATGTAGGAGTTATTGAGTGCCCCTTCCTGGAATTCACCGTGGGTGGCCAGGTGCAAGATCTGGTAGGTTTCCTGTCGTCGTTCTGTGGTCAGGTTGGGCACGGTAAAGTTCTGGTTCAGGAGTGCTTCACCGTTAAGCAGTTGGGTGACGGCCATGAGTTCGGCAGGAACGGCAGGTAAGTCAGACTGGTCGTTAAATTCTGATGCTCCCATTGCCAACACCCTGGCCTCACGCAGGTTGACATAGCGGGTATCGGTGAGACTAAGGCTGGGCATTAGCCCCACACTATATTTTTCGACGAGAAATTGCTGTCCATCATGGAGTGCGGCCAGGGGAATGAAGCGCAACCCCGTATCGGCAATATAGGCCAGGTTGCCAATACTCCGTTCTTTCAGCAAGGGCTCGATCGGCGCGACCAACCAGCGGTAAAGTTGCTGGGCAGCGGCTAAATAACTGGTGGTTCGCACCTTCCGGGGATCGGAAATTTCATTCAGAAATTGGCGGGTCGTGGCGAGAACCCGTTCTCGTGTGGCACCTGCAATCAGGCGGCGAATGGGTTTACCATCGGCAGTGACCACAATTAGTTCTAACTGATCATTGTTGTTGGGTGGGAGTTTTTCCCGCCGGGTTTGTTGGCTGTGTAAACGATTCGCCACAGGGGAAGAACCTGGGTGGAAACCAGTGGCGGGAAGAAATTGCGATGACGGAGCGATCGCCTTCTGTTTCGCGATCGCTCCCGTTTCCTGGCGGAACTTCTGGCTCAATGGTTGGTTAATTGGGGGTGGTGTGGTGGCAACGCTGGCTGGTACGAAGGCAGCATACACCAGTGCGGGTTTTACACCTGTAAGAGAACCAACCCGACTTAAGATATCCTCCGTCGCCTCTACTTCTGTTTTGGGTACATCATCCGGTAAGTCGAGGTAGTCTTCAAACTCGTCTGTTACTTCCTCATCTGCGGCTGCCACTTCTGTTTCGCCAGCATCTTCCACTGTAGCGGCATTATCCAGGTCTACCTCGCTGGCATCAACCTCGTCCTCCGTATCGTTTAGTTCATCGGCAAATTCTTCCAGTTCGTCATTAGGAGTTGCAACCTCTGGCTCTGGTGGTTCCTCGACGGGTGGTTCTATGGGTGGTTCTATGGGTGGTGTGGCTGGTGGCGATGATGTAATGATGCTGATGTTTCCTTGAATGTAGTCATCTGGGAACGATTGGATCGGGGCGATTGTTTCGGCACCGCTCGTGATTGAACCCGCCGTACCATTGGTTGCCGCCTCACCGACTACGAAGGGAATCCCCCGTGCCCCACCATCATGCTCAATGGTAATGCTGCCGCCGCCCCCTGCGTCTGTTGTGTCGATGGTTGCCCCTGTCCTACCAACGCCAGTACCGCGCACAAATCCTCCGGCTGCAATACTGACATCGCCACCCTGACCAGTTCCAGTTGCCGCTGTCTCAATGCGACTGAACTGGACATCCCCTGCGGCTGTAAGGTTGACACTGCCACCATTGCCCGTCGCGCTGGTGGTCAAAATTTCCCCCGTTGCGATCGCCCCGGCATCGCTGGTAATAGTGACTGAGCCACCCGCACCCCCTGGTGTCTGGGCTGAGCCAACTGTTGTATTGATTGATCCCGTGGTGATATTCCCGGTGGCGTCCAGGGTCACGTTACCGCCATCTAAGCCATTATTGCTGGCGTCAATGCTGCCAATGTTAATCGACCCGGCCACAGCGGTAACATCACCCGCTTGATAACCAAAGCCATAGCCTCCAGAGAAGGTCTGGATCGCCCCGATAACGGCGATCGCCCCTCCCGCCGTAAGGGTAACACTACCAGTGTCACCAAACGTCATTGTAGTGGAAAGGGTCGTTGCGGTAATGTCATTGGCTGCCGATAGGGTAATACTTGCACCCGTGCTAAACCCTGTGGTGATGATAGAACCGATCGTCAGATTGGCCCCAGATATATTAATGGGGCCACGGGTATTAATCGTATCGGTTGGACTCATCCGAAAGGAGCCAACTCCATTTCCATCGGCGTCTGCCCGGAAGGTAATCGATGAAGCCGCTTCTAAACCGACTTTCCCCATTGGTTGAATGATGATGTCATTGCTGGCTTCCAGGATGAGATCCCCTTCGACTAACGCCAACGTATTTTGAAACAGGGTAATGGTTGTTCCGGGAAAATCAGTCACAAAGATGTCGGGGAGTTCGGTATCGCCTGTACCATAACCGCTGCCGGGTTGAATGATGATATCGGTCGGGTCAAGTAGTAAGGTACCAGCCTTACCAACAGCGGCGGCAACACTCACCTGCCCCCGATAGACCAGATCTCCTTTGCCCGATACTTCGACAAAACCACCATCACCGGCAACAGATCCGCCCTGGGCGCTGATGTTGCCAAAGAAACGGGTAACCTCTTCTGCCCAGAGAATTACGCGCCCCCCATTGCCACTGACGAGGCTATTGGCGGCGATCGTACTGTTACCATCCACGAAAGTACTGCTGGCATTGGGTACGGTACCAGCACCGCGATAATCCCCTCCAATGAGGACAGTACCGCCCCCTGTTGCACCGGAGGCGTTGAGGTTGGCCCCAATCAGCCCAACGCGATCGCCCAGGACATAGATACTGCCTGCCGTGGTGCCGGACACGTTTACCCTGCCACCAACAATGGCCGTACCCGTTTTTGTGGGCACATCCACTGTGGAGCCAGTCAACCGGATTGTGCCATTGCCATTGACGCTGACCCCGGTGGCACTGGCCAGATTACCCCCGGTCAGCAGGGCTGGCAACGATGCCGGAGCCGGTACCGTCGTATCTGGAACCGCGTCAAGGGGGGAAAACTCCAGACGGAGGGGACTACCTGTTTCACTGAGACTGACCAGATGCGCCCCCGGAACGGCAG
>CAZGDE010000331.1:0-8334 GCA_964524315.1 uncultured bacterium
AACGAACTGCTCTCCCCTCTTTTTCTACCTACTGCAGCTCAAGCGTAAAGTTGTTTTTAGCTAGGGCTTTGTTGATTTCAACAATCTCAGCTTTAGTAAAGTCCCCAGCTGGAGTCTCAGTTAGGGCAACTCTTAATCGTTCAAATCCAGATTCTAGGCGGGAGGCATCTTTAAGGCTGAGGATGACACTCATCAACATGGTAAAGGCGGTGTTAGCTTTTAGTGATTCTTCACTGGCTGAGACCACTTTATTCCAAGCGGAAGTGATCGCCTCCAGATCTCTCAAAAGAGTATCCCAGCGTAGAGGTGGTGCTGGAACTGCTGCAACCGGAAGCACCCACTGTTGTGCTTCCAAATTCCAGTAGTGAGAGGGCGATGGCTGCTGAGGCTTTTGTTTGACCTCAATACCATCAAAGTACAGCTGGTCAATTGGTAAATTGGGGCCTGGGTAAAGCTCTAGGTTCCCTACTGGTGTTCTCTGGTCTGTGGAACCCGCGATGGATTTTGTCGCGGGATCAATTAAAAAATAAAGTGTTGTCATTTTTATGCTGCGGGTCTAATGTTTCGAATAATGAGCTGACCTACGTGGCCATTTTCGGAGCTGCTACGACCTCCAACACCCCCATAACCACCGCCACCGCCGCCAGCATAGGTGTCGAAACCAGCAGATTTGGCACCAAAAGCGCCGCCTTGCAGGTTCGCGGTCATGTCTCCTGCAGCAACATGGGGTGCGGTCATAACAATGTAACCACCACCGCCACCGCCACCACCTTGAATACCAGAGGCAGACCCAATGGCATCTGTGCCATTTCCACCACGAACACTGGCGGTTCCTTGGTAAGTAATGGTTTCTAAAGACTGAAGCCAGATTAAGCCCCCAGAGCCGCCACCGCTGCCAGCAATAGCGGGGTTTCCTTCTTGGACAGTACTAGGTACGGCATGGCCACCATTAGCGGTAATGTTTCCTGTAATGGAAATGTTTTTTGCGGCCTCAATGACAATATAGCCACCACCATTACCCCCCGCCCCAATAATGCCGCCATCGTTGATGCCGATAGAGTATGAGGTAGCGCTTCCTGCCGCCCCGCCTGAACCTCCCAATTGAAGGTAGTAGTTATAGGAGGGGCCACCATTCGTTCTACCGCCCCCACCATATCCTTTACCAGTTTCAATATCTCGACTAGTGCCTCCATACAGCTGGAAACCAGTGCCCCCGCCCCCTGAGCCTGGGATAGGCGTGACGACAATATTGCCGTTAATATTCACCTCTCCAGAGCAGTATATTCTGGCAGCGGAAGCGATGGTTAAGGTAGCGCTAGGACCAATAGTAAAGTTCTTAAAGTAGTAAACGCCTTGATTAAAGGTGTCGGTACCGGTCGCTAAGTTGTAATCGACAGTAGAGTTACCGCCAAATAGAAGAACCCGACTCAGGATGTCATAAATGTCCTGAATTGCCAGGTTTAGATTATTGATTAAAGTAGTGAGGTTGGTTACGGTAATCTTGAGATTGTTTAACTCCTGTCTGAGGCTTTCAAGATCTTGAGTTAGCTCATAGATAAGAGCAAGGAGCTCTTGTCTTAACCGCTCAATGATTGCAGCAAGTTCCCCTTCACCAAATAAATCATCACGTAATTGATCAAGGGCATCCCATAGTTCCTGACAGCACTTTTTAAGTGCCAGGATGAAATCATACCCATCAACCGTTTCATACAAGTCATAAATTGTTGTGGCTGACTGAACGCCTGTATGATTGGCCCGATCCAGGGTTGCATCTAAATTCGCATCATATTCTGCACAGGTAAGAGGGCGGTTAAGCTGGCTCCTCTTGATTACTTTAGACATGGCATACAAATTACTATTAGCTTCTTGTTATGAAACTAGTAGGAAAGCCAAGTTACTTTGTGTGCATTTCTGAGCTTCTTAATTCGCTGCCTACCTGTCGTTCTTTACTTGTCCGATATGTCAACACAAACTCTTACAGAAACCTCTACAGAAACAGTTCAATTAATCGCGGTCTCTAGCCGACGCGTTACCATTCAGCAAGCTGGTCGTTCCGTCACAGTGCGAAAGTTCTTCTTTGAAGAAAAGTGAGAAGAATCAACTCACTTTCTTCTTGTGAATGCTGGTAGTTTGAAATTCATAACCTTTAGCAACTTGTTATGGCTAGCAAAAAAGGCAGAAGAAGAAATATTGTTACTGAACCGCAGCAGGGCAGAAATTATTCTGATCCCTGCTTTTTTGTTGGTGAAAAAGCTCAAACCCTGAGCTTGATTAAGCCAGCAAATTACAATCAGCGGCACTACATTCAGTCCATGAAGCAGAATGTTATTTCGATTGCTCATGGTTGTGCGGGAACTGGGAAATCCCTCCTGGCATTATTCACTGGAATTCAGCTGATGAATTCTGATGATTCTCCTATCCAAAAAATCTTCTATCTGCGCGCTAACGTGGGTATGACCGAAGAGAAAGGTTTAGGATTTCTGCCTGGTGGAATGAACGAGAAGATCCTGCCGCTGGCATACCCGGTACTGGACAACTTAATCCAGTTCACTTCTGAAGGTCACGCTAAATATCTCGTTGAGAAAGGGAAGATTGAAGTGCTTCCAGTCTCAATGGTGAGAGGTCGCAGTTTTGCCAACGCTTTTGTCATTTGTGATGAAGTACAGAACTGTTCCCCGCACATGGTTAAGACCTTACTAACCAGGGTGAGTGAAGGTTCCAAGATTGTCCTAATTGGTGACAGCAAGCAGGTTGACCTGCAAGCCAATATCCAAAGTGGACTCATGGACGCAGTCCAACGTCTTCGTAATCTACCAGGTGTTGGTATCGTTGAATTCCAACGGAGCGACATCCAACGTCATCCTATCCTGGCTGATGTACTGGCGCGGTACGAAGATCGCGTTGCCTAGGACTTATTCAATTTATTAAAGAATTTTAGAAAGCGTGGGGAGTAATCTCTGCGCTTTCTGCTTTTAAGCAGGAAATCAATGGGTAAGAAAAAAGGTGGAAGCGGAATCTGGAAGTATATTCCAGAGTTCCAAATCAACGAAAAGTTTGAGATGGGTGGCGAGGACGGCAGGCTTTATGAGTTTGTTGTCTTGGAAAAGCTGGGTGAAGACCAGCTCTCCATCACCTTAAAAGTGCTAACTGAAGGTGGCGATCGCGTACAGCGCTTCTTTAAGCGCACCAAGGTTCAGGCTATATTACCTGAGGTGATCGAACCTACGCCCATCAACATGGCCCCAATGTCGCCTAAGCCGAGGTCTTTAAGCGTAAGGGGCGTTTCTATCGAATGACAAAAGTACCTTTTATGAAAGCAAGTTACGATCACGAGTTGGGTATCGCCAGTCTAGAAAGCTCTTCGGGGCTAAAGGTACTGACTCTGATGCAGAATCCAGGGACAAAGCGACCCAGTATCAACGCATTTCTGGGAGCTCGTTACTCTCGATCTGCGGATAGTGTCAGAGCGATCGCCCAAGACATCATGGCCAGCGGTACTGATGCTGCTGCCAAGTTGGAAGCGATTTTCTATGGCTATGGGCATAAGAGCGTTGGCGATATGGCAGATGTTTTTATCTGCATTGAGAACGTTTCCATGCTGACAGCGATGCGGTTCTTCTATACCAACCCTGTACTGGCTGGGCAGGAACGTTCAAGTAGATACCAGGCTTTCGGTGGCTCTCAGTGGCGGCACTACATCTACGCTGACAGCGTAGCTCGCCCTGCTGAGCTTGAGTTGGATAGGGAATACACCAGCATCATGCAGAAGCAACTGGATGACTACCTGGAGCTTCTAACGCCCACAACTGAAGCCCTGGCAAATACGTTCAGCATGACTACTGGCTCTCCTAAGTCAGAATTGACTGCTCTCAAATCTCGTAGCTTTGACGTAGCCCGTCATATGCTCCCTATGGGGCTAAATACCAGCTTAGGGGCAGTGATGTCAGCCCGCGCCTGGTCTGAATATATTGGTTACTTGCGAGGCAGTTCTCAGTGTGTGGAGCGGGAATTGGGACACTTGCTTTACAACTTGTTGGTCGGCACTGACGAACTGAAAGCCTTGGGTTATGTGCCTGAGGTTGACGGTCTAATCAAACATACTGACCCAAACAAGAGTCGAGAACAGACCACCCAGGAGTTAATGAGCCTGCTACGGGCAGAAGCTTACTGGGAGGATTACGAGGTTCTCAATCCTGAGCCCGACATTCAGTACAACCAGAGCGAGAACACCTTGTTTATGCATCTGGCGCTGCTGATCGACCCACTCTGCTCACCTGAAGCTTTGGTTGGCGATAAAGTTGACCTCAACCAGCGAGTAGGTGAGATTATCTTCTCTCGCCATAACCATCACAATCAACTGGGTACGGTTGCCCAAAGTGGTGCGATCGGCATTCAGGGCATGACCGATTTGGGTTCCCTGAAGGATATCAACAGACACCGTAGCTTGGAGCGGTTTATCCCGCTGCTGGAAAACTGTGTCAACTTGGACGCAGAGCTGGCAAGAGAAAGTGAGCTTTGCTTTGATGTTTGTAATTATTTGAATCAGTCCAGTTTGTTTGCTCTGCGTAAGCAGTACAGAGAGCGGCTGAAGGAAACTTACAAACAGATCAAAGCCTGGTACGTGAAAGCCAAGGCAGAAATTGGGGAAGACTTGGCGCGAGAATATACTCGCTACCTAATGCCCCATGCCCATAAGACGGCTTACCGTATCTATGGAAGTCTGGATGACCTGGCTTATACCATTCAGTTACGGGTGCGACCCGGAGGCCACGTTAACTACCGTCAACTGGTCTATGACTGGCTGAAAGCTTTAGCCCATCAGAATCCACTCTGGCAGGCACTGCTGGATAAGCTGACCGCTCCAGACTCAAGCTCAAGAGAGCAGTTTCTGGATCGCAGCTAATCTGTCCCACTTTTTAATTGGGCTTCCTTTGACAATAGGTGCAAAGGAAGCCCTTGTTGTTTATTTAAATTCCTAAACACATGCTCCACGACTTCTTAAAAGATTTAGCTCGTCGGCGTACTAATCAGATTCTTCTATCACTTCTGGAAAAGCGTGTTTGCCCTGAATGCGGCGAAGAGGCTATTCATCAGGTTGGTTCAGGCTGGGAGTGTTTCCACTGCCATACAACCTACGGCGCAGTGTATCAGCATTCCAGCCCTGTGCAAAAGCCTGAATCCTACAAAGACTCAGCAGGTATCGCTGATGTTATTCCTACTGCCGATACCAATGTCGTTCCTTTCCCCAATTTCCCCTACGCAGCCTAAATTTATGGATAAACCCATTGAGTTAACGTTAGAGCAGCAATTCAGCATCAAGTCGTTTGAGACCCAGGTGCAAAAGATGAGCCATGAACAAGCGCAGGATTTCCTGATCAAGCTGTATGAACAAATGATCATTCGTGAGAACATGTACAAGCACTTCTTAAAGCACCAGTGGAATCTGGAATCAGGTCCGCAGCTGCAATGAGACAGGATGCAAAGTTTCAAGCCCTGAAAGCTGGATTTAGCATTAAGCCTGGTCTATTGAAAGTGCATCGTCTTGAGAATTACCTCAAACACTGCACTAACGTAACCAGGCTTGTACGAGCGATCGCTTATTCAATGGTGACAGAAGTAAGCGATCGCAACACAGTTATATGGCAGATTGCCAAAACAGCTAACCCGCAAACTAAGTGGAAGTATATCTGTGTGTTCTCCTATGTACGAGAACCTAAACAGGTAACAGACATTGTTGCTGTGGACTTCAGCATCCTGGAAGATCAGGACACTCTGCCAGAGTTAAGAAAATTGTTAATTAAAGAGCTAGAACTGATATGGAAAGACCCTTGCAAATGGTAATCACCCTCAAGAATCCCTACAATTACGATATTGAAGTCGTTAGTCCAGATTTTCCTGAGATGGAATCGCGGCTAACCCCTGGCGGGACTTATCATTTCAGTGTTAACGTTCCTGTCGATGTCCAGCCATTTATTAAACCCCTTGTTAGGGATGGCAAAACCTCAGGGGTTTATATTGCGATCGTAGACAAGGACTTTTAATATCCTACGATTACAATGATTGCGTTAACAGCGGTTGTTGGGCTGGGGTTAGAAAGGTCCACCAGTAGGGGCGTAGTTCTAATAGGTAAGATAGCGGGCGGCTCATCAAAGTCTAAGAAAATGGACTTGCCAGAGATTTGTTTACCATCAATGGTGCAGTTCACTACGCCAGAGGCCTTGATCAAAATGCTTCTGATGTAAGTAATACCTGCATCAGCCATGTCGTAAGACTTAGCACCAACAACACCAATGGGAAGTTGGGTGCTGACCTTGAAAGATTTGCCGTTGACCATGACCTTACCTAGGTTCTGATCCAAAAGGTCAATGTTCTCTTGCAGCATAGCCGCTGGTGTTGTTCCAGCTTGAGCTTTGGCTTGCAGGCTAATCACGTAAGAAAAAGTTAAATCCATATCTGTTGGGGTTGAAGCTTCAGACCCACAGGTAACACCTTCAAAGGGTGAGGCAGTACGCAATGTTTGATGATGATCGGCAGTATGAAAACTGCCCTGAAGAGTTTAGGGAGAACTGTACCTTTAAGTCAGTTAAGTGTTCTTCCTGCAGGGCTTGTGATGGGAATAATGCTACCTTGCATTATGCGCCCATAACTAACAGCGCTGATCTGGCATACAAAGAGCACCCATCTTTCAAGCAAGCTAAACAGGCTAAGAAGGATGCCGCAGTAACGGCTAAACGAGAACAACGCTCCAAGCAATCCTTTAAGGATGCTCAGCGTAACTCTCGCCAAGGTCGTAAGGTTGAGAAGAAAGTTCTCAAGCAATTAGATGCGAGATCCACTGTTGGGTCTGGTGCCGTGTTTGGAGATGGGGATGGCTATCTGGGTTTACCAGGAGGGCATCGCCTCTACATTGAGCACAAAGCCAGGTTAGCCAACCGCAATACCCTGGGTCCTACTTCTGATGAATGGGAGAAAGGGCGGCAGCAGGGGTGCGAGGTTTTTCTAACAACCAGTGACACTCATGGAACAGTCGTCACGATGAGTCAGAAAACCTTCAATGAATTGATGGAATTAGTCAGACAACAGAATAACAACTAAATAAATATGGAAGAAGATATTCTTCAAGGGCAAGAACAAGAGCCTGAAGCAGCTGCGCCTACAGTCAATTTGGGCGCAATAAAGGCTTTAGATGCCGCTCTCGCCAAGAAGTTTGGCGACAAATATTATGGCCCCACCAGCGGCCGCAAGGTCGAGCCAGTTCAGTTCATCAGCACAGGCTGTATGAGTCTGGACTATGTACTAGGTGGCGGGGTGCCTTCCGGTAAAGTCATGGAGATTATGGGACCACCTTCCACGGGTAAACTATTTGCCGTCTAAAGTGGTGACACTTTAGATTATTACAGCGTGAATTGCTGGGAAGCCTAAGGGAATACCTAAGGTAATCAGCAGCCAAGCATCTTGGGAACAAGATGAAGGTTCACTGACTAACTCACGGAGTCCCAATGTTGAGAAATCAATAATGGACAGTAAAGAGACACGAGTGCGCTGCTCTGTTGATTAACAGATGAAGATATAGTCGGAGCTACTATGAAAGTAGTAGAAGTAGGGAATAAAGAGTCCCTACGATAACAAAACTGAAATCGCTTTTATCCTTACAGATTGTCAAGTCCTATCAGGAGCAGGGTAAAATCTGTGCCTGGTTAGACGTAGAAGCATGCTTTGATCCTACTTTCGCCTCCTATTGTGGCGTTGATGTAGATAAGCTCGCTCTGTTGCGCCCAGACACAGCTGAAGAAGCGTTGGAAGCTCTCCGCGACTTCGTTAAAAGTGGTGTTGTGAGCTTAGTTGTACTTGATTCAGTTGCCGCTCTCTCTCCTAAAGCAATTCAGGAGAAGCAAGTAGATGAAGCAACGATGGCATTAGTTGCTCGGTATATGGGTAAGGTATTGCCAGAGCTTTGTCCCATTGCCGATAAGAATGGCTGCGCCATTATCCTCGTTAATCAGCTACGAAGCACCTTGAAGATGTATGGCCCGTCAGATGATTCGCCTGGAGGGAATGCGATCAAGTTCTCGACTAGTATTCGAGTGAGAGTAAGTCGTAAAGATGTTCTTAAAAAAGGGTCTGAGGAGATCGGCGTTGTCGCAGGAATTCAAAGTATCAAAAACAAGGTCGCCCCTCCCTTCAGACAGAAAGAGATTAGCGTCTACTTCCCTCATTTTGATGCTGTTGCCAACAGTACTGTGGCTGGGGTGGATATCCTGGGAGATCTTATTGATGCTGCCTTAGTGGTGCAGAAATCTCAGGTGGTCTCAATATGAGAAGGTGACGACTTTA
>CAZGDE010000332.1:0-8305 GCA_964524315.1 uncultured bacterium
GAATGATGGAGTGAGGGTAAGAGAGTGTGATGGTGGGGATTTCCGGCCCTCTTACCCTCGCGCCATTCCACCCTCTGGAGCTATACCTGATTGGGTTCCATTTATATGTGCCTGCAACTGGTAGGCCAGGTTTTGCACATGGGGATTCTCAAGAATACTCAAATGGTCTCCTGGCACATCCAGGATGTGAAAGTCCTCCCCGGCAACCTTTGCCCAGCCGAGGTCATAGCCTGCCGCCTCAAATGTATCCCGTTCGGTCGCCCGGAATAACAGGAGTTTGCCAAAGTAGGGTTGGGGATTATACGTTGTTAACATCTGGTGCCGTACCTGACTGCGGATATCATCGTGAGCCTCATCGGTCGCAGTCGTTAGCACCTCTTCGGTGGAACCATTGAGCCATTGATCAAACTGCTCAAGCGATTGTTGCCAGTGAAGTTTACTCGCAAGGGTGGCAAGAACTGGATGTAATTGCCGGTAAAGCTTCACGATGTTTGTCAAAAGCTTTTGTTGAACGATGTGTGTATATCTCTCTATCTTGCTATAGAAGTACCCTAACCCTTCTTTCAGGATGAGTTGCCGATGCTTTTCCAGACGGGCCATCAATGTAAGTTGGCTTTGCCGATAGCCGTCAGCACTTAAGGAATCAAACATGGCCACCAGTGCAACCTCTTCACCGATCGCCTGCAACTGCTGCGCCATTTCATAGGCAATGACGCCACCGAAGGATTCACCACATAGATAATATGGCCCGTGGGGTTGGTGCTTTTGAATGACCTGTAAATATCGTGCCGCAACGGTTTGCACATCCGAGAAGGTGGTTTTCAGCTGATCGATTCGACCGGTTTGTAGCAGTTCCACTTCCTCCCGCAAATACACCCCGTAAACTGGTTGGTCTGCATCTAAATGGCTTGCCAGATATTGATAGAGGAGAATGCCATAGAGACAAAATAGGGGTGGTTTATTACCGCCACGCTTGAGTGGCACTAAATCATCCACAATGGCATTGGCATCAACCTGTTCGATAATTTCGGCCAGCGCGGTGATTGTGGGAGATTGTAATAAGGTGGCAATTGGTAGTTTTTTACCAAACTGGTTTTCAATGCCCGTCAAAATTTGGACCGCCAGCAACGAGTGCCCACCCAGGTCAAAAAAATTGTCCGTGACCCCAATGGGTTGTGTTCGGAACACCGCTTCCCATAGACTGGTCAATGCTTGTTCCACGTTGTTACGGGGTTGGACGGGCTGAGCGTCGCTGAGGGCGGCAGAGTTTCCCTTCTGAGTAGAACTGTCTATTTGCACTACTGGTCTTTTGAAGGCTGGCAGATCAGACAGGTGTTGGTCGGGATTAGCCACCAGATGTGCCAGCAAGTCAATGTACTGGGCCAACATCTGTGTAATTGTCTCAGGTCGGAACAGGTCAACCTTGTATTGCAAGACGGCAGTCAATTGCCCGGCTTTTTCATAGGTCGAAAGGGACAGATCAAAATTGGCCACTTCACGATCCACATAGACGGAACTGACATGCAACCCTTCCAGTTCCAGGACAGGGATGGGGGCATTCTGCAAGACGAACATTGCTCGCGTCAGTGGCAACCGCACCAGATTGGGTAGTTCCGCAACCAGTTGTAATGGCACATCCTGATAGTTAGATGCTTCCATAAAGTTCTGACTAACCCGTGTTAGCAGTTCGTTGAAACTGGGGTCGGCCGCTAGATCCTGACGCAGGGCAACCATGTTATTGAAATAACCAATCAAGCCACGGGTTTCCGCCCGATGGCGACCCGATACTGGGGAACAGACGACAATATCTTCCTGGCCCGTGTATTGATGCAGGAGGGTGTTAAACGCTGCATACAGGGTGACAAACAGGGATACACCACTGCGCGCACTTAAAGCTCTCAAAGCGTCGGTGAGTTCCGCTGGCAAGATACTGGACGCATAAGCGCCCCGATAGGAGGTGGCAGCAGCACGGGGAAAGTCTGTAGGTAATTCGAGTGGTGCAACGTTGCCAGTAAAGTATTGTTGCCAAAAGCCTAACTGAGTGGCAAGTATGTCTCCCTGCAACCACTGTCGTTGTGTCCAGGCGAAATCAGCGTACTGTACGGGCAGGTCAATGAGGGGGGAAGTTTCGCCCTTGATCAGCGCCGAATACAATGCGCCCAGTTCCCGCACAAACACACTATGAGACACACCATCAAAAATAATGTGGTGAATGGTACGGAGCAGGATGTATTCATGATCACTCAATTTCAGTAGCGCCACGCGCCAGAGCGGCCCCTGCTCTAGGTCAAAGGGTTGCTCAGCCTGGGAGATCGCCTGTTTTTGTACCGCGATCGCTTGCGTGGCAGATGGCAGATGGCAAAGGTCAACCATCACGACAGGTACCACTATCTTGGCCGCAATCCGTTGGGTTGGTTGCCCATCAATCGCCGGAAACGTTGTCCGTAATATTTCATGCCGATGGGCAATTTCCTGCAAGCTCTGTTCTAGCACCGGGATATTGAGTGCGCCGACGAGTTGGAAGGAGTGCAAAATATTATGCACGGAACTTTCGGGCTGTAACCGCTCCAGTCTCCAGATGCGCTCTTGATTAAATGACAGGGGTAACAGTTGGTGACGGGGAACTATTTGAATCGGCGGAGATTGCTGAAGTAAGCGCACATTATTGCGGGCTGTCCGCCAAAAACTGGAAACGGTTCCAGTTGGTGTTGCGGGGGAAGCAATGTCACTGGCTGTCCCTTCGGTAGAAGCAGCTTGCATAGTTTTTAGTTATCTCCAAACTTTTAGTTATCTCCAAACAAAGAGGAGCTTGCGGGGAAATCGTCTAGGAATTGCTCAGACGCTCAGCCATTCTGGAGAAAACAGCCTACAGCTCGAAGCACAACTAAATACCATCCGCCGTGGCAGGCTCAGGGTTAATCAATCAAACTTAATCAAAAATTTATTGACAAATTGCCATTTTAGGTAATTTTCGGTAGTAAAAGCTTTAGTTACACAAAAATCGACACACTAAACGTCGCCGCTTTTTCCCAGCACCTGGAATCAGAGTGCCTGAAAAGAATTGCCTGCCAAAACGCTCAAACGCCGCCCCATCTGAGTTACAGGCATTTTCTAACTTGTTTTACGTTGATTTGACCAAACTCTATATAGCTATTAAGCTATACAAGACAGTAACGTTAGAATCACCGAAACGATGACTGCTTGAGCGTAACTTTACGGAAACTTAAACAAACCATGAAGAGTTTATTTGACGTATTGAATGCGGATGATACCTGGTTAGGAAAGGAGCTATTCTTTGTAGGAAAAGGAAAAAAGTGGTTTAGGTTGGCCGAATCAACCCACCCTTTCCCGCATTTCCTTGTTGATTCCCTACCAGGAAACGCTTCGTTCGCATCCTGTAGCCACCAGATGAAGTTAGCAAATACACAATAAGTCCCTTGCCTGATTAGATTCATAGTTGAGAGCGAATACACAATTCAATTGAAATTGGTTGCCAGTTGAATCGAGTTATTTACAACACGTTATTCAGTTGGGTGATTAAGGATTTACTTTATCTCCAATCGGGTTGCCTCCAATCAGATTGCCCAACTTTGATATCCTGCATAACTTGACTCAATTGCAATCAATCACTAAATATTGATTGGTCAAATCGGTATTCAGTGATTTGACAACCGTGTTTTACGGGGTTAAAAACCGTCAACAATCCCGTAGGTCATGTTTAAGCTCATCAACCTGGCTTTGATAGCGTCAAAGTTTTCAGAATACAAAGTATCTCCACCAAGGATATTACTGGATTCAAAGTAGAACGAGATCTATCTAAAGGAGATCTATCTAAAGGGGATGGAAGTGATATATAGATGTGAGCGAGATCTGGGGAAGCCAGCCGTCCGTCTCAGCTGTATAGATTTTGCTGCACGTCAACCATTGAAATTAGCTCTATATCTTTTGAAGGAGACTTAACAATGCCAGTTGAAGAAGTTCTGCGGAAACATATTGCAGAGACCATTCTTTTTAGTAAGAGCTACCCCTATGAGGACACTGCTTCATTCCTGGAGAATGGTGTGATTGACTCCATGAATGTGATTGAACTGGTGTTGTTTCTGGAGCAACAGTTTGGCATCCAGGTTGCCGACCACGAAATTGTGCCAGACAACTTTGACTCGATTAAGCAATTGACCTCGTTTGTCCAAAGCAAACAACAGGTAGCTGCCTGAGTCGTAATCAGGGATGGTGATTTGCCAACTCCCAGGGAGACATCTCATGTTAGTACACCATTTTTTAGAAAACAGCGCCGATCGCCTGCCAGATAAGGTTGCTCTCATCTGTGATGGTCAGCGTTTGACCTATGCTGAGCTAGACATTCAGGCGAACCGATTAGCCCATGCTCTACGCAGTCAGGGCTTACAACGGGGCGATCGCGTGGCGTTTTATTTACCCAACAGTGTGGAGTTGGCGATCGGGATCTTTGCGGCACTCAAGGCCGGTTGTGTGTTCGTACCGATTAACCACACGACTAAATACGATAAGTGCGCCTATATTCTGAATGATTGTGCGGCCAGTGCCTTGATTATCGGTGGTAAACAAACCCAGCTTGCCCAACAGCTTGGACAAACGGTACCAAGCTTAAAAGTGGTTGTACTCACGTCTCCCCTGGAAGAGACCAGCCATGACTTATTTCTAAGCTACAACGCCATCCAATCTGATTATCCAGAACATCGTCCACCCCAGGTGAATATTGATGTTGACCTGGCCTGCCTGATTTATACTTCGGGCAGTACGGGTGAACCCAAAGGGGTCATGTCCGATCATAGCAATGTCGTTTTTGCAGCCAGTTCTATTATTCAATATCTTG
Organism: uncultured bacterium; assembly: GCA_964524315.1. Lineage (GTDB taxonomy): Bacteria > Cyanobacteriota > Cyanobacteriia > Leptolyngbyales > Leptolyngbyaceae > CAZGDE01. The sequence goes on from CAZGDE010000332.1 coordinate 4,853, forward strand.
GCAATGTTGAGTCTGATATTGTGATTGGACTATTACCCCTATCGTTTGATTATGGGTTGTATCAATGGTTGATGGTGTGTAAATTTGGTGGCACGCTGGTACTAGAAAAAGGATTCACCTACCCGGCTGTAATTCTCAAACGGCTGGAAGAAGAGCGGGTGACGGGTTTTCCCGGAGTGCCGACGATCTTTACAGTATTAATCAAGTTTGACTTGAGCCGATACGATCTCTCCAGTCTGCGCTATATCACCAATACTGCCGCTGCGTTGCCACCCTCCCATATCACCGAACTGCGGGCTAAGTTTCCCCAAGCAACGCTGTTCTCAATGTATGGCCTGACCGAGACGAAACGGACACTGTATCTCCCACCAGCACAATTAGACCAGCGTCCCGGTTCGGTGGGTATTCCCATTCCCGGTACCGAAGCCTGGATTGAAGATGACACGGGCCAAAAGTTAGGGTCTGGTCAGGTCGGGGAATTGGTGGTGCGGGGGCGACATGTGATGCGGGGGTATTGGAACTCACCGGAGAAAACAGCCGTCCGCTTTCGACCAGGAGCCTTGCCTGGTGAGAGGTTGTGTTACACAGGAGATCTGTTCCGGGTTGATGAGGCCGGTTTTTTCTACTTCGTGGCCCGGAAGGATGATGTGATCAAAAGTCGTGGCGAGAAGGTGTCTCCCAAGGAAGTGGAAAACGCCCTGTACAGTCTGGCAGGTGTGCAGGAAGCGGCTGTGATTGGTGTCGACGATCCCTTATTGGGACAGGCCATTAAGGCATTTGTGGTGTTAACACCGGGGGCAACTTTGGCTGAAGCCGATATATTGCACCACTGCCGCACCCATCTCGAAGATTTTATGGTTCCCCGTTTTGTCGAGCTTCGGGCAGACCTGCCCAAGAGTGCCAATGGCAAGTTGAATAAGCTGGAGCTGAAGTAGCTTCTGTCGTGCCTGAATGATGCCTGATTGTATGCCCGTTTCCATATTGAGCGTTCCATATTGAGATTTCGCCTTTAGATTTCTGCATTGGGATTTTTGTGTGGACAGTGGGAACACTGGCGAATCAAATTGATTAAGGAGGTGCCGATGTGCGGCATTGTGGGCGTTTTTAATTTGCATGAGCCACAGCCCGTCCCGGAGCTGGTTTTGCGGCAGATGTTGGGCATGATTCGGCATCGCGGCCCCGATGAGTTTGGTATTTACCGGGATGGATGGGTGAATCTGGGCAATGCCCGTCTCAGTATTATTGACTTGAGTGGTGGACAGCAACCCATTAGCAACGAAGATGATACCCTCTGGGTTGTCTTCAATGGTGAGATTTTTAATTACCAGGAATTGCGCCCTGATCTGGAAAAACGGGGTCATCGGTTTAAAACGAATTGCGATACGGAGGTGATCCTGCACCTGTATGAGGAATACGGGCCAGACTTTTTGAATTTGCTCAATGGCCAGTTTGCGATCGCCCTCTGGGATACGCGGAATCGTCGTCTCTTTCTGGCCCGCGATCGCCTGGGTGTACGACCATTGTTCTACACGGTTCAGGATGGTCAGATCATCTTTGGTTCCGAGATCAAAACCCTACTGGCCCATCCAGCCGTGATGGCAACGATTGATCCGGCGGCACTGGCACAGGTGTTTACCTTCTGGAGCGCCCAGATTCCTTACACAGTGTTTCAGGACATCCTGACCCTACCACCGGGACATTACCTGATTGCCCAGAATGGTAACTTTACCATCGCGCCCTACTGGCAACTGGACTTTACCACCGCACCAGACTCCAACCGTTCGCCGCAGGACTACCTGGAGGAATTTGAGCAGTTACTTATCGATGCCACCCTGCTGCGGCTGAAGGCCGATGTGCCGGTGGGAGCCTATCTCAGTGGTGGGCTGGACTCATCCACCACGACGGCCATTATTCGCAAATACACCCAAAATTCCCTGGATACTTTTTCCATTGCCTTTTCCGATCCCGACTTTGACGAGAGTGAGTTTCAGCGATTGATGGCTGACATTCTGGGTACTCAACATCAGGTTGTGTACTGTACTCAGGCTGACATTGGTAACGTTTTTCCCGAAGTCATCTGGCATACGGAAACACCCATGTTACGTACCGCGCCTGCGCCCATGTTCCTGCTGTCGCGGTTGGTGCGGGATCACCATTTGAAAGTGGTGATTACGGGTGAAGGTGCCGATGAATTTCTGGGTGGGTATGACATTTTTAAGGAAATGGTGATCCGGCGCTTCTGGGCGAAACAACCGGATTCGGCCTGGCGATCGCTCTTATTGCGACGGCTTTACCCGGAAATTTCGCGTTTGGGCAACAATGCGGCATTCCTGACCAGCTTTTTTAAGAAGCAACTCACGGAAACTGACTCACCGTTCTACTCCCATATGTTGCGCTGGCTACATGGAACACGGCTCCAACGGCTCTTGCAGCATCAGCCAACAACATCGGTCAAAGACATGGCAGAGGCACTGCTATCATTACCTGACCAGTTCAACCAGTGGTCATCGTTAGCAAAAGCCCAATATCTTGAGATTACGACGTTTCTATCGCCGTATCTGTTGTGTTCTCAGGGCGATCGCGTGGCTATGGCGAACTCGGTCGAAGGCCGTTTCCCCTTCCTGGACTACCGGGTTGTGGAGTTTTGCAACCGTCTACCCAGTAAGCTGAAGTTGCGTGGGTTAAATGAAAAATGGTTGTTGCGTCAGTTAGCCAGTAAGTTGCTACCACCCGACATCTGGCAACGCCGGAAGCGTCCCTACCGGGCCCCCATTCACCGCAGTTTCTTCCATGACCAGACTCCAGACTATGTGACAGAGTTATTGTCCGAAAGCGCGTTACAGGCAACCGGGTTATTTAACCCCCTTGCCGTTGCCCAATTAGTACAAAAAGCACAGAGCGGTCAACATCTCAGTGAAGTCGATGACATGGCGATCGCGGGTGTCCTATCCGCCCAGTTGACCCATCACCAGTTTGTGCAAGCGTTTGCCACCCGCCTATCGCCCCTGACGGCGAGCGATCGGGTGAAAGTAATCAACCACAATGTTAAAGAGGAATTAGCCGTATGAGTCATGTTGTGAGTGACAAAGCAACAACCTTTGGGAGACATTCGTTGGAACTGGATGTCGAGCAAGAAACGGAGCGTCTGGTTGAAGGACTCCGCCAGGGCGTGCATCAAACCCTCCATCGGCAGGGAGTGGTGCTGGGCATTAGTGGTGGGGTTGACTCTTCCGTTGTGCTGGCGTTGTGTGTACGGGCATTTGGCCCGGAGCGGGTGGTGGCCCTGATGTTGCCAGAGGGTGAGTCTAGCCCGGAGAGTGAGCGGTTAGCGCGTAAACTGGCGGATCAGTACGGCTTACAAAGCCTGATCAAGGAAGACCTGTCCGGTGCCTTAGCCGGTTTTGACTGTTACCAGCGCCGTAACGAAGCAATTAAACGGCTGTTTCCGGATTT
>CAZGDE010000333.1:0-1708 GCA_964524315.1 uncultured bacterium
TCATGATGCCATTAAGGAGAAGCGCAAATCTGCTAAGACATAATATGCTAATGCTTTTCGGCTTACCAATCGGGGCGGCCTCACCCCTTGCGGGCGTCGAGCCAGGCCCGCACCGCCGCGGCGACCTCCCGCTCCGTCCAGCCGGCCGCCTCGGCCCTCTCGGCCAGCCCGTCGAGGTGAGGTGCCAGCGCCGCGGCGCAGGGGCCGAAGCGGTCCGGGGCGAGGGCGATCGCCTCACCCGGTAGTGCCATTAGGCTTAAACCCCGTAGTACAGGTTGATTGGGCTGATAGGAAAAGCTAACGTTGCGGTACTCCACCTTCCCAGTAACGGGTGGTAAGGCGGCAGCTCCCGGTTTATCTACTACCTTCGGTTGGATGGCAAGGAGTTCAAAGATCCGATCGATCGAGGCTTCTCCCTGCTTAAATTCGTTGTAATTGCTGGTTACCAGTGAAATAGGATCAATCAGCATTAGGACGGCCGTCAGATAGCTGACAAACTGCCCCCCGGTCAGATTACCCTGGGAGACCTGCCAGCCTCCTAACAGGAGAAATAGAAGCAGGGAAACCGCTTCCAGAAAGCCAACGACGGGCTGTTGAATGGCCTTTAGCTGTTCTGTCCGATAACGGGCCCGCCGATTGCGTTCGGCTTCTCGCCCAATTCGATCCAGCATGTAGTCTTCGGCGGCAAAAGCTTGTAATAACCGCATGCCACTAAAAACCTCGACAAGCATGGCAGACAGATTGGAAATGCGGCTTTGACTGCGAAAGGACAGTTTTCGTAATTGTTCGCCAAAAATCGTAATTAACAGCGCCATCAGTGGCGCGATCGCCAGCGTTGCCAGGGTTAATTGCCAGTTGAGTGACACCATATAACCCAGCACTACAACCAATTGCAGTGTGCTAGGTACGAACTGGTGGAAGATTTTGTTGACGACCTCACCAACCCGATCCACATCCTCGGTCAAACGGTAGGCGAGATCCCCGCTCTGGGCGGTTTCAAAATAGCTCAGGCTAAGCCGTTGCAGGTGGGCATAAACCTGCTTACGCATATCGTAGGCGATCGCGAGGGATGCCTTGGCAATAAGGGAGTCCTGCCCGTACTGGGCAATTTTTTGGACCAGGAAGATAACGGCACTGATACCGGCAAGTCTGCCAATCGTCCAGACATCACCACGGGCAATCGCCACTGATAGGTCGCCCGCAATGTGTGCCAGAAGAGGCCAGATTGCCATGAAGATGAGAGTACACAGCAATGCTTGCACGATAGTTCGACCATGAGGCCGAATGTAAGCTATTAGCTGCCAGTAGCGATCACGTGAGTTCAATGGTTACTTACTTTACGTATTTGTTAACAGTGGAGAGTGAGAGGCGATGCGATCAACCATCCGCACCCAATTACACCCAATTAATAGTTACCAAATGCATAGTCAGATCTGAAATAAGTTTTTCCTGCAAACGACTCGATAATTCGACACTAAATGTTATGAACCGGCGCGTCAGTCAGCAGAATTAAAATAAAACGACGACAGAATGGGTAAGGTCGTTCCAGCATCGCAGCAAAGCATTAATGCCGTTATGCCGCCGACTATACCCATCCTACAGTTAATTATGTCTGTATCTTCTGTCTACCTGCTGTCTGCCTCGGAGGGTGGATAGCATAACTCCATTCGTATGGGGTTAATGGCAAGGCAATAACCGAAACTTATCC
>CAZGDE010000333.1:1718-8295 GCA_964524315.1 uncultured bacterium
CGCATAGATAGTATCCAAAGATACTAGTATTCAAAGATACTTTTACCACTAATAAGGGGGAATGTTGCGCTTGTGAAAAAAATTGCCCTGGAACCCCAGAGGGCAATTAATTAGCAGACGATACAAAATTGTTTGCCCCGTTGCCAGTCATTATCTCTTACAAAGGCACAGATTGAAGCATCTACCTCCCAGCTTGATTAAATGGCAAGGGATATTAGCAAATTAGCCTTTCCGTCGTGCTGCCCGGAGCTTGCGTTTGCGCCGGAATACCCAAAATGCAAATGCTGCCACTAAGCTGATTAATACAATTTTAGAGACAGGCCCTAGATATTCATCTACCAAATAGTAATTGCTGCCCAGAAAGTACCCTAACCCTGTCAGGAACAAAATCCATAGGGTGGTACCAGCCGTGGAGTAGAGAATAAAGGCAACAATAGGCATTTCGCTGATACCAGCGGGTAGGGAAATAAGCGTCCTTACCCCTGGAACCAGGCGACACAAAAACACTGCTTTGGCACCGCGCTTCGCGAACCAGTAGTTTGCTTTGTCAATATCTTTTCCAGAAAGGGCTAACCACTTACCGTAACGATCAGCTAAACGACGTAAACGAACTTCCCCTAAAAACTTGCCAGCATAGTACCAGGGTAGGGCCCCCACCATTGTGCCGACGACTCCCGCCAGTACTGCCAGAGCAAAATTCATTTTGCCCTGAGCCACGGTGAAACCTGCCAGTGGCATGATCAATTCTGAGGGAATGGGCGGAAACAGGTTTTCGAGAAACATCAGTAGCCCAATCCCCAGGTAACCCAGAGAATGCATGGTGTTCGTAATCCATTCGACCATTTGGGTTAACTCCCGCTTACGTGTTTGAGGGGCAGATGGAAATAAAGGCTGAATATCGGGTTGAGAACCCGCTTTACCACTAAACTTTTATTGAAATTAATTAATTTTTGTCAAAGACCATTTTGCCAAAAAAAAGTTCCGTTTCCGCCTTACGGATCCGAGAACAGCAAAACTTCATCTTAGGTTCGCAAATCTAGAACCTATCCAAAAGCCCATGACCATTATGGAAATAGATATCATCTAGAGCTTTCAGACAGGTTCTTAGTGCCGGTTGCGATCGCTATGCTTTCTTCAGCCAGCTAAACATCGCCCGCAGATCCTTACCAACTTCTTCAATTGGGTGTTCGGCTTCCCGGCGGCGCATTGCCGTAAATCCAGGTTTACCCGACTGGTTTTCCAGCACAAACTCCCGTGCAAATTGACCAGTTTGAATTTCGTTCAAAATTTTCCGCATTTCGACACGGGTCTGGTCAGTTACAATGCGAGGCCCACGGGTTAAGTCGCCATACTCGGCTGTGTTAGAAATGCTGTCGCGCATTGTGGCAAGTCCGCCTTCAACAATCAGGTCAACGATTAGCTTGACCTCGTGGAGACATTCAAAGTACGCCAGTTCGGGTTGATAGCCAGCTTCTACCAGGGTTTCAAATCCAGCTTTAATCAGGGCACTTAAGCCACCACAGAGGACAACCTGTTCACCAAATAGGTCGGTTTCGGTCTCCTCACGGAAGGTTGTTTCCAGAATCCCAGCACGGGTACCACCGATACCTTTGGCGTATGCCATCGCGCGATCGCGGGCCTGTCCGGTTGCATCCTGATACACGGCGAACAACGCGGGAACCCCTTCACCCTGTTCGTAGGTGCGACGAACTAGATGTCCTGGGCCTTTGGGTGCCACCATGACAACATCCACATTACTGGGTGGAACAACCTGGGCAAAGTGAATGTTAAACCCGTGGGCAAAAGCCAGAGTCTTACCTTCAGTCAGGTGGGGTTCAATCTCATTCTTGTACACCGTCTTCTGAACTTCATCGGGCAACAGGATCATAATGAAATCTGCCTGTTTAGCCGCATCATTCACACTGTGAACGGTCAGTCCTGCTTCCTTTGCTTTGATCGCTGACTTACTACCTGGGTACAACCCCACAATGACGTTCATCCCACTGTCTTTCAGGTTCAGGGCGTGGGCATGCCCCTGAGAACCATAGCCGATGATGGCAATGGTCTTTCCGTTCAATAAATCTAAATTGGCATCTGCGTCGTAATACATCCGAGCCATGATGGGTTTGTCTCCTTAGCAAGCGTCGAAGCCCGTGCAAACTCTCCATCTTACCAGAAGTTTTGTCCCATTCCTGGCTGGACTTTATGTTGTCAAGCGAAAAACTTTAATATCAATTGCCCCTGCTGAGGCGGTAGTACCCCGCAAATAAAAAGGGGCTTCAGGTGAATCCTGAAACCCCTGTCATTGACTAAACTACTCCGTTAGCTGGCCAGATACTCCCTTACCCTGGCCTTACGGCGACGCAGATGGTCAAGGGCTTGCCGTTCCAATTGGCGGACTCGTTCCCGACTCAGATTGAGCCGTTCACCCACCTTGGCCAGGGACAATTCGTTGCCATCTTCCAAGCCGTAGCGTAGAGAAATCACTTCCCGTTGCTGGGGCGTCAGGTCGGCCATCAGGGTTTCTAGATCTTGCCGGAGTGACTCCTGTGCCATGTAAGTTTCGGGGGATGGCCCCTCATCTTCCAGGAGTTCCTGCAGTTCAGTGTCCTGATTGTCACCGACCCGCAAATCCAGGGAAACAGGTTGCCGTGAGAGGGTCAGGAACTCACGAATCTGGGAAGGTTCCAATTCCAGGGCGGCAGCAATCTCAGCAGCAGTAGCGGCTCGTCCTAGCTTTTGGGCCAGTTCCCGTTGTACCCGCTTGATTTTGTTGAGTTTTTCCGTGATATGGATGGGAAGGCGAATCGTGCGTGCTTGCTGGGCGATCGCCCGTGTAATTGCTTGCCGAATCCACCAGTAGGCATAGGTTGAGAATTTGTAACCCCGGGTTGGGTCAAATTTCTCGACACCCCGCTCCAGACCCATCGTGCCTTCCTGGATTAGATCTAGAAATTCCAGATTGCGCTTTTGATACTTTTTGGCGATCGAAACAACCAGGCGTAAATTTGCCTCAATCATCTTTTGCTTGGCGCGCCGACCTTTCTGCATAATGTCCTTGAGGTCGGCTTCCGTAATCGCTGCATGGTCTGCCAACTCTTTCTCTGTTGGCTCGTAGTTTAACCGTTGGGCAAGGGCGTCCTTCTTCTCTTGCAGCGCCATCATCTGCTGTACCTGCTTCCCATAGATAATTTCCTGCTCATGGGTCAGCATGGGCACACGACCAATTTCGTGCAAGTAGGTGCGAACCATATCTGCCGTAAAGGTGGGCTTGGTGGTCTTGGGTTTGGTGCTGGCAGTGGTCATGGATGCGTATTGACTCCGTAGACAAAGACTGAGAAGAAATGAATCGACAAAATGGTGAAATAAGCTAAAAATCGCACCACCTGGCAGAACGCATCTCTAAGTAGGGAAACTACACGGTTCAGGAGAATGGTTTGCCCAGTGGCGAAGAGACAGTGACGAACAATAACAGGTGAAGCTGAAGCTGAGGTGAAAAAACTAAGGTAGACAGGTAAAACGAAACTTTGACAATCCCTATCTGTAATTCATTAAGTGAGAACAGTTGCGACCTGATAAGGGTTTTAGATGGGGGATTGGCCTGAAACCACTAAGCTTTACTTAAGCTGTAAAACTGGAAATGAACTTAGAACGTTTTATAGGGCGGAATCATTATGAGTTTATCTTTTTCTTCTAGGAAGTATTGTAGACGTAGTGAAAGTTTCTTAGTTTCCTCCTAATGGATGATTCCTGAGAAGAAGTCTGGCAAATTTGGTAAGTATGGGCGTTCTGTTTCGATCTCTATAGTGGCTCAAAAACACTGCTGTGAATAGACTCAAATGAGAGAGATAACCGAACTTAGAAAGTGGTGAAAGTAGGGGGGTGGACGCATTACTACCGCTATTACGGGATTGTTATACCGTCAGCTTATGGATATCTTGCCGCAGCCATGTGACATTTCTGTGACCTTCGTATGGTATGGGAGATTGTCAAGTATGTAAGTTATACGCGCCTGCGATAGGGCCAGATTTAAATTCCTAGATCGGCTCTAGCTGCTTCGGCAGCTTTGAAGACCACTGCGGTTGGCATTTCTTCCCAGGCTGTATCACCAATTTCGCTATAGAAGGTTTCGTCATAGGGGCGAGTTTTGATCACAACTGGCATGGGAACGGCATGGCCCAGAATTAAAGCTTGTTGTTTTGAGTCAAGTTTTGCCAATACCGAACGGAGACTTTGGGCCCCAGCAACCCCGGTAAAAATTGCGTCAATGTCCTTCTCGTCATTGAGTAAAGCAGTGATGCGGGTACCAATCTGGGACATGACTTCGTTATCAATCCCGGAAGGCCGTTGATCGACGACCAACAGTGTGACAAAGTACTTTCGCATTTCGCGGGCGATCGTGCCAAAAATAGTTTGGCCCACCGTTGCCGGATCGAGAAATCGGTGGGCTTCTTCAATCGTAATGACCAGTTGCCTGGGGCGATCGCTGATATTTTTGGTTTGGAGAAACTGTTCTGCTTTGCGAACATAAGCCTGGTGAATGCGGCGAGCAATCACGTTGGTTGCTAGCATGTAAGAGAGCAAGTTTGATTGGGAACCAAACTCCACCACAACATGCTTACCGGCTTCCAGCGATTCTAAAATTTGCCCCACATAGTTATGTGGGCATGCCTGGCGAATGTACTTAAGTTCACCCAGGCGGTTCAGCTTCCGCTGGAGGGCCATAATCGAAGATTTGCTCCCCATTTTGGTTTCGCAAAACTCCTGAATTTCCTCATTCGTAAGACTTAGCAGGCGATTAATCCACGACTTGCCAAATTCATTACGGAGAATGATGGCGTTTTCCAGACTGGCTTCCGACAGGTTCAACTCGCCCCTTACTAGCATCAAGTCTTCCACATCGATCTGATCGAAGCCGATATAAAGTTCCTGAGCATCCCGGACACCCCGTCGTTTGGTTGAGTCAGGGTCAAGGGTATAAATCTGCACCTGACCTGGAAACAGTTGCCGCAGCCCTTTTACCGTACTGAATTGCTTACCTTCCCTGGTCGCCTCCCAACCGTATTCGGAGTGCATGTCAAAGATGAGATTCACCGCTGCCTGCTTCCGAATGATGCCCGACAGGAGCAAGCGGGTAAGAAACGATTTACCCGTGCCCGACTTCCCAAAGACCCCATTGCTACGTTCGACGAAGCGATCCAGATCCAAACAAATGGGTACATCCATATCGATGGGTTGCCCGATCGCAAAATTCCGTCGTGTCGGGTCATCTTCCCAACCGAACACGGCGCGAAAGTCGCCTTCACTGGCGTCGTACACCTGGCTGAAGTGGCTGGGAATTGTCTTTACCGGCAACAATTCGATCGCCGCACTCGATTGAGCTTTGTAGGAGGCGATTTGAGCTTTTGTTTGGTTGGCTTTTGGGTTGGATCGGTTGGTTAGCTCCTGGGCTGATTTGCTCTGTAAATGGTTTCTACCTTCTGGCTCCTGATTAATCATCAACATGGGCGACAGATTGACAGTGCCATAGGTGCCACTGCCTGCTAGAACCTCCTGTAAGAACGTATTAGTTGGTTCTGGTGGGTTGGCCATGATGCGGGGACTGGTTGTACCAAGGGAGACATCGGTAAGCATGCAAAAGAAGCGCGATCGCACGCCTCGCACCACCAAAAACTTACCCACCCGCATATCTTCAACAGAGATATCGGGATGTAACCGGACTTCTAAGCCCTGGCTCAGTGAACCTTGAACAACGGAACCTAACGGGAGTTCTGGAATCATTGCTAGAGTTATGCCAGATTTGGGGTTAAACGCAACTCAACCCGACAAAGCATATATAGCGGCCTTCATCATTTGTGAGAACGAGAATCTTTGTGGGCAAGGATGCGCAGTAATCCTGGCTCACAATCTAGATAGGATTGCTATAGCCTCTAATAATACATTAGTTCCATGAAAACAGAACACCTGTTCTGATCTTTTGTCCAACGTCACGATTTCTCAGCGCGAGTTTTGATCGTAAGCAGTGCTTTCTCTGTCTGTGGTGCGATTCACAAGCACGTTTCATCCATGATACGAACAATGGAGGTTAAACGGGCGATGTTGGCTAGCTACGATATCCTCAATTGCGAAACCAACTCAACAATTGGCATAACAACGTTACCATTTCTTGGTTTGACCATCTTCCGGTTCAAATAGTTGGTGGCTAAGTCAGATTGCAGCAATCACAGGAGTGAACTGGTTGAGGTGTTGTGGTTTTACAGAGCGATTGTGGGGACTTGATGAAGTAAGGTTTCTCAATGAAACGTTCTCTATCAAGAGAGGTGATTTTATCCTGTTAAGGACTGGCAGGTTTTGAACACTGATATATCATCGGAAGTTGCGAGTCAGGCAATGGATATACGAAGGATATACGAAGGTTAAAGGTTGTTGCCAGGAAACTAGTCGGTGCCAGGCCATTGGCTGTTGTTATCCCTGTTTCGTTGAGTTGAATTGATTTTGTCTATTGGAATACGAGGGAGGAACATGACTCAAGCAAAGCGCGCACTGATTACAGGTATTACTGGGCAAGACGGCTCTT
>CAZGDE010000334.1:0-8265 GCA_964524315.1 uncultured bacterium
GGGGATAAGGGGTGGGTTGTTCTAATGAGACAAACTGTTACCGGAAATATCAACCCAGATGCGTCGATTGATGATATTTCCAGAGAGGTTCAGAACTTTTGGGAGCAATTTCTAGAGAACGACCTACCCCGGATTAACGAGGCAATTAATCAGAGGTATCAACCAACTAACCCCAGTGAGCAGCAGAACTAATAGCTCATCCTAGAGAAGTCGATCGAGTGTCTGGAATACGTCCTGGTGCGTGAACTGGCACATCTGCTGGAGTACCACAGCGATCGCTTCCCAGCCTACACAACTCAATTCCTGCCCCATTCGCAGAATACCGGGACATCCTTAAACGCGAACCCTTAAGAAATGAGACCTGGGTTTGTTAAAGTTCAAAAGTCTCAATCTCCAAATAAGTATTTTGTCTGCATGAGTGATCTGCTGCCCGGTGACTACCCTGACTTTCTCAAGGAGTTAAAAGCCAAAATTAAGGCTCGGCAGACCCGAGCAATCCTGGCAGTGAACCAGGAGATGATCTCCCTGTATTGGGAAATTGGGCAACAGATTGTGCAGCGGCAGGAGCAATCGGGTTGGGGCGATGCCATACTCACCCAAATTGAACAGGACTTGAAGCGAGAAATGCCTGACCTGCAAGGGTTTTCCCGCCGTAACCTGTACCGGATGCGAATGTTGTACTTGACCTACCGCAGTCAGGGTGAATTTGTGCCACAGCTTGTGGCACAAATTCCCTGGGGGCACAACACCGTCCTGATGGAAAAGGTGAAAAATCCGATCGAGCGCGACTGGTATATAGCACAGACCCTGGAACATGGCTGGAGCCGCAATATCCTGCTGCAACAGATTGAGAGCAATCTGTATGCTCGCCAGGCCAGCCTGAAGAAAAGCCATAACTTTGAGCAAACGTTACCTGATCCCCAGTCAGATTTAGTAGAACAGGCGTTGAAAGACCCCTATATATTCGATTTTTTGACGTTAAGGCAGGGAGCCAGGGAACGAGAAATTCAGGCAGGTTTGGTGGAAAAAATTCGAGACTTCCTGGTGGAACTGGGCAGCGGGTTTGCCTTTATGGGCAGTGAATACCCCCTCCGAGTCAGCAATCAAGATTTTTTTCTGGATCTGCTGTTTTATCATTATCGCTTAAGGTGCCTGGTAGTGATTGACCTGAAAATTGGGGAGTTCAAACCCGAGGACGCAGGCAAGATGAATTTCTACCTATCGGCTCTGGATGACCAGGTGAAGCACCCGGACGATCGCCCCTCAGTAGGCATTATCCTGTGCCGGACTAAAGACAAGTTAATTGCGGATTATGCCTTAAGAGATTTGAATAAGCCGATCGGGGTGAGTACCTATCATCTGGGTAAGCTGCCGCCAGAGTTGCAAGCCGAGTTGCCAACCGTGGAGCAATTACAACAGGCCCTAGAGTTACCCGAGCCCGATGCAGAAGAGTCCTAAATTAACCATATCTGTCAATCAAGGTACCTCGTTGAGCGTTTGCGGAGTAGATTGACCTTCATAATTATTACCAGCTATCGCCACTTCCCCCACCATCGGTGGAGCCTCCACCAAAATCGCTGCTAGAAGAACTACCGGAAGAGGTATCCCAGCTTGTAGTGTTGGATGAGTCGTAGGAGTCGTAACTGGTGTAACTGGATGAGCCCCTGCCATCTCCACTGCTGGCAGCCGTATATCGTTTTGGTTCCTGGGTAAACAGAAAGACCCCGGCTGCGGTCACGGTAGGATGACAGGTCGAACACTGCCATCCCCGATAGGTCGTGCTGACCAGTTTGGGAAAAAGACTGACTAAACGGCTGCGCTCCTGCATTTCCTCGATCGGCTGCTGGCAGATCTGACAGCGGTACTGCGGCGGCACTCGCAGCATCCCCGTATTTTCCTTAGCAAACCATCCAGCAATCAACCCGTTCCACAGCCCAACGTAAGCCGGAACGGTCCACAGTAGATCAGCGATGGTTGCCGTCTCCCAGGTTACCCGTTGAACAGCCAACACCAGACCAAACGCGGGGAGGCACAGTCCCACTGCCAGGATCAAACTCGTTAAGCTACCAGAAATGATCTGTTGCAGGTTCATGGTAGACCGCTTCAGCCAGCAGTCTACGGGGTAGAGGAAGGCCGTACTCAGGACACAGCCTCCACCAATCAGCAAAAGGCGAGCGTAGAGATGATCAGCGATTTGGGGTTGAGCCAGTAACTGTAAGGCGATCGCGGCCAGCGCACCGCTGAACAGCGATAAACCTAGAGTCAGCAGGATAAAGGGCGATCGCGGCCAGCCTACCCGATAGGGAGTGAGGGCCACCAGGCGATCGAAGGACAGGTCGTTGATGGAAAAACCGTAGGGTTGGTGGTGATGGCCCGTCGGCGGTAGAACCACAGGTTGTTGCCGCAGCCAGCCTACCCAACCGTAGCCACAGCCAGCAACCACCAGGCCAACCCCACCTAGTCCAACCATGAGGAATAGAACCCAATCGGCCATCAGGGGACGATCGGGATCTTGCCCAGTTAATTTGGCTGAGATCTGGGTGACTCCACGAATAATTCCATCCTCCAGATGGTTCTGCCGAAAAGCGGGTTTGATTTGAGTCTGGATCAGGTCATACAGATAGGTGTCAGGGAGGCGCGTACCCATGCCAGTTCCAGTGAGAATTTCAATCCGGCGATCGGCTACCGCTACCAGCAGCAACACACCATTATTCACCCCAACCTTACCAATCCCCCAGGTATTAAACAGCGCTTTGCCAAAGGCATGAGGGGTAAGAGGTTGTACTGGTGCAGCTACGGTCACCACAGCCATCTCTACCTGGGTTTTCGCCTCCAGGCGCGTCAGCAGTTGGTTCAGTTGGCGTTCTCCATCAAGAGACAAGACTTGCGCCTGATCTGTCACCCAGCCACCCGTAACCCGGGGATTGGCAATATCCTGAACGGTGATGGCATAACCAGGCAACGGAAGTAACCCCAGGAGCAGGGTCATCAGTACCATGAGACAGGCAGTGCGTAGGGTGGGCAATACCCATCTCAAGAATTTACAGCTCGATAAAGTATCCATTGTGAGACATCCAGACATCGCAACCAGACTGTAATTTTCAGAATTAATTTTCACTAAATCTTCTGCGTTACTTTGCACTCTGAATTTCCACTACTCACCCTAACAAACAGGGTTCCTTCAATTTTGTTCGTTGATCGACCAGGAATTTCAAGGTTTGCTGCGGAGGGAAAATTCCGCCAAAAAGGGTTGTACTCTATTTGTCAGTCTCTGTACCCCACACCATGTCCTGCTCGATCGCCTGTTATCTTCGAGTCTCTTCTCGCACTCAGAAAACGGATAGTCAGAAAGCTGAAGTAGAGCAATGGCTGATTCGCCACGGACATGATCTAGCATCCGTGCAATGGTTTGAGGATAAGGAATCGGGTAAAACGCTGAAGCGACCTGCGTTTTACCAGTTGCAATCCGCTATTTTTGCAGGTTCCATTAAAACGGTTGTAGTGTGGAAGCTAGACCGGATTTCGCGCCGCTTGAAGGATGGCATTAATACGTTGGCGAATTGGTGTGAGCGAGGTGTACGAGTTGTATCGGTGACGCAACAAATTGACCTCAATGGGGCGATCGGCAGCATGCTGGCCAGTGTGATGTTCGGACTGGCGGAGATTGAACTTGAATACCGCCGAGAACGGCAATCAGCCGGCATTAAGGTTGCTCGAGAACGTGGGGTTTACCAGGGCCGACAGCGAGGGTCAACCAAAGCGCAACCTCAAAGAGCAAGAGAACTGCGCGAGCACGGGTTGACGGTTCCAGAAATTGCCAAGTCATTAGGCACCAGCGAACAGACCGTATTTCGCTACCTCACATCAGCATCAGCACCGGGTGCAAAATAACACGGAAGATTCAGTGCAATTTAATTCTAAAAATTACAGGTTGAGGCTAAAATTTCTGGCCGTTCCTAAAACGGACATTTTGGGTACACCCTTTTTGGCGTTGTTTTTCCTCTCAGCCAATGCTTGAAATTCCTGGCCATTCAACAGGCAAATTGGAATAAACCCTATTTGTTAGGGTGAGCAGTGGGAAATTGACTCAAAGTGCAAAATAGCGAGGAATATGATTCCGATCGGAGTTCGCCAACGGTATCCGAGGATTTATGTTGTGCCGTCGTTGATACGTCACATGGGGGATTTGAGCGTGCAGTTACCTTTGCCTTTGCCTGATGGCACATAACCCGTGAATACCAACAGATGCAATGAGGGCACCCAGCAATGCCCACACCCCATCAGCAAACAGATTGATACGGTGAATATTTTGCTTGGCCTCTGCCACAAATAGAGTACTCATATCACTGGAAATACCAGCAACACGCTCAAAATTGGCATATGCCCTTTGAAGTGCCGCCCAATCCTGCAACGCATAATACATGCAGACTAGGAAACAAACAACACCCGGCACGATGAGCAAAAGAAGAAGAAGCCATTGACGTAGACGCATATGAAACGGAAATTGATTTTCTTCTACATTCGGTTCAAAGTACCCTGAATCACTGAAAAAATAAACACCACAGCACAACGACCAAGCTCACCGAACGCAGATACTTGTTGCAACCTAATCGACAGCTTTCGACGGTCCGGTGCAGCGACTGGTTAGCCTTCAGCAAGCATCTCATCGCTCAATACGCTCAAGCTCTTCACGAACAACTCTGCGTAATGTTTCCTCTAAAGGTTCTCGTTTCTGCTGAATATGCTGACGCAAGGCTTCGTTAATCATCGTTTGATAATTTCCGCCGCCTGCATTGTGAGCTTGTTCACGAAACCATTCTAAAATCTCATCATCTAACCGAATGGTGATCCGAGTTTTTCCAGGTGATGTTGGGTCGATTGCCCCTCGTTTACCCTGACTAAAATCATATTCAGCTTCCATCCTCATCCCTCCTCATACTGCTGCATCAACCCCGATCGTGATAAACCTTTCCTCGTCAAACCGTTCGTCTGGAATGGTAATTGCCAGATCGTCAGAGAAAACCGATACAGCATCGGCAAAGTCAATACCATGCTTGCGGAGATTGGCAGATGCCTTATCTCTATCCCATTGGTAAACCATCTCAATTATAGTATGCACACCTGTACATACTACCAGGGACAAGCTCAGTTCACTTTATTGGCTCCTGCAACTGTCAAAAGCGGTTATCCTTGGCAGTTTTGAGAGCAATTCGGTTCTTGCGCCATTCGCGCGTCTTTTCAAATGGTCAAGAATGGCTGCATCCACAACGGTAAATATCTGTTTTGGGGACATTTAGATTTTGCAACCAGACTGACGAAAAAATCAGGGATTATGAGATTCTGCCCCAAACTCCAGAAGCGTTGCTCTAGGTTGCTAATATCCGAATTATGCTGCGTCGTTTAGCCTGGTACATTTCTCAGATATCCTCTAATTCTATGATCCAAAGTAAGCCACTGCTCTTTCAAGCGGCACAGACAGGTGGACTGGCAGTGATGCTATTCTTCAGCCACATAACAGGGACTGCTGCTAGAGGAGCAGACCTTAAACCCAACCAAGTGCTTCCGAACCACACGCCTTTATCAAGATTGGCAACCGAATCTATGTCAGTTTCGGAAGCAGATGCCAACACAATTGAGAGGTGGCTACTGGGAGATTCCCTAAATTCCATCTTTGGAATAGCGCCATTCTTCTCTGAGCGTATTGAAGAGGTTTTAGCCCAACCGAATGCAAAGGTAGAATTAGCCAGGATTGTAGCAAGGCAAGATCTTCCACCCAGACTGCGTGTCTACGCTCAAGAGATGCTGATAAAAGCGGGCCATTCACCCGATCCAGTACTCCTGGAAGTTTACTGCCAGACCCTGCAAGATAGTGTTAAGGGGAAGCTTTCTTATGACCTATGGGGGGTACCTGGTTACGGAACTGGTTCCTTTGGAAAAACTCTAGTTGGCTATGGACGAACTGCATTGCCTTGTTTATTTTCTCTGCTTAGTAACAATAATAGGTTGGAGTATAGTTCAAGTGAGTGGAGAGCTATTAGTAATATGTATATGTACTACCGAGTGTCTGATTTAGCGGCTTACTTCATCACTCAGATACTAAACATCCCATACGACAACGATTCTGACCCTGCTGTGCGTGACAAGCAAATTCAAGACTTACGCCAACAGTTGGCAACTTTTCCTAAGAATGAAAGCGGGGCACAGACCAGCCCCGTAAAGTACGATCGCTGATCTTGTAGATTGGGTTGAAGACACGAAGCCCAACATCACCAGTCCAGCCCAAGGAAACCATTCGCCCGTTTTAGGGACGACCAGAATTTATGCCTCAACCGTTCAGCTCTGTCCCACTATTAATCTTGAGTGTGGTTTGTGGGACATAGAATAGGATATGAGTTGTGGGAGGTCTTGGAAAAATTGAAACCCTGATTTTTGCGTTCAGGCTGTTAGTGGCTCCCGAGAGTCCCAAACAGGTTAGTCAGTGAACCGGACCCAGATCGCACGCACCCCACTCAACCCGGCCTGAAACCGCCTACCCCTTCTGGCATGGAGCCCCTTTCACAACTCACTAACTTTTTCCCAATACCTCGAATGCCGCTGCTGCGCTGGTAACTGCCTTGACGCTCATCCCCTGCGACTCTAAGACAACCGTGATAAATTTCCGGATATCTGCTTCGTCATCCACAACCAACACCTTAATCCATCTAGAGACTGAGGCATTTGTGACATCGGCAGTTCTCCCGCTCAGATTGCTTCTAGTTTATGAGGAGATGACAAATCTTGCTGTTGAGCGAATGTTGCCCGCACAAAGGCTATTCCCATTTAGACAGGGTGTTATGTATCAGAAAAGGCGGCATTAACAGGGCGCAGTTCGCGGTAAGCGGACGGTGAACGTTGTACCTTCCTGTGCCGTCGAAGCGACCGCTATCGTGCCCCCGTGGGCAACAACGACCTCCCGGGCAATGTACAACCCCAGACCGATACTGCTCGAAACTTTTTGCGACTCCGACTCTGACTTGGCGTAGCGCATGAGGGGATCGAAGATCGTTGTCAGCATCTCCGGCAGGATTGGTGACCCTTCATTATGCACGCTCAAGATCACGGTTGATTCTTCGGCAGCGATCGTCAGTTCGACTGGTTTGTCGGTTGCCCCATGCTGAAGTGCGTTGCCAATCAAATTAGAAATGACCTGTCGGAGCCTTGCCGCATCCCAGTTGCCAGTGAGGTCGCCCTGTGGGTGAAAGTGCAGTGTTCGCTGTGGATAAGCAAAGCAAAATTCCTCAAAGACGTTGCGGCTCAGTTTTTCCAGATCGAATAGACTGCGCGTCAGCGGCATCGCGCTGCCCAGACCCGTCGATGCGAAATCGATCAGGTCATTGGTTAACCGTGTGATCGTCTCTGTATTTCTCTCGATCATCGACAATGCTTTGGCAAAATTCACGTCTTCGTTTGTCGTACGCGAAACCATGTGTGCAGCCCCACGAATGCTGTTGAGCGGGTTACGCAAGTCGTGGCTCAGGATTGCCAGGAACATGCGACGCGACTGATCGACGCGATTGGTGTAACTGCCGACAGCCTCAGCCAGGGATTGATCAATTGACTCGTTGAAGCGGGTAATGTCGTTGATATCGTTGATGTCGGGCTGCGGGTTGCTCGCCCGCCACAGGCGAAGCACGCTGGCACGCAGGGCGCGGTATTCGGAGACGACTTCCATGATGTCAAAGCCCGATCCAACTCGTTCCGCACCATGCAGTTTCGAGGCGTGGTCAAGGCGATCGCTCTCCTCACCACCAGCACCGCCATGACCTTTAGACTTGCTCGCCTGCTGTAGTAAGCTCTGGTCGATTTGCATGTCCCGCGCGGTAGCCAGGAGTATCGCCTCGGCAGAGTCACGCAGTGCCAGATTGGTCATCTTCTCCCCAGCCGCGAGACTGCGGGCAAATGCCTCCCATTCTATGAGGATGGGTTCGATGTTCCCAAGGATGAAGTCTGCCAGTCGCATCGGGTTCTTAGTTGAGCACGCCTTAAAAATTACGGAAATGCTATCACAGAGGTCGGGACTGGGGCACTTGTCTTCTGGCCTAAAACGCCCTGTATTTCCGGGGAGTAGCGCTAGTAATCTCAGGATAGTCAGATAGAGATAAGTGCAATTAATGGTTTCAGCGCTAACAAGACTTTCAGTTTTTTGATCGGCAATTAGTGTAAGTTTTGTGAGATAGAGATAAGTGCAATTAATGGTTTCAGCGCTAACAAGACTTTCAGTTTTTT
>CAZGDE010000335.1:0-8247 GCA_964524315.1 uncultured bacterium
ATCCGGTATGCATAGTGTAGCGGCTGGAAAAGCCCGCCAATACTTAGGCTGGACAGTAATCAAAGAAAAAGATGGAAAAGTTTTAACCCCTTCTCTACCTCCGCCTGCAAAACAATTCATATTCATATTGACTAATGAACTTGGAGAAAGCTTTGAAACAACGAACCTTAAAGAATTTTGCAGGTCGCATCCCGTACTCTCTTATAAAACTTTAACCAACTGTTCTTTTTCATATAAGGAGTATAAAGGCTGGAAGATTATTAGAAAACCAATTTATTGATCATGGATGGATATATTACTAACCCCAACGACAGTTACACCTGGCGACATGGGTTCAAACAAGTTTATCAAGAACACACAGAGATTAAGTTTGGGCGCATTGTTAATGTCTCCCGTAAGAACCACATAGGGATGAACTACCAGGTCAAGCTCTTTGATGCTGGTGGATTAGTCCTAGAGAACTGCAAGCTGGCTAGCCAAGAGTCTAGTTTCAATGGTGTTGGTATCGCTCAACCCCTCAACGAGGGTACTCCTGTTGTCATTGCCTGTAAAAACGGGATGCTCCAGGATGCCATCATTATTGGCTGCTTTAGCACTGAGGGAATCTACAAAGACTTTTATCAGAAAGGTGATCTACAAAAGCCAGGGCAGACTCAAAATGGAGCAGAGTTTAACCAACCATTAGGACACCCCAACAGAATTACCCAGGAAGATTCTTACTTTCATACCATTGGCGGTAAGACCCTGAAGGATGCGTATGACTCGCCAGAATACCACGCTGATCCAGCAGAGAAGTTAGCGGCACGTCCTATTCCCAGTTCTATTCAGATGAAGAACCAGGGTGGGGATACCGTCCAATACACAATGGGCGCGAACATCCTCTACTCTGATGGCAATATCATTACGGTCAGTGCAGGCGATCGCGAAGAGAAGAGTACCAAGCTCTTAAGGTTCGCGGCTATGCATGCCAAACGAGCTGACCTGATTGGTGGACCCGCTGCTGCCAGCTCTCAAGATGCCAGTGCCAATAAGACTGCCAGCGGCATTAAACCAATGGTAGTGAAGAACTCTACAAGCTCAGAGGCCGCAGATGCCATCCCAGATAACTACAGGATGGAGCAGGAACGTAAGTTAGCGGACCTGTACACCCAGGCATCGAAAGCCCAAAACCAATTAACATCTGCCAGGTTAAATGAAGCGGATACCTTACAGAAGCAATTTGGTAATGAATTAGGAAACAAACCTGCGGATCGTAATCAAACAAAACCTGATTACAAACCTAAGCAGGAAAGAAATACGGTTAACGCCAATAACTTTGGCGATCGCAAAACAACAGATGTTAATGGCAAGCCAGTCTCTAACAAACTGTTAGTGGTACTCCATGAGACGGTGAGTAGCGCTGATTCTGCGATCGCCGCCTTTAATAACCCTGCGACAGAAGCCAGCTATCATGCCTTGATTAAGCGCGATGGTACGGTGGTTTACCTGGTGCCGCCTGAGAAGAGAGCCTTTGGTGCAGGTAACTCTGCCTTCAATGGCGAAGCTGTCAAGCTTACGTCTAACCCCGCTTCAGTGAATAACTTTGCCTATCACATTTCCTTAGAGACACCCAGCGATGGGCGAGGAAATGGATCAACCCATAGCGGATATACAGAAGCTCAGTATCAATCTTTAGCCTACTTAACCAGCCGCACAGGGGTAGAGTCTGGTCGCATTACCAGTCATGCCGTAGTAGATCAGGGTGGGGAACGTTCTGATCCACGTAGTTTTAACGACACGAAGTTCAAACGCTACCTCGGCAACTACCCAATGACACGAGAACTCAACTTTGGCCCAGGAGTGAAGTAATGGGAGATATCTTAGACAGAACAGTTCGACGAGCGGTCAACAAAGGGTATATCCCTGCTAGTCAAGAGCAAGCCGTCATTAACCGCATTAATGGGTTAGCAGCCAAGTATCAGTTCTCGGCTGATGACTTTGCGATTTTCTCCATGATGGAGACAGATGGTCTAGATCCTAAAGCCTGGAATGGTAACTGTGCGGGGATCATTCAATTCTGTGGCGGGACGGGTGCTTCTACTGTTGGGTTTGGCAATGCCAGAGATATTACTAACATTGGCACCTTAAAGCAATTAGACCTGGTAGACAAGTACTTTGCGGCTCAAGGATTACCAAAAGGAGCCAGCTTAGAAGACCTGTACCTAACAGTCCTCTATCCTGCGGGTCGTTCAGTTAAAGATCCTAACGCTAACCTGGGTGTGCCAGGGCGACAAGCGGCTTCTCTGTATGACCCAGCACGAGGAGTAATTACCAAAAACTCCTTACGCAACGGTCTCCTCAAGAATGCCTCGGCAAGATTAGGTATTCCCATTAATGGCATTAAGTCTGCCCCACCCCCAGCAGGTAGTGGTAACAGCTTGCCTGGTGATTACTCATCTGGCTCTAGTGGTGGGAGTGTAGGCGGCTCCAGCATGGCTGGGGTTAAGAGTGCCGTCTTCACTGGTGAGAACTGCCCACCCCCGCCCTATACCCAACAAGAGAGAATCATCTATACAGGCTGTAAACCTAAGATGAGCTCAGCTGTTAACAGTGGGGCGTTAGGGAGTGGTGCTACCGCCCCCGCGATCGCCAGTACAGGCAATGCTGAACCAGGTGTAGGGGCAAAAGCTTACGAAGGGGCGCTTAAACCTGGTGGGTTCATTATGCCTTGCAAGGGAGTTGTCACTTCCAAATTTGGTTGGCGATGGGGCAAACTCCATGCTGGTTGGGATATTGCGAATAATCAGGGAACACCCCTCTACGCTTCGGCTGATGGTGTGGTGAAGTATGTCATCACCAGTTGTAGAGCCAGAAATACCAACGATACCTGCGGTGGAAGTTATGGCAACCAGGTTGGGATTGACCATGATGGTGGGTTGTTTACCCGCTACGCCCACATGACCAACGTAATTGTTAAGGCAGGCGATCTCGTCAAGCAAGGACAGCAGATCGGGACGATGGGCAGTACTGGTCACTCGACAGGCGACCATACCCATTTTGAAATTCGTAAGGGTGAGTATGGGCCTGCGTTAGACCCCGCTAATTATTTGAAAGGTTGATATGGTAGCCACGATTTCTAATCAAGACTTTTATTCAGGTCAAAACCTCACATTTAGTTTAAAAGCAACTGTTGCACAAGCAGGTGGGACGCTACCTCAACTCAACCTTTTTAACTATTTACTCACTCCCTCCCTGTTAGGGATTCCTAAGACTTCGACAGAGACTAAACCGCACGTCATCCATGACTGTAGGGCAGGCTCATCCTTGCTCCTGCTATTTCCCCCACGAATTCAAATGGCGTTGTCTGTAATCTTCTACGTGACAGAGTTACAGATCAAAGAAGGACTATCAGAGGTTTACGATCTGACTTCCCAAATTGTGACACCCGCTGAGGTTATGCAGCTGCATCAGCATATTACTAACCCCCTGGGCTCCACGTTCCTTTCAGCGCTGGCATCCCTGGATATTGAAGGATTACAGACGCTACTCAGGTTAGATACCAAACTCGTAGCTCCTGAGCGATTACTGCGTGATCAGATTGCAGACCTACTGCCGCAGTCTGAAGACTTTGGTGATATCGCTACTAACAATGATCGCTATCGCGCCGCCATTATCCTGGCTGAACGCTTCAACTATAAGACTTCCAGTATTCAAGCTATCGCAAATATTACCGAACTATGGCTGCTCCAGAATTCTTCTATCTAGACACCGTTCCCATTAATGAAACTCTCCTGGAACCCAATAAAGCGTTAGAGCAGGCCCTGGATTATCGACGGCAGCTGAACCTGGCAATCAATTGCGTTCAGGCAGAGAACAGCTTAACTAACCAGTACAAGCTCTTTCGATCTGTACTGGAGAATGACTCAGAGTTGACCGTATTGGACCTGAATAAGGTTCTAGAGTCTTACTTGAACCTATTAATCGCAATCCCATCTATTTCTACCCTTGATAAGGGTGCCCTCAGCAGTCATTACCAACGACGCAAATTGCTGGTTGCTGATCAATTCCTGGTACCTGATAGTACCTACCTGGAGGAGCTTCTCTTTACTTCCGTAAGAACCTGGGGCACATCTTATGGGTCATTGGGTTACACCCTGCATCTAGATCAGAACCGCGAACATTATCTCCATCCCTCGCAGATCGTTGACCTAGCTGTTAATGGGGTCTTCAAGCGCATGCAGCATAATGAGTCACTGGGTAAATTTGGCAGTGACTTCCTGGAAACTTACACCGATGATGATCCTTACACGGACCTCGCTATCTACAAAACCCAGGTACAGCTATTTGAACTGCCTGAGATCAGAGACGCCATTACGCAACTGGACTTCTACGAGCAGTGGTTACCCCAGGTAATCAACTGGTATCTCAAGCCCTATCGAGAAGGAGAACCACTCAGGCAAGTTCCAGAAAAAGGAACTCCCCAAGACGAAGCGATTAAGACCCTGATTGCGGTAGCAACTACCTGTTTAGACATGGGTTTTGACGATGGCTCGTTTAGCAACCTGATCTACAACTTTGCTCATCAAAGTTTCCCGCCAGCGTTGTTTGGCTTATTGGATGACATCCTTCTAGTCAGAAAGCGTACTGGGTTTAACCCGCTAGCATCCACGTTTACTGACGAGGAAAAGTTACTAACGCCATTCATCAACGTCATTACGATCAACAACCAGTTAGGCAACCTCAGGGCAGTATCTTACTCATTGCTGTCTGACCTATGCGCCCCTGGTGGATACAATCTGCTGCTAGTTAGTATTGCTGCCACCCTCATCAACAGGGCATATATCCTAACTCATCCTACTAACACATCATTTACAGACGTTACGATTTTCCCATTGAAGACAGGGTTAACTCCCCTGCTGGAATTTATCGGTAGAATCTTCCGCCTCATTTACCTGGCAGGTTACACCCTGCTCAAGAGCAATCTACCTCATCTCCAAATTGCGGGTAGCAACCTGGTAGAGTTTAGCGCCCTTGATACTTCAGGCAACATCACTGCGATCAATGATCTGACCCAATAACCAATGGATATTCAACAAGCCTTTACCAGCAACTTAGCCAGCTTAGGCAACCAGGTTACGTTCAGTACCCGCACTCAGGATGTTGGCTCACTGAAGAAAATGCAGGCAGCTGACCTGGTGCAAACCAATATGGGCGCTTCCCAATTTAGCGGCAACACTCAGCTCAATGCGCTGCAACAAGCGGCAGCGGTGTCTGATGGCAGCATTGGTCCGCGCTATACGTCCTATCAGATTCTTGCTGAACCAGTTAAAGCGATCTCCCCTGACTCTGTGGTTAACAGCACGATCGCCGTTAACTCCACAATGGCGCAGGCGATTGTTGGCAAAGCGCCAGAGACCTTGGATAAGATGGCGGACCTCTCACAGAAGCCTGACCAGATCAAGAATAAGGAAATCAAAGACTGTCTGAAGGCAGCAGGTAAGAAGTGCGCCACCCTCGCTGAGCAAGAAGCCAACCAAGCTGAATTAGCTCACGGCAATGTCCTGGAAGTTTCTCATGCTGCCAGAACCATTGCTGGCAATGCGATCAGAATGCACTCTGACACCACGATCGCTGCACGGGCACCGCACTGGGGATTGAATACTCAGGACTACCATGTGCAGGCCAATAACTCTGCGGTCTTGGTTGCTGACATCCAGATGAATCAGGTGAAGCAATCGGTCAACTTTGTGGAAGGGTCGCATATTACCCAGGCACGAACAGGGTTAATGATTGCGACTGACACCCATGACAACGTTTCCAAACAGCTCCGCAACATTGGCGTGGAAGAGTACACCAGCATGGGTAAAACTCATACTGCTGTGGCTGATGAAACAATGGTCAGCTTGTCAGGGGGCAGTATTAGCAATGCCGCCTATGGTTCAATTGCTCATCGCGCAGGTGGGGATATTTCGATTGTTTCCTCTCCTAATGGCAAATCTGGTGAGGGTACTAACGCCTTAGGCGAGACCACAGATGGAGCCACAACCGTAGCTCAGAAGACTGGACAAATTATCCTCATGGGTACTGATGGTCAGAATATGACCAACGTCGTTGCCCTAACCAAAGAGGGCAACATCTCATCCAGTACAGGTAACGCTGTCACGGTTGCTGGTAAGTCTGCGGTTCTCACAGGACAGAAAGCAGCCATGACCGTTTCCCCAAAAGTTGCTTTTATTGGTAGCCTCTCTGGAGGGGTGATGGTGCGAGGACGGCGGGTGTACGTCAACACCATGAATGCCCTGAGCGCTAACCTCCAACCGCTCCAAATTCAAAAGTTACCAGCGCTGCCCTCGTTACCTAAAATTGCCACTGATAGCCTGGAGAACTGTATCCCCAAGGATATGAAGCAGGGCGCAGGTGGGGATAGCTCAGGTAGTGGCTCAGGAACTTCTGGGAGTGGCAACGCTGGAACCTCTAACGATAAGCCAGCCCTAAAACCAGGTGGGCGATCGCCACTGAATCCTAAACAGCTGCCCAGACAATTAGATAAAAGCAGCAGTTCGCCTACTCCTGGATCAAGACCTTCCAAACTTCCTGGCGTATCTGCCACAGATGGAACTGATAAGGCTCAATCAGCAGGGGTGGGTTCGGTTCCTGGCTATGCCGCCTTAGACACAGGTGGCTTAACTGGAGCCAGCATGAATATCTACCTCGACAAGTACGACGAGACCCCTGCTATCTCCTTAACTGAATCTCTCACAGGCTCTACTCAATCCCTCACTTCCGCCCTTACGAGCGAAGAAATTGTCCAGGGCGCTTTAGAGCAGGGCATGAGAGCAGCCAGCATTTCGCCTGAAATGATTGCTTCTTATTTGAGAGGGGTACTACCTACTAAAGCGCTTAATGCCTTTAACGACCCTGAGCTATTCAAAGCCCTGGCGCAGGTTGGCGTCAGTAAGGTCAGCGCGGGGAACGTCAAAGCACAAGACTTTGCAGCAGACACCCCTAGTGAAATCGTCCAGAGCGCCCTGAAGCTATTAAAGGCTTACCCCCAAGCCCAATCAGGAATCGTCAGTATCATCCAAGCAGCAACCGCTCTACCTGCCATCGGCTTCCTGGGTGCTTTAGGCGGCTTGATTAGCTCCCTCAAGATTCCAGGTATGGCTGAGATTACCAAGCTGACCCAGATTCCTAACCTGGTTAGTTCGGGCAATATGGGCGGCTTACTCCAGCTAGCTTCTCCTTACCTGGGATCTCTCTTACAAGGAAGCCCTTTGGAGAAGATTCTGGGTAACTCATCCCTACTCAATATCGGGCAGAGCCTCTTAACTGGCGATATGTCAGGTATCCAGGAAGCAGTTCAAGGTGCGGTTCTGGGTCAAATTGGCAATCTGTTAGGGTCTGAGTTTGCGGGTGCTGCCCCTATGATCGGCAACCTGTTAATGAACCTCCAATCTGGTAAACCCATTGACGCTACTTCCTTAATCGGTCAGATTGGCTCCATGATTGGGGGCGATATTGGCAAAGCCACGCAGGTATTCGGCACCCTCCAGCCCATCCTGAAAGACCTATCCTCTGGGAATATCCTCAACTTAGTAACAGGTGGCGGACTTCAGTCTCTCCTCTCCCAAGTTTTGGGAGGCCAGAATGCTGGCGAGATTGGCAAAATCTTTGGCATGGTCCAGCAAATGATGGGAACGGTACAGGCATTATCTGCCCTGCCCCAGCTCCTGGAAACCATGAATAAGTACAAGATTCCAGCTCTGGATCAAATCAGTATGGCGTTGAACTGTTTAGACCTGTTCAACAAACTCAAGGGGTTAATGGATCAGGCAAAGGGTTCGCAGACTTCCAACAAGGAAGCGGCTCAATTCTTAGATTCAGCTGGCAGATTGGCGCAAACCATCAACAGCTTGAATACCTTACAGGACTTGCCAAAAGACCAGCTTGAGAGCTTAGGGATTGACCCCATCTTCTTGAGCTTGAAGATTCCTATGGATCTTGATCCTTGCTTCAAGGTGCCCCGCCTAACCTTGGCGCAGTCTCAAGTAACGGTACTGGAAGTAAACCCATCCAGAATCAAATTCACCGTAGACAACCTGGAGCTGCTACAAGCAACTATTTCCATGCTGCCCAAGGAAGGCGACACAATTCAGCTGCGAATCTCCAGCTTTATTGATAACAAAACCAATGAAGTGTTGACTCCATATCAAACTGATTTCCAATACACACCCTCAAACTACGGGTACGTCATCACTGAGTTTGATG
>CAZGDE010000336.1:0-8161 GCA_964524315.1 uncultured bacterium
GCCAGGGGCACACCCGGTGCCACCCGTTCAGTCCGGATCAGGTACTCATCGCCCCCAATTGGCGTCACAGAAATGTGAAAT
Source organism: uncultured bacterium (assembly GCA_964524315.1). Taxonomy (GTDB): domain Bacteria; phylum Cyanobacteriota; class Cyanobacteriia; order Leptolyngbyales; family Leptolyngbyaceae; genus CAZGDE01. The sequence goes on from CAZGDE010000336.1 coordinate 82, forward strand.
TCCTGGGTCACAGCTATTCTCCAAGACGACCGTCTACAAGCATTTCCTCCAAACTTTGAGCCACGCGATCGCCGTTCTGACTGGGTCAAGGTAACAAATAATTAGAGGTTGCGACCTTGTGGGGCATGGTTTCCTGCTCCACCGATCCTAACAACACTAATCTTCTTCCTGCAGTACCAGCCATCCGTCAGGACAGATTAATTGGTTCCGAACCGCCACTAAGGTGACGGATTTAGCAGGCAGATCGCCAGTAGGGTGACTAATTTCTAGTTTGCCCTGCTAGAGGGAGAGCGTTGCTATTGATTAGACCCCCCATTGTCATCATCGGTTCATGTGGCTTGGCCAGTGCCCCATTGGAGAGTGGAACATTGGTTCAATAGGATAGCGTCAGTCCTGGTAAATGCACGGAAACAATTCATCCCTTGATCAAGAATTTACCAAGGTGCTATCGATCATGGCACGGACGACTGCCCTGTGTGGTACCTCGACAGAAACGTTACCGAAAATTCAAATACTGGCCCATCCGCGACAATTTCCTCCCAAAAGTTTCCGGATCACCTGGCTACACTTGGAATCAATTAAATGGTAGATGCACCCTGATTTGTTCCCCGGCTCAGTAATGGGCCGGGGTTTCTCTTTGGTAGGATGGGGCTAAAGCATGGTTAGTAGCCAGTTACCACCGTTTCATTACCACAGCTCTATGACCCGCACTGTTGTAAAGTTCTCATCCGAAGACTGCGGCATTTGTCACAAGATGTCGTTCTACGACCAGAAAGTTGCCGCCGAATTAGGGCTGGAATTTGTCGATGTCAAAATGCAAGACACCGCAACCTACCGCAAGTACCGCAAAATTCTCCTGGCCCAATATCCCGATAAGGAGGGCATGGGCTGGCCCACCTATCTTGTCTGTGATGAACCAGAGGGTGACTTCAAGATTCTGGGCGAAGTCAAGGGAGGACTACCCAAAGGTGAGTTTAGGAGTCGCCTCCAGGAAGTTTTAGCGACGACGAATTAATCCTGATAATCAATCTTGATCATTCATCCTAGCCAATTCCTGGGGAGGAAATACCGCAGAAGAATGCCGACTTGGGAAAGCCGGTAAAGTATCTCTATGCCTAAACTGCCATATTTGCTGCGACAGCGTTTCTTCGGCGACGATGCCCCTGACTGGATCCGTCTCGGTATTGTCTTTAGCAGTGGTCTTTTAATGGGTCTTGCCACAGCCCCGATCAATGCCTTTGGGTTGGCCTGGGTTGCCCTGGTGCCGTTGTGGACAATTGTCCTGGGGCAGTCCTCCCTGCCGTCTCAGCGCGATCGCCGCCCCCATTCGCCAGCACCAATTCGTGATGCGATCGCCTGGGGACTTGGCTACCACGGTCTGGCACTTTCCTGGATTACCGGACTCCATCCCCTCACATGGTTGGGCATGCCGTGGATCGCCAGCGTGTTCGTCGCACTCTTTTGCTGGCTATTCATCACCCTTTGGGGCGCGGCTCTGGTTGCTATTTGGGTCTGGTTGCTGCGAAAACTGTTAGCTTGGCCATCCCGATCGGTCAATCCTTATATCCATGTCCTGTACGGTACTGCCCTCTGGTGCGGGTTGGAATGGATCTGGAGTCTGGGGGCACTCTACTGGACATCCCTCTCCTATACCCAGAGTCCGGGGAATTTGTGGATTTTACATTTAGGGCAATTGACTGGCCCTACAGCCGTGACAGCCGCAATCGTGGCAGTCAATGGCTTACTTGCGGTAGCCTGTTTAGCCGGGTTCAGGGGAGAACAATCGCAGGTAAGGCGATTCGCCCACATACCCGCACCGCTCCTGGTTGCCTGCTGCCTGGTTGGGATGCTGCATGTCGGCGGATACTGGTTATACCATCAACCCCTACAGGAGTCGCCCGCTACCGCACTGCCTGTTGGCATTGTGCAGGGCAATGTGCCAACGCGCATCAAGCTCACACCCGGTGGAGTCAAGCAGGCGATCGCCGGTTATGCCAATGGGTATGAACTGTTGGCCAGTCAGGGAGCCGCGGCCGTGTTAACTCCGGAGGGAGCCCTGCCCATATTGTGGAATGATCGCACCAAAGAGCGATCGCCGTTCTACCAGGCCGTATTACAGCGGGGCGTAGTTGCCTGGTTAGGCACATTCAACCAGACAGCCAACGGCCGCATCACCCAAAGTTTATTAACACTGACGGGAACGGGCGACACCTTCAGCCGCTACAACAAAATTAAATTGGTGCCGTTAGGGGAATACATTCCCTTCCAGGAAACGCTAGGGAGATTGATCAATCGGCTATCCCCCATTGAGGCTGATATGCTACCAGGGACAGCCGATCAGCGATTTGACACACCCTTTGGCCGGGTGATCGCCAGCATTTGTTATGAATCTGCCTTCCCAGAACTGTTTCGGGCACAGGCAGCGGATGGGGGCGAGTTTATCCTGACCGCTTCCAACCTCGACCCCTATAGCGAAGTACTCATGGCCCAACACCAGGCCCAGGATTTGATGCGAGCCATCGAAACTGATCGCTGGGCCGTGCGAGCCACCAATACGGGTTATTCGGGGGTCATTAACCCGCATGGTCAGATCATCTGGCAATCACAGCCCCATACCTACCAGACCCATATGAGTACAGTTTACCGACGGCAAACTCAAACACCCTACGTCCGCTGGGGAGATTGGTTAACCCCAACATTGCTATTTCTGGCAGGTAGTATCTGGCTCAGTCAGCAAGCAATTCTTGCCAGAACCAATCGTCAGCCACTTCAGTGAATGGCGATCAGTATTAAAATAACCTGAGTATTTATCACCTATAAGTAAAGTAGTCGCTTGCGAGATTGTTCAAATTTTCCGATGCCGCTGTCCTGTCTCAGGGCAACATCCGGAATCAGAGATTGACTCATATCCGGGGGGGCTGTCTCCACCTCAGTATCTCGATTTGACCTTTGGTAATTCTTCTATGCCGTTTCTGGTCGCCATCTCTGCCATGTCTGCTTCACCCACAGTTGCGCCTGAGCGTTCCAGTCAATTAATCCGCCAACAGTACCCAAATTACAAAGTGATCGTCTTAAATGACGATTTCAATACGTTTGAGCATGTCGCGAAGTGCCTGGTCACCTATATTCCCCATATGACCCCCGATCGCGCCTGGGAACTGACCAACCAGATCCATCATGAAGGACAGGCGATCGTCTGGGTTGGCCCACAGGAACAGGCAGAACTCTATCACATGCAGCTTGGCATGGAAGGATTAACGATGGCCCCTCTGGAAGCTGCCTGATGATCAGGCAAAGAACATTTCAATCGCAAACACTCTCAGTACAAAGATTCTCAGTACAGAGATTTTAAGCACAAACATTAGCACAGGGGCACGGACACAGAGCGTATGGCAAATTCTGACAGAGGGCGATTGGTGATGAACCACTCGACTCATATCGCTGGTTTAATTCCGATCTTGCAACGGTTATGTCAGCAAACAGGAGTACGCACCGTGACCCCTGGCGTTATTGGCCAAGCCCGCGCCCACGCTCCTAAATTGGCTCTGAAGGTGTCAGTTCCCATTCGAGGCGGGTTCAAAATGATGGCCCGTCAGGGAAAAACCTTCCAGGAAGTGTTCATTTTGACGAGCCTGGAAAAAGCAGAACTGGAATTAGCGATCGCCCAGTCCATGCGCCTGAAGTAGGCAGAGGGAAAGCAACCGATGCAAATCCGTCCCGCCACTCTTGCTGACATTCCGGCAGTGTTGCCTATGGTCAACCAAATCTGTGCCCTGCATGAAGACTGGGACGCAGGCAGGTATGGCTTTGTCCCCAATCCGGCCCAACACTACGAAAGTTGGCTGAAAGGGCGCGTCAGCGAGGTGAACGATATTTTTCTGGTGGCCGATCCAGAAGCAGCACAAGCCAACGTTGAACCATTAGCCGGGTTTCTCGTCGCAACGCGGGAAAGGGAGATCCCCATCTACCAACTGTCAGAATATGGCTTTATCCATGACCTGTGGGTAGCACCGGCCTATCGCCAAAGTGGCATTGGGAAAGCCCTCATCCAAACCGCCTTGCAGCAATTTGCCCAAAGCGGTATTCGGCAAATTCGTCTGGACACAGCAACAGCCAATGAGTCAGCCCGGCGACTATTCCAAGATTGTGGCTTCCGGGTCAGCACGATCGAGATGCTGGCAGAGATAGGAGATGCAGCAGACTGCTAGAGGCAGTGACGCAGCATCAAACGCACCGACCTAGCCCTTACAGCGTTTTTCGCTTGTGTAGGCCACAAGTTACCGTAGGGACAGTCGCGGACTGCCCCTAACCGTGGCTTATCCATCTCGCCATCACTGTAGTATCACTATTCTGTTTGCCGAATCGAAACACGATGCAGGGGCAAGCTCAACACACAGGTAAAGGTGAGCAGATAGGAAATAACCCCAGTTAATTTGACACTCATAGTCAACATTTCTAACTCAGGGGTAATCATTTTCTCGGCTGCGATCGCCAAACAATGAACCAGCCAGTAGGTAAAACTCATTAGCAGCAAAATGCGATCGGTGACTTCGGCTTCGGTGTCGTTGGCCTGGTTACCGTCAAACAGCAGCAGAATACCTGCGATCGCAGCAAAAAAGGACAGGATTAATAAATAATCTTGCCAGTGAAGGGATGGCATGGGCGTACTCAAAACACGTCAGAGTGAAAATGGAATTGGGAATGAATTGCGAAAAACCGAATTCGGAAAATCAGTCTAAGGGATGAAGTGCATTGAAATACAGCAATCCTTACAAAGAGCAATATTTGACGCATTTTGCTTAAGAAAACGCAACGAAAGACGGGCGATTGGTCTTGGGGTAATTTGCGTAAACCCCGATCAAACCTGGGTCTTAGAGTTCTAGCTTAAATGCTGAATATAGCAAAATCAGCCGTTACAAAAACTGCGAGGTTTGTAGCAAGATGCTGGAAAAGCATTACCTTAATTAAAGTATTTTCCCGTTCTAACTATCTGCTATAGCGATTTATTTTCCCCACAAAGCTATTTTCTAAAGCTATTTTCTATTGTTAACGTAACGCCCCTCGCGCCAGGTACCTTCGGTACGGGTACCGTTGTTAAAAATATATATGCCTCTTCCATGCTGTCTGCCATTCCGAAACTCCCCTTCATAACGGTTACCGCTCGGAAAGACGCAGAACCCATACCCATTCAGGGCATCATTCCGAAATTCACCTTCACAGCGGGTGCCATTGGCAAAGGTGAAGACACCCTGTCCCTGCTTGACGGCATCCTGAAAACCACCTGTGTAGCGGTTGCCACTGGGAAAAGTACAGGTGCCCAGGCCTGTTAGGACATCGGCCCGAAAATCCCCTTCACAGCGGGTGCCATCGGCATAAATGAAAGTACCTCGGCCCTCGCGTTTCCCATCCCGAAACTGACCATCATAGGTATTGCCACTGGGAAAAATGCAGGTACCCCGACCATTCAACAGGTCATTACGAAATTCACCTTCACAGCGAGTGCCATTGGCAAACGTAAACACCCCCCGCCCCTGGCGTTTGCTGTTTCGCATCTCACCTTCGTAACGATTGCCACTGGGGAATCGGCACTCACCTCTGCCATTAATTAAGCCATCACGGGATTTTCCTTCACAGTAATTAATTGCCATCAACTGGGGTATCTTCACCGACGCAGACGCAAAATTACTGGTATCACCAATCGTGATTGCACTTGCTGAAATTACGACAACAACTCCTAGATGCCCCGCCAATCGGGGCACAACGGGATAATTAGAAGACAATGGCGGTGCAAATTGTTGCATCATATGTAACGTTGCGACATCGTAACAAGTTAAAATGCTGACTTAGCTGTTCGTTCAATCCCTGGCATTAATTGATTTTTGGTGACAAAAATCAGTTCCCTTATAGGGTTCAGACATTATGCCGGAGATTGAATGAAATGTCGTGTATCCCCAAGACGCTTCTGGCAAAAATGCAATAAGAACTCCTGAAAGTAATAAAAAACCGTTGTAGTCATGAATCAGGGTGCATAGATTGACACGCGATCGCTTGTTTACCATTCCAAGCTGGTTTTGTTCGTACTAATTTACATTTGGTGTCCCTCGCGCTTAGTTGTTCAATCGTCGTTGTGTTCTGACTGTTGCTCATGTCATCCTGCCTGCTTCGCAAACCACCGTCTAAGCGTGATAGCGATCGCCCCCAGACAGCACAACAACCCTGCTTAGCAGGGTGTGATGGTTCAAGTTAAACCGTTTCTGGGAATAAATATTCTATATAGCCCTGCTACCAACGCCTTAGCCGTAAGACAGTTTCAGGTTCGCTCATGTTGCAATTGTTATCATTTGTCACACTTGCTCAGACCCTCACAACCCCCATTGCTCCTACGGTAACCCCACTTACCCCACCAGTCAGGGCAGTGCCGCCACAGGAGGTTGTGCCACCACAGGAACGCCTGCAACCCCAGGATGTTCTCCAAATCCAAGAGATTTTTCAACCGCAGGAATTGCGGCCTCTGCCCGGCCAACTAGATACAGTGCCAGTATTTAACAGCAACAGTCCGGAATTGGTGCTGACTGAAGGTATATTATTGTCAACTTTTCCGGGTGATGGGATGAAAGTACCATCTGCCCATCTTAATTTCCCCTTCAAAGGGCGATTCGATATTTTCTCCCACCACATCTCGCGCGCCCGCACCGCCAGTCAAACCCGCAGTCTCTTCCAGGGCATCATTCTATACAACCCCACCAACGCCCTGGTTAAAGTTGACGTGCTGCAAGGAGCGACATATCTCACTCGTCCCGATGCTTTGTTCGTCAATTTACCGTCCTATGTGGAAGACCCATTAGGCAAAGTTTATGCTGGCCCCGGTAGCCGCACGATGAATGACATCCTGCGCGGGCGGCGTCAGGGCAGTCTACCACCATCCATTATCATTCCGCCCGGCGGTAGCCAGATGTTGATCAATCTACCAATTCCCGCAGGCACGCTGGCACCTTCTTCCAATGGGCGTTCTAGCTTATTTCGGTTAAATAGTAGTGGCTCGATCTACGTTGCTAGTCTGGCCATGTTTGCCCCATTGAACCCGGATGGCTCTGAACGAATTCCCACCCTTGAAGAATGGCAAAGTCTGCTGGTGAATGCGGGTTTAGCTGGGCCACGGGATATCCCGCCAACACCTATGCAACAGAACTACGCCAATGTCATTTATGGGCGAGTTGCTGGGGTTGCCGTTGGGTCAGAATGGCGCGCAACTCTGACAGACAGTCCCAAAGTGAGTCATTTGAGCATTCCTAAACGGGGCAATGCCTTTTCCTATGGACTCAGTACTCTCTACCGGGGGACATTAGGTACCGGGCAAATTCAAAGTGCCAAAATGTTAGTCCGCTATCCTGACACGGCTTATCAGGCACACGGTAATTACGGGATTCAGTATAGTCTCACCCTGCCATTGCATAATAAAACAGGGCAGCGTCAGACTGTAGCGATCGCCATCCAAACCCCTCTGAAGGAAGACAAAGCCAAAGGTGGGCTACTCTTCTTCAAACCACCGGAAAACCGGGTATTCTTTCGAGGACCAGTACGCCTCCGCTACACCGATGATCAGGGTGTAGCCCAAACTCGCTATATTCACCTGATTCAGCAACGGGGACAGGAAGGGGAGGCCCTAGTGACGTTGAACATGGCATCGAATGATCAACGCACCGTGCAAATTGACATTCTCTACCCACCCGACTCCACACCCCCCCAGGTGTTAACAGTGAAGACAATGGAAACGCCCTAAGAGCAAACCATTGGCGTTGCGGTTACAACCTGGGTTGCAACTTGAAATTGAAGTTTAGACTAAATAAACTTTTCCACTATATGTAGGGGCTAACAGTCGTTCGTTCCTCCTATAAGTAGCGTATTTTTTGAATTAGTCTAAACTGCAGTTGAAACCTACCAGCACAGATCTACCAGCACAGATCTTGCAAACTTTGGCGTTCCATTGCCGTTAAGTCTCGCCACTGGCCTGGTTGCAGTCCATCCAGGTTCAGATCGCCAATTTTTACGCGTACCAGACGCAATGTGGGAAACCCTACTT
>CAZGDE010000337.1:0-3771 GCA_964524315.1 uncultured bacterium
TCCTCTAAGTCGCACTAAGCGATGGCAGGTGATTGAAGTCCTTACTGCAACATCTCAATCTTAGTGAGAGGGCATCATGATTCAACAAGAGACTTATCTAAATGTGGCAGATAACAGTGGTGCCCGTAAACTGATGTGCATTCGTGTTCTCGGTGGTGGTAACCGTCGTTATGCTGGTGTTGGCGATATCATCGTCGCTGTTGTTAAGGATGCAATTCCTAACATGGCGGTGAAAAAGTCTGATGTGGTTAAGGCCGTTGTTGTTCGTACTCGTAAAAGTATGCGTCGGGAAAGTGGTATGAGTATCCGCTTTGACGATAATGCGGCAGTCATTATCAACAACGACGGCAACCCAAGAGGCACTCGTGTGTTTGGTCCAGTTGCCCGTGAGTTACGGGATAAGAACTTTACTAAAATCGTTTCCCTTGCGCCGGAGGTGCTGTAATGGCGAAAAGCAAAGTTGCTCCTAAACGTTACAAAATGCATGTTCGTAAAGGCGACACGGTTCAAGTGATTGCTGGCAAAGACAAAGGAAAAGTCGGGGAAGTTCTAGCGGCTATTCCTAAGACGAGTAGAGTACTGGTTAAGGGTGTCAATATGCGGACTAAGCATATTAAACCTCGCCAAGAAGGTGAATCAGGTCAGATCGTGACTAGCGAATTTCCGATTCATAGCTCTAATGTCATGCTTTACTCCGAAAAACAGAAGGTTGCTAGTCGTGTTTGCTATACCTTCACTGACGATGGCCGTAAAGTTCGGATGTTAAAGAAAACTGGAGAGATTCTTGATTAATTAGGGTTGACCGACGTTTGAAGTGGCTATTTCGAAGCCAGCGTAACTTTGTCAACGTGACTTAATTGACAAGAGAAACCCTGACAAAGCCCAGGGATATTAAAGGATCAACAACAATGGCACAACGACTGAAGACTCTTTATCACGAAAAAATTGTTCCTAAGTTGATGGAACAGTTTGGTTATACCAACGTGCATCAAGTTCCTGCTATTACTAAAGTAACGGTCAATCGAGGCTTGGGAGAGGCAGCTCAGAACGCTAAGGCTCTGGAAGCTTCTCTAGCTGAAATTGCTTTAATTACTGGGCAAAAACCAGTTGTAACGCGTGCGAAGAAAGCGATCGCTGGTTTCAAAATTCGTCAAGGTATGCCAGTTGGCATTATGGTTACCTTGCGTGCTGGGCGTATGTATGACTTTCTAGATCGTTTCATCAACTTATCGTTACCTCGGATTCGAGATTTTCGGGGCGTTAGTCCTAAAAGCTTTGATGGTCGTGGCAATTACACCCTAGGTGTGCGGGAACAGTTGATTTTTCCAGAGGTTGATTACGACACTATCGATCAAATTCGTGGAATGGATATATCTATCATTACTACCGCAAACACTGATGAGGAGGGTCGCGCTCTGTTGAAAGAAATGGGCATGCCCTTCCGGGAGAATTAGGCAGGTTTATCAAGGGAAAACTATGGCGGCAAACGACACTATTGCAGATATGCTGACGCGGATTCGGAATGCTAATATGGCACGTCATCAGACAACCGAAGTCCCTTCTACTAAAATGACTCGTAGTATTGCTAAGGTTCTTAAGGATGAAGGCTTTATTGCGGACTATGAAGAAGTGGATGAGGGCGTCAAGCGTCATCTGGTTGTTTCCCTCAAATATCGAGGGAAAGGAAAGCGCCCTACTATCAATGCTTTAAAGCGGATTAGTAAACCGGGTTTCCGCGTCTACTCTAATCGGCGTGATCTACCACGTGTTCTGGGTGGTATTGGTATCGCAATAATTTCTACATCCAGCGGCATTATGACTGATCGACAGGCTCGCCAAAACGGATTGGGTGGTGAAGTTCTTTGCTATGTCTGGTGATTTATTTGGTTGATGGTTTGCGATTTGTTACCGGAAGTAGTTGCTGTTCAGATTTAACGGCGGTTTTGAGTAGGAGAGTCGGTTATGTCTCGCATTGGTAAGCGTCCCATTAGTATTCCCGCGAAGGTGACTGTAGCCATTGATGGACAATCTATCAGTGTTAAAGGTCCTAAAGGCGAACTTTCCAGGGTACTTCCTGGTGAGGTTGGTGTTTCGCAAGATGGCGAAGAGTTGCGTGTGATGCGTCGGGATGATTCTCGTAATGCCCGCCAACGTCATGGACTGTGCCGAACTTTGGTTGCCAATATGGTAGAGGGCGTTTCACAAGGATTTCAAAAGCGTTTGGAAATTCAAGGTGTTGGCTATCGGGCACAGGTGCAAGGAAAAACCCTCACTTTAAATATGGGTTATAGTCATCCAGTACAAATTGAGCCGCCCGAGGGTGTTCAGTTTTTGGTGGAAAATAACGTTAATGTCGTTGTCAGCGGTATTGATAAAGAAGTGGTAGGCAACACCGCTGCCCAAATCCGCGCAGTTCGTCCACCTGAACCCTATAAAGGTAAGGGCATTCGCTATGCGGGTGAAGTGGTTAGACGTAAGGCAGGCAAGGCAGGTAAGAAATAGTCATGAAGGTAAGTCGTAAAGAATCAACGCGTCGGCGACATAACCGTGTTCGCAAAAGTGTTTCTGGAACATCAGAGCGTCCCCGTTTGGCAGTTTTTCGCTCCAATCAACATATTTACGCCCAGGTAATTGACGACACTCGCCAACACACATTAGCAGCTGCTTCTAGTTTAGAAGCTGACTTCAAGTCTAATTTGTCTTCGGGTGCTAATTGTGAGGCATCTACTGCTGTTGGTAAGTTAATCGCTGAACGTTCACTGGCGAAGGGAATTAGTCAGGTGGTATTTGATCGTGGGGGTAATCTCTACCATGGTCGAGTGAAGGCGTTGGCAGATGCTGCTCGTGAAGCAGGATTGGATTTCTAATTCGGAGTAACTATGGCAAAGGGTCGGAAAAATACTAAAGCTAAGGAAAAAGAAACCGAGTGGCAGGAACGGGTTGTTCAAATTCGTCGTGTGACTAAGGTTGTTAAAGGTGGTAAAAAACTTAGCTTCCGGGCAATAGTTGTTGTTGGGAATGAACGAGGCCAGGTTGGTGTCGGTGTCGGAAAGGCTGCTGATGTCATCGGTGCAGTAAAGAAAGGTGTTGCGGATGGGAAAAAACACCTGATTGAAGTACCCCTGACCAAGGCTAATTCTATTCCCCATCCTGCTACCGGGTCCGGTGGAGGAGCCAAAGTAATGATGCGTCCTGCTGCTCCTGGTACAGGGGTAATTGCTGGTGGTGCTGTTCGTACTGTCCTTGAGCTCGCAGGTGTAAAGAACGTACTTGCGAAGCAATTGGGCTCTGGTAATCCATTGAATAATGCTAGAGCCGCTGTTACTGCTCTAGATGGTCTGAGAACCTTTTCGGAAGTCGCTGAGGAGCGAGGTATTCCGGTTGAGCATCTTTTTGCTTAGTCCAGGCTAGATTGCATTTCTTTAGAGCGAACCAAGTTAGAGTAAACAACCATGAGACTTACTGATGCACTTCCCCAAGAAGGCTCTACCAAGCGTCGACGCCGAGTTGGACGCGGTATTTCTGCTGGTCAGGGGGCTAGTTGTGGCTTCGGCATGCGTGGGCAGAAATCTCGTTCGGGCCGTCCCACGCGTCCTGGCTTTGAGGGTGGACAAATGCCGTTATATCGTCGTTTGCCGAAATTGAAGCATTTTCCATTGGTCAATCGGCTAAGTTACACCATCATTAACGTTGAAGATTTGGCTGGTTTACCTGCAAATACTCAGGTTTCTTTAGATTCATTGATTGCTGCAGGAATTGTTACTTCAAATG
>CAZGDE010000337.1:3781-8160 GCA_964524315.1 uncultured bacterium
TGGTGAAATTGCTGTACCCTTATCAGTGAAGGCCGCTGCGTTTACACGGTCGGCCCAAACTAAGATAGAGGCAGCGAAGGGAACTTGTGAAGTAACGGCTAATTCTCGTTGATTTGCTCAGCAACTTCGTTTGTAATCTCGTTCACTCGATTCCCCTGGTAAACTGTACTAGGGGATACTTATCTTCATCCTTATTTTTTGAATGTAAATAGACGCAGAGGAATCTCTTCATGGTCGTTAGTCGAGATAAAACGCCAAACGCGCAAGAGACGTTTGCTCAAATGGCTCAAGCGGCAGGGCTGAGAGGTCGCATTTTGTTGACCATCGGTATGTTGATTCTGATTCGTTTAGGTATGTTTCTACCTTTACCCGGAATTAACCGAGCTGCTTTTTCCCAGAGTATTCAAAACAGTCCTTTGATAGGGTTTTTGGATATATTTTCTGGTGGCGGTATTTCGACTCTGGGAATCTTTGCGTTAGGTATCTTGCCTTATATTAATGCGTCCATCATCTTGCAGTTACTAACGGCGGCTCTACCTGCTTTAGAGAATTTGCAGAAAAATGAGGGAGAAGCTGGTCGCCGTAAAATTTCGCAGATTACCCGCTATGTGGCTTTGGGTTGGGCTGTTATTCAAAGCGTTGGCATTGCTTTTTGGATTAGATCGTTTGTCGACAACTGGAATATCTTTTTTGTCGTTCAAACTGTTCTGGCTTTAACCGCTGGTGCCATGTTCGTGATGTGGGTTGGCGAACTGGTTACTGAGCGAGGGATCGGGAATGGTGCTTCTCTTCTGATTTTTGTGAATATCGTTTCAACTCTACCCCGATCGCTCGGAAATACATTGAATCTTGCTCAAACTGGCGATCGTAATCTTGTCGGTGGGGTTGTAATCCTGCTGATTGTTTTCCTGGTAATGATTGTTGGCATTGTTTTTGTTCAAGAGGGAACTCGGCGGATTCCAATCGTTTCTGCCCGTCGTCAGGTGGGTAAGAGGATGTATATGGAACGTAGTAGTTATCTTCCTTTGCGGCTGAATCAGGGTGGTGTAATGCCGATTATTTTTGCTTCAGCCGTTTTGGTTTTGCCATTGACTTTGACCAGTTTGACTAAGAATGAGGTTGTTGCAAAGGTTGGCCAGTACTTGAACCCCAATGGTCCTACTGCTTGGTTTTACATGACTCTCTATTTGCTTCTTATCTTGTTCTTTAGCTATTTCTATGCCTCGCTGATTATCAACCCGGTCGATATGTCCCAGAACTTAAAGAAGATGGGTGCTAGTATCCCAGGCATTCGTCCTGGCAAAGCAACTAGCGATTATATTGAACGCGTTTTGAATCGGCTGACTTTTTTGGGAGCAGTTTTTCTGGGTATTGTTGCGATTGTACCAACTGCTGTAGAAAGCGCTACAAACGTTAGAACATTTCAGGGCTTGGGAGCGACATCTTTACTAATTGTTGTAGGTGTGGCAATTGATACTGCTAAGCAGATTCAAACCTACGTCATCTCACAGCGTTACGAAGGGATGGTGAAACAGTAGTGGCACGATTGATTTTTCTAGGGGCTCCTGGCGCAGGCAAAGGAACTCAAGCCCAGGTTGTCGCGAATTTATGTCAAATCCCCCATATTTCAACTGGTGACATACTTCGTTCTGCTGTTTTGGGGCAAACTCCCCTTGGTCAAAAAGCTCAAAGTTATATGGATAGGGGTGAACTCGTTCCTGATCAGTTGGTAATTGATCTTATCCGTGAACGTATGGTTCAGTTGGACTGTCAGTCAGGTTGGATTCTGGATGGTTTTCCCCGAACAGTAGCACAGGCATCATTTCTTGATGACCTTCTCAAGGAAATTAATCAGAACTACGACCATGCGGTTAACCTTGAGGTTCCTGATGAGATTTTGATTGCTCGATTGCTGAACCGGGGCCGCAAAGATGATGCTGAAGATGTTATTCGGCGGAGGTTGCAGGTTTATCGTGAGCAAACTGCTCCCCTCATTGATTATTACCAGAGCCGTCAGCGACTGGTTTTAGTGAACGGCGACGCGCCTCAAGATAAAGTAACTGCTGAAATTAAGCAGCTTATTTGATTCTCATGTCTTAGCGTCAGTGAGATGCTCCTGTTCTTCCAGGTTTACGCGACATTCAGGTCTGATGTTTTAAACTCAAAAAGAATAGTTGTAAGTAAATGGCTGAGTTTGTAGTCGTCAGTTTATAAAGTTGAGGAACCCGATTTGTCAAAGCAAGACCTGATTGAAATGGAAGGTACGGTTACGGAATCCTTACCAAACGCTATGTTCAGGGTTGATTTGGATAATGGATTTAACGTCCTGGCTCATATCTCTGGGAAAATTCGCCGCAATTACATCAAAATCTTGCCTGGAGATCGTGTCAAGGTTGAATTGACCCCCTACGATCTAACCAAGGGACGAATTACATATCGTCTTCGTAATAAGAAATGATTTGTTGGTCAAAAGGCATTGATTGCTCTGTTTCATAGCTAGTAAGCATTTTTGTCCGCAGTTTATTTGACAAGTCTTATTAGATATTGGTAGAATGTTGTGTTTGTAGTACTGACGAGTGAGACATGAAGGTTCGAGCGTCTGTTCGTAAAATTTGTGAGAAATGTCGCGTTATTCGTCGTCGTGGCAGGGTAATGGTTATTTGTTCTAATCCAAAGCATAAACAGCGGCAGGGTTAGTAATAGTTTGATTCGGTGTTTCAGCTTTAGCTGAAAGTTTTTAGGAAGAACTCAACAACTGGGGGAGATTAAACGTGGCGCGGATTGCTGGAGTAGACCTGCCTCGCGACAAACGAGTTGAGATTGGTCTCACTTATATTTATGGCATTGGGTTGACTCGCTCAAAAGAGATTTTGCAGGCGACGGGCGTCAATCCTGATACTCGTGTCAAGGAACTGAGCGACGCTGATGTTGCTGCTTTGAGAGCAGAGATTGAGGAAAATTACCAGGTTGAAGGTGATTTGAGACGCTTGGAATCAATGAACATCAAACGATTGATGGATATTGGTACTTATCGTGGACGGCGTCATCGACTTGGTTTGCCCGTTCGTGGTCAGCGTACTCGAACAAATGCTCGGACGCGTCGTGGTGGCCGTCGTACCGTTGCTGGTAAGAAGAAAGCTCCAAGCAAGAAGTAGTTTTAAATTGGTTGCGTGTTGGAAGCAGTTATTTGTTTGGTCTTACAGTTAGATACCGTTTGAATGCTCTTCTCGCGCAGTAATCCTTACTTCTCTTGATTAATTGATTTGTTGGATATTGAATAATTTCCCGAAGTAGAGAATCGATATGCCTCCAGGAAAGCCAACTAGAAAGACTGGACCTCGTAAGCAGAAAAAAAACGTACCCAGCGGGGTTGCTTACATCCAGTCTACTTTCAACAATACGATTGTTACGATCTCTGACACGAATGGTGAAGTAATTTCTTGGGCTTCAGCTGGCTCTAGTGGCTTTAAGGGAGCCAAGAAAGGAACTCCTTTTGCTGCCCAGACTGCTGCGGAAGCGGCTGCCCGGAGAGCCACCGATCAGGGAATGCGCCAAATAGAAGTTATGGTTAGTGGCCCAGGGGCGGGTCGTGAAACTGCTATCCGTGCGCTTCAGGGGTCTGGTTTGGAAATTACGCTGATTCGCGACGTGACTCCTATCCCTCATAACGGCTGTCGTCCTCCCAAGCGTCGGCGTGTCTAGGATGCCGATTGTCAAGTTGCGGGTGAGCCTGGTTAAGATTGCTGATGGCAAAGTCTTTGGTCTAGGTTTACGCAGAATTGGCTTTTTGCTCAAACGAAAGGTATTTGCCTGGTATCAAATAGAGGGGAGGTCGCTGAATGGCACAGTTTCAGGTCGAGTGTGTAGAAACTAAAACTGAAAGAGATCAGAGCCAGGTCAGTAAGTTTGTAATTGAGCCGTTGGATCGTGGACAGGGGACAACGCTTGGCAATGCGCTTCGTAGGGTTTTGCTGTCTAATTTGGAAGGAACTGCCATTACGGCTGTGCGGATTGCTGGTGTCAATCATGAATTCGCTACCATCCCTGGGGTGCGAGAAGACGTTCTTGATATTCTGCTGAATATGAAGAAGGTTGTCTTGAAGAGCTATTCATCTCAACCTCAAATTGGTCGTCTTTTAGTGCAAGGGCCGGAAACGGTTAGAGCCGATCACTTCGATCTACCTTCTGAAGTTGAACTTGTTGATCATCATCAATACATTGCTACGGTTGCTGCAGGTTCAACTTTGGAAATGGAATTTCGGATTGAACGAGGTAAAGGTTACCGGGCTGTGGAGAAAGGGCGTGATGAGACGGCATCCCTTGATTTCCTGCAAATCGATTCCGTGTTTATGCCTGTCCGCAAGGTCAACTACACTGTT
>CAZGDE010000338.1:0-8137 GCA_964524315.1 uncultured bacterium
GTAATGAAGTCCGCAATTACCTGGTTGCCAATGCGGTGTTCTGGTTTGATAAGTACCACATTGACGGCATTCGGGTTGATGCGGTTGCTTCCATGTTGTACTTGGACTACTGCCGGAAGGATGGGGAATGGGTCACTAACCAATACGGTGGTAGGGAGAATATCGAGGCTGCCGACTTCCTGCGCCAGATGAACCATGTCATCTTTAGCTATTTTCCCGGTGTGCTGTCGATCGCTGAGGAGTCTACCTCCTGGCCCATGGTTTCCTGGCCTACCTATGTAGGTGGTTTAGGTTTCAACCTGAAGTGGAACATGGGTTGGATGCATGACATGCTGGACTATTTCCACATGGATCCCTGGTTCCGACAGTTCCACCAGAACAACGTCACTTTCAGCATGTGGTATAACCACAGCGAAAATTTTATGCTGGCGCTTTCCCATGATGAAGTGGTGCATGGAAAGAGTGCCATGATTGGCAAAATGCCGGGTGATGAATGGCAAAAGTTTGCTAATCTCCGCTGTCTGTTTACCTACATGTATGCCCATCCGGGTAAGAAAACCCTGTTCATGAGCATGGAGTTTGGGCAGTGGAGCGAGTGGAACGTCTGGGCCGATCTGGATTGGCACCTGTTGCAGTATGAACCGCACCAGAAGTTAAAGCAGTTCATTTCGACCCTGAACGAGTTGTATAAGAGTGAACCAGCGCTTTACACGCAGGACTTTGCCCAGGAAGGATTTGAGTGGATCGACTGTAGCGATAATCGTCACAGTGTGGTTTCTTTCATCCGGCGGGCAAAAGATACCGATGAGTTTATCGTGGTGGTGTGCAACTTTACGCCTCAACCCCATTCCCATTATCGGGTCGGTGTACCGGAACCTGGTTTCTACACGGAGTTGCTAAATAGTGATTCCCGTGAGTATTGGGGCAGCAATATGGGCAATTTGGGTGGCAAGTGGACAGATGAATGGGCCTATCACAACCGACCCTACTCACTTGACCTGTGCTTACCACCGCTGGCAACGCTGATTCTGAAGCTTGATCGCCAGAAAACTGCTGCTGCGCTCGCTGGTAGCACCGAGCAATAACACCAGGTCACTTTTTATATTGTTAGTAGATATTGTCTAAAGATTGAAAGCGTCTTCAGACAATATCTGCTCAGGATTGTGGGTTTAATCAAGCCGCAAATTGCAGGGATGGGTTGAGTAGACCAATCTCCATCTGGCAATGGATTTGACTGCAAAACCTGCCGGTACCCAATATCAAACTTATTTAATTCCTGTTCCTTAGGCGTTTTTTGCGCACTGCTTAATAGCAGTACTTACCCTCCTGCGCTGTAATGTTGTCCTGGCCTTTGCGAATAGCCCCAATTAGCGTCGAAACCATGACGCATCGTTTCGTCCTGCCGCCCATTTTACTGGCAAGTGTCAAGCGGCCTAATTGACCGTTAACATTTCCATCCTCATCAAATTGCACCCTGTAGATGCCGTCACTGACAAACAGGGACGTTTCGTCGTCCAGTTTAAGTGAGCCGTCCAAATTATGCCAATTGGCAAGAGTGGGTAGGGTCGTGGTAGGGTGCAGCGCCCATTGGACGTATCCATTTGCTTCTCGAAAGCTGGCTTGCCAGCTAACTTGTCTCAACTTCGCCTGGTTTTGGGCGTCCCGTATCGTTGTATAAACTTGTTCCTGAGCCGCATTCAACCGCCAAGTATTGGCTAATGTGGCCCAGATGGGTAGAGCGATCGCCAGTAAGATTCCGATGATGGCAACAATGATGCTGACTTCTAGCAACGTAAAGCCAGATTTTGCCAGCACCAACTGTGACCGCCTGCTAACAGCGGTCTGACGCTTGAGAAGATAATTCATTTAAAGATGCACCAATGATGAAGAACGAGCCATTTGCCCCCGTTCCTGATGAGCGGAAGGCGGTATGGTAATGGGTTATGGAGTAATGCTGGTGGGGGGCTGACGAGCGGTTGTAGTCAACGATCCGGTATTAACCAACTGGATCTATTAGGGCATTGCCTACTGCTACCAGTCCTGAAGATTGGCAGCACGCAGAATCAGCTTGGAAACTACGTAAAGCTATTTCAATATGCCCAGAGAATGGTCAGCGCTAACATGATCTGTTACAAATTACGGGGATTTTCCAGCGTTATGGCTGTAGTGTTACGCAGAATGCTATGTATCGCTGGAATCCAAATGGGTAGTTATGTAGTCCTTCAATAAAGTGGGTAGGATGGGCAGGAGGATGGAGTATGTGGCAGAACAGAAAGAGTCATCGAATCGATTGCCGTCAACTCTATTGCTCATTCCAGCAATGGATCAGTCAGAGGGGCAGGTTGATGTTCGCTCGACTGTTCTGGCAAGGGTGGCGCAAGTATTTACTGCTAGTCTTGCTGCTACTGCTAATGATCCGACTACTACCTTACCTGGTGCCGATTCGGGCAACCGCTCTGGTGCAACAACAGCAGGCGACCACCTTTCGCGATCGTAATGGGTTACCCCTGGGAACCATTCTGACCCGCGATCAAGAACATACCGTTGCTATACCCCTGGATCAGGTGTCGCCCCTTTTCATTCAGGCGATTATTGCAGCCGAAGATCAGCGATTTTACCAGCATGGTGCATTGGATGGTCGGGCGATCGTTCGGTCATTGTTAGAAGCTATCCAGGCACGGCAAGTCGTCAGTGGTGCGTCTACCATCACGATGCAGCTAGCCCGCATGATTGATGGTTCGCCACGCAATCTACCCAGTAAATTGAAAGAAGTGTGGACATCCTGGCGACTATTTGCTGGTATGACCAGGGCTGAAATTTTGCAAGCATACATTAATCGGTTGCCGATGGGTGGCAACATCTATGGGTTAGAAGCTGCTTCCCGAATTTATTTTGGGGTTCCTGCCAGTGACCTGAACCTGGCGCAGGCAACTTTACTGGCAGGTATTCCGAATGACCCGAATGAGTTGAATCCCTACGACGATTGGGATGCCTTAAAGCGGCGACAGACCTATGTTCTCGAACGGATGGTTAAAGATGGCTATATCAAACAGGCGCAGGCAGATCGGGCAAGGGGAGAGGAGGTGTCACTCCAATCTCGCCAGCAAGGTATTGAGGCAGCCCCCCATTTGTTGTTCTGGATGGCCAATCAACTAAGTACCCATCCAGCGGAAATTCGAACTACGGTGGATCGGGCCTTGCAAGAGTTTACTGAAGCCCAGGTAAAACAAGTTCTGCAAACGTTAGCGCCCCATAATGTGCATCATGCTGCTGCCTTAGTGCTGGATAACCATACGGGTGAGGTACTGGCTTACGTGGGTTCCCCCGATTATTTTGCCGATGCTGCAATGGGGCGAAATGATGGTGTACAGGCGCTCCGGCAACCCGGTTCCACCTTAAAGCCTTTCCTGTACCAGATGGCACTGGCAAAGCAAATTATTCGTCCTAATACAATTCTGGCAGATGTGCCGACCCACTATGCCATTCCCGGTGCCAAGCTATATAGTCCGGCGGATTATAGCGAAACCTTTCAGGGGCCGGTGCGGGTGCGGGTGGCACTGGCGAATTCCCTCAATGTGCCAGCGGTGCGAGTTCTGGAAAAGGTAGGTGTGGGTAACTTTTTAAATCATTTACAGGCTTTGGGCTTTACTCATCTGACGCGATCGCCCGACTACTATGGTTTGGGTCTGTCGTTGGGAAGTGGTGAAGTTAGCCTGTGGGAACTAGCACGGGCCTATTTAATCATGGCGAACCAGGGGCAGGAGATGCCATTGCGTGTGACCTGGCAGGATAACGGCAAAGAGAATATATCGCCGGGGCACACTCCGAGAACGCCTCAGACTACGGCAACCTGGGCACTAGTTGCGGATATGCTGGCTGACCCACAGGCGCGGGCAAAGGCTTTTGGGGTTGAATCCCTGCTTGCCTTACCATTTCCCGCAGCAGTTAAAACGGGGACCTCGTCTGATTTTCGGGATACCTGGACAGTGGGTTTCACCTCTGACTATACGGTGGCAGTCTGGGTTGGTAACTTTGATGGTTCTCCCATGCAACAAATTTCGGGTGTCACAGGGGCAGCCCCCCTTTGGAATCGGATTATGTTGCACCTGCATGAACACCGTGAACCAGCGCCCTTCCCTGTTCCACCGGGTATGGTTCAGCGCCCGATCTGCGCTTTGTCGGGTGCCCGTCCGGTGCCTGCCTGCGCGTCCGTTGTGCAGGAATATTTGTTTCCAGTGGATCTGGCAGCTTACGATCGCCAGCCTGACCCGTTTTACCAACCGGCTACGATGAATGGCCAGGTGCAATATCAACTCAAATTGCCATCGGAGTATAACGAATGGTTAGCAATGCAACCGTCTGTCCCCATACGGGGCGATGGCTTGCGGATTGTGTCACCCCGTAATGGTGATCGCTTCCTGCTAGAACCAACAGCCACAACGGCGGAAGTAGCGACGCAACGGTTAGAGTTTAAGCTGGCAAATCCACCGGATCAGCCGATTGAGTGGTGGTTAAACGGGAAACTGGTGGCAACTCAGAAAAGTAGTTCCTGGTTCTGGCAATTTCAACCAGGGCAATGGACTTTGCAGGTTAAAAGTGGCGATGTGATCGATCAGGTCAACTTCCAGGTCGATGTTGCACCTGTCCGAACCACGCGCCGGGGGTTTTCGTTTAGTCCCAATTAGGGATAAATCGTAGGAACGTATCAGGTGCCGGGGCGAGATCGCAACTCTGCCTCCATGAAGGAGCGATCGCCCAGTCGTTGTAAGAGTGGCCCATGATCGCTGAACCGAACCATACTGAGGGAGGCAGCGGGGCAGTCAATGCGATCGCGATAACGCCCCAAGTCAATCCCCAGGAGATTGCACAACATAATCCGAATCGTTGCCTTATGGGAAACGATCAGCACATTACCGCTGGTGTGGGTTTGCTGAATTTCTGCTACTACCAGTGAGGCTCGACTGGCAATTTGCACGGCTGATTCGCCTTCAGTCGGTGGGTTCCAGGCAGGTTCCGTCAGCCAGCGAATATAATCATCCAGATAGTTAGCCCTGACCCATTCGGCTGACTGCCCTTCCCACTTGCCATAGTTAATTTCTCTCAGTCCGTCCCGTAGCTGCATTTCTAGTCCCACTGCCTGACATAGTGGCTGGGCAGTGGCGGTTGTCCGTTTCATGGGGCTGACATAGATAGCTTGCCATGGTTCATTCTGGTAGGTTGCAGCAAACGCAGCGGCCATCTGTACTCCCGCTGTTGTTAGTTCCGGGTCAAGGGCACCACAGAACCCTCCCGTTTGGCTGTAAACCGTTTCTCCGTGGCGTAGAAAGTATAGGGATAGGCTCATAGATTAAGGGGGAAGGGGGAAGTTCTGTCTTGATTTACCATAAACCAGCCAGGTTCAACCTCCCCCGGGCTACTTATCCCTTTAATTTGATGTTATGGGGCTGAACGTATTCATCTAGCTGAATGGTCACCGGTGTTACGTTCCAGATACCTTCACAGTAATCGCGAATGGAGCGATCAGAGGAGAATTTGCCCATACGAGCCACATTCAAAATGGACATGCGAGTCCAGTTATCCTGGTCACGGTATGCCTGACTGACCTGATCCTGCGATTCAATGTAGGATGCATAATCGGCCAGTAGGAAATAATCGTCATGGTTGAGCAGATGATCAACGATGGGTTTGAACAAGTCGCGATCGCCATGGGAGAAGAAGCCAGAAGCAATCCGGTCAATGGCCAGCTTCAGTTCAGGATGACTCTCATAGTGCATTCTCGGATTGTAGCCAGTTGCTTTCTGTTCCAACACTTCGGTTGCCGTTAAGCCAAACAGGAAGAAGTTATCTGCTCCGACCTCTTCCCTAATTTCAATATTGGCTCCATCTAGCGTGCCAATGGTCAGTGCGCCATTCATGGCGAACTTCATGTTACTTGTACCCGATGCCTCCTTACCAGCAGTGGAAATCTGTTCTGATAGATCAGCCGCAGGGTAAATTCGCTGGGCGAGTTTGACGTTATAGTCGGGCAAGAACAAGACCTTCAGCCTTCCCCGCACGTCTGGATCGCGGTCGATCAGTTCGCCCACTGCATTAATGAGCTTGATGATCAGTTTTGCCATGTAATAACCAGGTGCGGCCTTCCCACCAAACATGCAGGTGCGGGGTGCAATATCCAGATGGGGATTTGCCTTCAAGCGGTTGTAGAGGGTGATGATGTGCAGCACATTCAGATGTTGCCGCTTATACTCATGCATCCGTTTTACCTGAATATCAAACAGAGAATTGGGATTAATCTCTGCTCCCATATGGTGTTTCACATAGGCTGCCAGGTCTTGCTTGTTGGCGTACTTAATCTGCCGGAACTCGTGCCGGAATTCGGGGTCATCGGCATATTTCTCAATCTGCCGAATGTCGTCCAGGTGCTTGATCCAGGAATCACCAATTTTTTGCGTGATGAGGTTAGAGAGACGGGGATTGCTCAACACCACGAAGCGGCGGGGTGTCACACCATTGGTTTTGTTGTTGAACCGTTCCGGGTACATCTCATAAAAGTCCCGTAAGGTCGTCTGTGTTAGTAGCTCACTGTGCAGTTCGGCAACCCCATTAATGGAAGAACTGCCGACCGTTGCCAGGTATGCCATACGGACGAAGCGATCGCCACTTTCGTCAATCAGTGACATACGCGAAATGCGGGCCAGATCATCGGGAAACCGGAGCCGCACGTCATCCAGAAACCGTTGGTTAATTTCGTAAATAATCTCCAGATGGCGGGGCAACATGCTACCAAACAAACCAATGGGCCATCGCTCCAGGGCTTCTGGCATGAGTGTATGGTTCGTGTAGGCAAAGGTTTTCGTTGTAATGTCCCAGGCTTTATTCCACTCGATGCAGTGTTCATCCACCAGTAGCCGCATCAACTCGGCGACCGCGATCGATGGATGGGTGTCATTTAACTGGATTGAGAATTTTTCGTGGAATTGCTCCACGGGCAAATTTTGCCGCTGCAGAATTCGGATCATGTCTTGCAATGAGCAGGACACAAAGAAGAATTGCTGTTCCAGGCGCAGTTGTTTGCCCTGGGTCATGTTGTCGTTGGGATAGAGGACTTTCGAGATCGTTTCCGATGCCATCTTTTGATGCACTGCACCAGAGTAGTCACCGGAGTTGAAAGCCTCAAAGTTGAACGATTCGGGTGCTTCCGATGCCCATAGCCGCAAAGTGTTACAGGTGTTGACCTTGTATCCCAGGATGGGAGTGTCATAGGGAATACCATTGACAACTTTGTAGGGCACCCAGCGAACGCGACTCCGTCCATGTTCATCAACATAAATCTCGGTGTGTCCGCCAAATTTGACTTCCACAGCCCATTCAGGGCGGGCAATATCCCAGGGGTTACCACAATGCAACCATTTGTCAGTATATTCAACCTGCCAACCATCCTTAATTCGCTGGTCAAAAATGCCGAATTCGTAGCGGATCCCATAGCCAATGGTCGGAATTTCCAGTGTCGCCAACGAGTCCAGGTAACAAGCCGCTAATCGGCCTAAACCACCGTTGCCTAAACCGGGTTCCTCTTCTTGTTCCAGAAGTTCATCTAGATCCAATCCCAATTCTGCAATGGCTTGTTTCACCTGATCGTAAATACCAAGGTTGATCAGGTTATTACCCAGGTGTGGGCCCAACAGAAACTCAGCGGAAAGGTAGCAGACAGTGCGTGAACCGGCTTCGGTGTAGGCTTCAGCAGTGGCAAGCCAGCGGCGAAAGAGGCGATCGCGCACCGTATATGCCAGCGCCATGTAGTAATCATTCTGGGTCGCAATGGCAGGAAATTTGCCCTGAAGATAGAACAGGTGATCCAAAAATGCCCGCTTAAGAGTCTCAATGCTAAACCCGGTACGGTCATCTTCGACCGCTACAGTCGGGCACCCTAGGGGAATATTCGGAGCGGTTTGCATGGTTCGATTCCTTATTCAAGAATGGCTTGGGCTGTATAAAAAGTGTGCCGGAATTTGGGAAAGATCCTGGATTATCGAGGATTGTATTAATTTTTCGTTGGGGCAACTTACCACCCAAATCCGACTCGTTGCTGTTTTCTGGGCTACGAACTGTAGTGATTGAGCAATAGTACCCACCTCTT
>CAZGDE010000339.1:0-8133 GCA_964524315.1 uncultured bacterium
CCCTGTCCCTGCTCTGGTATGCTTAGGATTTGTCAGTGTCAGGTGCCAGTTTGATCAGCCAATTCTGATGCGATGAATTATCATTACGCTGAACTGAGAATTTACGACCCGGATGCCCCATGGAAGATCGGCGAGACAATAGTTCTAATATATCGATTCGCTCTGCTCCTTTTTTCCAGGGGTTGCCAGAATCCGCTGTAGAAAAGGCTACAGCTCATGTAGTTATGCGGAACCACCCAGCCAATCAGGTGATTCTGCTAGAGAATGATTGGGGTAGTTCGGTTTATTTCATCCTCAACGGTTGGGTGAAGATTCGTACCTACAACCTGGATGGTAAAGAAGTAACGTTGAACATTCTGGGTAAGGGTGAATTATTTGGCGAGATGGCACCGTTAGATGAGGTACCCCGGTCAACGGATGTGATTACCCTGGCTCCTACGGTAATTGGTAATATGCCAGCCCAGGATTTTGTGAATTTGCTGCACTCCGAACCCCAGGCAGGGATCAGGTTAGCCCAGTTAATGGCGCGGCGGTTGCGCCAGGTCAATCGACGGTTACGATTGCGCGAGTCGGATAGTACCTCGCGCGTAGCCGACATCCTGCTATTTTTAGCGGATGGCCAGGGCAAAAAGAGTGATAAGGGAACGGAAATTCCCAACCTGCCCCATCGGGAACTCAGTAGCCTGAGCGGGTTAGCCCGTGAGACCGTCACTCGAGTATTAAGCAAGTTGGAGAAGAAGGAACTGATTCTCCGCGATCGCGATACCCTCACCATTCCCGATCCCCACGCCTTGGAGCGGTTAATGATTTAGCGCATGATTTAAGGAAAAATCATTGCGGGCGATCGCGAGACGGTTTCGCACCATGTCGCAATAGCAGATTGGTAATGGTTGCATTCCCTGTCTGTCTGGCATGGTCTAAGACTGACATGTTCATATAGGCAAAGCGGTTTGTATCTGCAGTACGTTCGCGACTGGCGGCATTGACATTGGCACCCTTTGCTATAAGTAGCTGCACAATTGCGGGGGATCCCCGACGTACCGCATAGATGAGGGGTGTTCTACTCTGTTTCGGTTTCGTCGGGTTAACGGTTGCCCGCTGGTTTAGCAGTTCCCGCACAACAGCCAGGTAGCCCCGCCAGGCGGCATACATCAGCGCCGTTTCACCATACTTATTAGCGCGGTTCACATCCGCCCCGTGCTGAATCAGTAATTTGAGCAATTCCAGATTACCGTGAGCGGCAACGACCATTAAAACCGTCATGCCGTTAAAGCGATCGCGATCGTTGGGGTTGGCCCCGGCCTGAATTAACAGCTTAACTGCTTCTAGCCGGGGTGGGGTCAGCGTCGGATAGTATTCCAGCGGATGACTATCCCACTGGAGAAAAGACAGGTAAGTGTTACTCGCCAGGGCATGGAGCATGATGGAGTCGGTGTTACCGTCCTGCCGATTGGGATCCGCACCCTTGGCCAGGAGGAGTTTAATGATCGGGATCTGATTTCGCAGTACCGCCTGCCGCAATGGCAGAATGCTTTCACCCGTTTCATTGGGATTGACTCCTGCTGTCAACAACGCTTTGACATTCGCCAGATTGCCCTTACTGACAGCAATGAGCAACGCTTCATTACCCTGGACAGGGGACAGTTTCAACCCCGCTTGCAGGATCGCTTTCACCCGTTGACTGTCATTGTTCTGGAGCGCCTGGTACAGGTTGATTGGCAACTGTTCACGCTGATAGGCGACCGGAACCGAGGATTTGCGCGCGGGACTGGTACAGGCAATCAGGGCGATCGCCCCACTCCACAAGCCAATAATTAACAGCAACCTGAGCGGTAGCGGTTTCAACATGTAGTGAACCTGTATGTTTAAACTGAAGGCATTCAGCCGAATGGCCTCCAGGCATTTAGATTTTGTGCCCAGTATCCTAGCGCACGGCTAATGGTGTTGTTACCAGAATAGGCACCAGTTTTAAGCCAAACTCTGCCTCAAAACTACTCTTCTTAAAATCAAGACTCCACAGTTCGAGCGCACACTCGTCTCCTGTTTGGGCTGTTTCCAGGCACAGGTGAAACTCACCCAGTTCAAGTTGGGGTTGGCAGTTAATGGCTTTAATCGCACCAATCTGACGACGATCCAGGGCCACAGCCAGTCGCAACAGGGCACTTAACTGATCAACAACCCGACGATGTTTTTTACTCGTCAGGTTGCGATAACTCTCATGCTTCTTTTTGGGGCCACTTTTACGGTGATAGCGGGCCAGATTCGCGATCGCCTCGACTTCCGTTTCGGTATACCCCAGCAGTTCACTATTCCGAATCAGATAATAGGAATGTTTGTGGTGGGCAGAATGGCTCACATGGTGCCCACAGTTGTGCAAAATCGCCGCCGCCCAGAGCAGTTCCCGTTCCTCGCCCCCCCAGCTGTGCAACGTTCCCTGGGTCTGGTCAAACAAGCTGAGGGCAAGGTCAGCCACCTGCTGACTGTGGCTTAAATTAACCTGGTATTTCTGGGCAGTTTTGATCACACTCCGTTGGCGGACGGAGCTTTGATAGCGCAAACGATCTTCAATCAGACCATGCGTCAGCATCCAGTCAACAATTACGCCTTCCCGCAGCGATCGCTCACAGATGGTGATCGACTCGGCCCCCAGGAGAGTCATGGCCTCCTGTAAAATCACCGCTCCTGCCAGAATAATCTCGGCGCGGCGATCGTTCAGACCGGGAATTTGGGCCCGTTCTGCATAAGGCAGCTTCCGAAAACGGTTGATCAACTCGCGCAGATCCCGCAGGGTCAAGGTATAACCATTCAGAGGGTTAGGAACAATTCCCTGGGTTTCCCGCGCATGTACTATTGCCAGGGTTTCAATCGTGCCAGAAGTGCCGACCAGTCGCGGGACTTCACCGGGTCGCAGATGCGCCTGCAAGTCTTCGACAGGACGTTCTAGCATGCCCTGGATATAGGCTTGCAGGGCTTGAAACTCAACGTTACTGATTGGATCAGTCGTGATCTGGGTAGCAGTCAGGCGTACCGCGCCAACCTTCGTACTGCTGAGCGATCGCGGCTCATGGCCATCGCCCAAAATCAGTTCCGTGGAACCACCCCCAATGTCAATAATGATGTGCGGTTGCTGGTTGAACTCCATCCCCGACAGGACACCCAGATAGATCCGCCGGGCTTCTTCGGGGCCAGAGATGAGGTTGATTGAAAGTCCCAGTTCAACTTCTACCCGCTGTAAGAAATCACGGCCATTGGGTGCCTCTCTGACGGCACTGGTCGCAACAGCAATAATTTGCTCCGCATTTAAAGTTTTCGATACCTCCTGACACCGACGCAGCGCCACAATGGCTCGTTCCATGGCAGCAGGAGTCAGGTTGCCGGTTTGGGGGTCGCGATCGCCCAGACGCACGGTTGCCTTTTCTCGCGCAATAATCGTAAAAGCTGGTAACGTTGGCTGAATTCGTACCACAACCATATGAATTGAGTTGGTACCAACATCAATTGCAGCCAGAATTCGCTCATGTTCCACAGCCATTGCAGGGATACTCACCAATCTATTGCTTAATTTGGGAACGGAGGTAACCCTTGAACCCGCAGGGTGTGCAACCCTGCTTGATTTCATGCGGTTTGTCTTACCCATCACTATTTATAAACCCCAATGGGTTACCCAGGTATCAATTTATATCAACGCCATATCCAAACACCCATCAGGAACATAAATTCATAGGTACCATCTACCTACGGATTAGCGCCTATTAGGCAGGGCCGCAGCAGAGATTATGAATTTATGTAACAATTCTAAATAGACATAATGATTTGCAGCGATTCTCAAATTAGCGATTCTCAGATTAAAGATGCCCACTCCTTCGTCGTTCTGTTGCCATGTCTTCTACTTTTAACAACGAGTCGGCTCTTCCCTATCTGGGTGCGTTACCGCCAGAACTAGCCAGTCTTGATGATCCGGAGTTGGCCCAAGTACTGCGAGAACATCAGGCACTCAAAGAGCAAATCGCAACCCAGACGCAATTTATGCATCTGCTCACCCATCAACTCGCCACACCACTCACATCCCTCAGTGGTTCGGTGCAACTGCTGGCAGAGCCTGATTTGGCCCACGAACAGCGGCAGGAGTTCCTGGAAGTAGTCCAGCAGCAAGTCAACCGCCTTCAGTACTTACTGCAAGATTTGATGGCGTTGCGAAATATTGAAACGGGGGCCCTGGAAACCCAGGCAGGAAATTTTTCCGTGGCCTTGCTAATTAAGGAACTGGTTGCAAATTATTGTCCGTATCAGGTGGATTACCAGGTTAGCGCCGATTTACCAGCGGTATGGGGCGATCGCTGGCAGGTCTCTCAGGTACTCGTGAATCTGCTATCGAATGCGATTAAATATTCTCCCCATCATCACACAATTGAGATTGGTGCCACCCTGTTACCCAACGGTTGGGTCAAAGTTTGGGTACGTGATCAGGGTTTGGGGATTCCCGCAGCCGACCAACCCCACCTGTTTGAGCGGTTTTACCGGGTCAAACATCAGGATCGCCAGGAAATTGAAGGCACTGGTCTGGGGCTGTCACTCTGTAAGCTGCTAGTCGAAAACCAGGGCGGCACGTTAGGGTTCGAGTCGGTACATGGCAAGGGGAGTTGTTTCTACTTCACCTTACCAACCGCTGACCTAGCCAACCGCTGACCCCAGACGCTTTGAGTGAATGTGTAGGCTAGTTTGAGGGGAACGGTCAATGTTCATACCCGCCGGTTTTTGTCAGCGCTCACTGGTCACCCAATTAGGCAGTTTAAGTTATTACACCGCCACAACCGAGCCGTGGTTAGGGGATGACGACCTGGCTCCGAACGAACCTTTGCCTACGCTAGTATTTCTGCATGGTTTTGGTGGTGGTTCCTCCGCCTACGAATGGTCAAAGGTTTATCCTGCCTTTGCCGCAGAATACCGGATTTTGGCCCCCGATCTACCAGGTTGGGGACAGTCTGCCCATCCCGCCCGAAATTATCAGGTGGAAGATTATATTTCCACCATTGTAGAGTTTATTGAGCAGACCTGCGATCGCCCCGTGACGGTGATTGCCTCATCGCTTACAGCCGCAATTACCATCCGGGCCGCAATTACCCGTCCGGAGTTATTTCAATCGCTGATTTTAACCACACCAGCTGGATTATCCGATTTTGGCGTTGACTACCGTCGCAGTTTCTTTGCCCAACTCGTCAACACTCCGATCCTGGATCGCCTACTTTATAGCGTGGGGATTGCTACCAGCACCGGGATTTCCAGTTTCCTGGAGCAACGTCAATTTGCTCAACCAGAGCGGATCTATCCCGAAATTGTGGCCGCCTATCTGGAATCGGCCCAACAACCCAATGCCGAATATGCCGCCCTTGCCTTCGTGCGGGGGGATCTATGCTTTGACCTATCGCTCTATGTCCCGGAACTAATGACTCCGACAGCAATTATCTGGGGACAGCGATCGCAATTTACTGGCCCAGAGATTGGGCAACGGTTAGCCACATTGAATCCGCAAGCAATCCGCGTGGTACAAGTCGTGGATGACGTGGGACTGACACCACAACTGGAACTACCTGCTGTCACCACTGCCCTGATCCGCCGATTTCTGAAACAGTTACAGCCAGTGGCTATTCCTTAATGCGCACGTCTACCACGCCAAGATCAACAAAATTGTAGTTCAACCCTTCTAGCTCAATCTTGGTTCCAGCTTTTACCTTCTGGTTACCCACGACAGGGCCATCATCTGTGATACTGGCTTTTCCTCTCAAAGTAATAAAGTAGTCTCTGGTGAAACCAGCCTCAGGGCGGGGGTCAGGTAGCGCCTTCACTGACCCATCCGGTTGGGGAACGGGCACATTACGGGGTAGTTCCTTAATTGCCGTGATCTCAACCTTACCGTGAGGTTGGTTACGAATGATGATGTTGGGCGTGTCTCCCTGCTTCAGCAGCGTATTTGACCATAGACCCCGCACCACAACATCAATTTCAACGGGTTTGACCCCCACCTGGGCAATCCCCGACATGCTGGGCAGTAAAACACCGATGATCACCATCAAAATCACCAGTACTGCACCAATATCCAGGATATTTACCTTGCCAAACAAGCGACCTTGAGAATCCACAACAGCCATGTAACCTAGCCCCGACTATTTGTCCTGAGCTAGATTAACACAGGCGGGAGCGATCGCTATTGCACCAGGACTGCCATGTTTTTCTTCAAAACTTCCCGTTCAAATGTGGCGCGATCAGGGAAGATTTCCAGAATGCGATCCATATCAGAAATGTCAAACAAGCTACGTGCCTGGTCTTTTGGTGAACAAAGATAGAGCTTACCACCCGCTAAACGCAGCTTTGTATGAACTGAAACAAGTGTGCCTAAACCAGAACTATCAATAAAATCAACGTTTTGGAGATCGACCAGTACTATTTTCACTTTCGCTTCGAGCGCAGCCTTAATTTCCTGAGCCAGTTCCGGGCAACCGGTAGCAGTCAAAATTCCACTCGGCTGAATAACCTTCAGGTTTGGGTTTGACGACATAATTAAGAAACTCCAGTTAATGAGGAAAACGATAATGTGTAGAAGCCCAAGCAAGCCGATGAAGCATACTTATACAATCTACTGAATGTCAAAATCCAGGTGTCAAAATCCTTACTTTGAAGCACGGTTATACGGGGAGCGATATGACCGAATGACTTTGGCTATTTCAACCCGGCTATATCTCTAATTTAAAGAGTCGTTCCTCTAGTGGGCAAGCCTTCTGACATCTCTTCATCAGAGCAAGACCGAATACTGTCTCTTTGTAAAATAAGCTTGAAGGCTGCGTTGTCTTTTGACACAAATACTTCCGTATTTTCCAGGACGCTGTGATCATGACAACATCAATTTCGTAAGTTCTACAGCAATTTTGCCGAATCCCTCTCAGTATTTTTATGGCAGATGTTCGACTTGAGGAAATTACCCAGCGGTTTGGCACTGTCGCGGCTGTGGAAAACATTTCATTCCACATTCCCGATGGGCAGTTTTGGGTATTAGTTGGGCCGTCGGGTTGCGGTAAATCAACCATTCTGCGAGCGATCGCCGGGTTAGCGCCCATCACATCGGGCAATCTTTACATTGGTGATCGGCGGGTCAATGGGGTGCCGGCACGGCAGCGAGACGTGGCGATGGTGTTCCAAAACTATGCGCTCTACCCCCATATGACGGTGGCAGATAACCTTGCCTTTGGTCTGCGAATGCGGCAAACAGACCCCCAAACCATGCGGGCACGGGTCGAAACCGTCGCTCGCATGCTCGACATCAGCCACTTACTTGACCGCCAACCACGCCAGCTATCAGGTGGACAACAGCAACGGGTGGCCCTGGGACGGGCGATCGCCCGTCAACCCCAGGTCTTTTTGCTAGATGAACCCCTCTCCAATCTGGATGCCCAACTGCGGGATGACACCCGTGCCGAACTCAAGCAATTGCACCAACGGGTCGGCATCACCACTATTTACGTCACCCACGACCAGGTCGAAGCCATGACCCTGGCCGATCAAATCGTCGTATTGCACCAGGGCCAGATTCAGCAGATTGACACGCCCCAGGGAATTTATCAACGTCCTGCCAATCGCATGGTTGCCACATTTCTGGGAAATCCACCCATGAATATTTTGACAGCCATCTATGACGGCACTGGTTTCCAGGTCGACGGCCAGTCGCTTCCCTGCCCAGAACACTTACATCAGCACCTACAACCTGCCCAGGGTCAGCGGTTCGATTTGGGCATTCGGCCCGAACAAATTCACCCCTGTAGCGATGGGGGCCATCTGCATGGCGTGGTCAGTGTCGTCGAACCACTGGGACGGGAAATTTTGGTACGGGCAGTATTACCAGCACCCAGTTCGCCCCCACAATCAGTGATTAATTTACCCGTCGCACCAACGTATAACTTACGCCCTGGCGATCGCCTGAACCTGCATGTTGATATGGAGAACCTGTTTGTCTTCGAACCGACTAGTGGCAAGGTGCTATATGCGCCCGACAGCGTGTAGCCAGACAAAACTCAATATCGCAGCTTCATCAAGATCAAACAATTTAATGGGGATGGATTAGAAATGTGGATTCTGACTATGCTC
>CAZGDE010000340.1:0-8129 GCA_964524315.1 uncultured bacterium
CACCCAGAGAGTGTGCCCAACCGCCTGGTAACCACCAAACTAGCCAGGGATGGTCAAAGAAGATTGGATGTGCCAGTGGTTGCACAAACCAACCCCGCTGCTGGCTCAGAAGCCACCCCAATGTCACAAAATCCCACGGGAAGCACATACCGGCATGGTTCATTGCGACAATGATAGGGCCGTCAGTTGGCAAGTTCTCTGGTAGCAGCAATTGCCCCCGAAAGTAATGCTTCACAATCGGCTGCAAGATTTCCTGTTGAAATGCTTGTTGATAGTTCGGGTCAGGTTCTCCGACAACGGTTGCGGGTTGTCTCCCGCCCAACCGCAACCAGCGGCTTGCCAGAGCTAAATAAAAGCCACCGGGGAGTAGAAACAACCCATATTCAAACCATTTCCAGCCATCGGGGTCGGGCTTATAGTGCTGCCAGTGACGATTCAGCAAAATTAACCAACCGGGCGGGTACCAGAGGCAGAACCAATCAAACCAACCAAAGCGGTAGGGACGTGCCAAACTTGCCTTAACCTGCGAGTGACTCCTCGCTATCAGTACTCTGTCCTGATGCGGGCAGTTCCAGACAATAGCCCGCACCATATACCGTTTTAATGTATCGGGGATGGCGCGGATCGGGTTCTAACTTAGTACGCAAATGGCGCACGTGTACCCGGATGGTTTCAATATCATCATCCGGATCATAGCCCCACACTTCCTTTAAGATTTCGCTGGGAGATACTGTTTGCCCATGACGTTGCAGCAGGCAATGGAGCAGTTCAAACTCCAGGTGTGTTAACTTCACGGTTTGTTCAAACCAGATTGCCTCAAACCGTTCTGGTACGAGTGTGAGTGGGCCGTAGCTAAGAATTTCACTATGCTTGGCTGCCTGGGGAATGCGGTCAGTTCGGCGTAGTAATGCCCGTACCCGTGCCAGCATTTCTTCGATTTCAAATGGTTTTGTTAGATAGTCATCTGCACCAGCGTTAAACCCATCGACCTTATTCTGGGTCTGCCCTAACGCCGTCAGCATGAGTACGGGAATATCGGCAGTGCGTTCGTCCCGACGCAGTCGTTGGCAAATGGTAAACCCATCGACTTTGGGTAGCATCAGGTCGAGCATAATCAGGTCGGGCTGTAGCTGGAGAGCCATAGCCTGACCCTTGACACCATCTGGTGCTTGACTAACATCGTAGCCAGCCATTTCAAGGTTGACAGCTACTAGTTCCGAGATTGCAGGGTCATCGTCTATGACGAGTATCCGGGGCATCATTCAAAAGGCTAATTGGACAGGGTTGGAAAACAATTCAAGCTTGTAAGCAAGCTTTTTTGATTTCTTGCATAGATTATAAGCACGAAATCTAAATCTTTATAAAGTAAGGTATAGCCTACGCCAAAGTCTTTGGTTAAACGCAACAACCCTTAATAAATTTTATCTGATTCGACTGGATTGTGATTGAATGGTTGGCCACTTTCCATGCGATAGAGGTGAATGGGAGTTATGTGGGGCACCGAATGACTGCTCAGCCCTTAAGTCCAAGGCGTAAATCCAGAGTTTTCACGCTGATCCCCTGCCTATAATGAAGCCGGGACGCGCGATCGCCCCACGTTGTTAACCAGGTTCACTACCCTCCATCCTGATACCTACTCAATGAAACTCGATACAGTCGTTCTGGTTTTGATTGAAATCCTGATTGTTATCGGGTTGTCCCGGTTGGTTGGTTTAGGGTTTCGGCGCATTAAACAACCACTGGTGATTGGCGAAATTGTTGCTGGCATCATGCTGGGGCCATCGCTACTCGGCCTGATTGCGCCTGCAGTTGCCACTGCCCTTTTTCCACCCCAAACGATCCCTTATCTGGGCGTGTTATCGCAGATTGGGTTGATCTTTTTCATGTTTTTGATCGGGTTAGAACTCGACCCAAAGTATCTCAAGAGTCAGTTGGATGTGGCTGTGCTAACCTCCCACGTTAGCATTCTGGTGCCATTTTCCCTGGGGACATTGCTATCGCTGCTAATTTATCCCCTGGTATCTAACGCCAGTGTTTCTTTCACGGCATTTGCCCTGTTTTTAGGGGCTGCCATGTCGATCACGGCATTTCCGGTATTGGCTCGCATCATTACGGAAAACAACCTCCAGGGAACTCGCCTTGGTACTCTGGCCCTGACTTGCGCCGCAGTGGATGATGTGACGGCATGGTGTCTGCTGGCTCTGGCGATCGCGGTTGCGCGTAACAGCAGTATTGATGCCCTGTGGACGGTGATTGAGTCCATTCTCTACATCGCCTTCATGCTGATCGTGGTGCGCAAGTTTTTGCGGCAGTTGTCTACCCATTACGACCGCAATCAGCGACTCAACCAGTTCACCCTGGCAGGGATTTATATGGGGGTCGTTGCTTCGGCGTTGATCACGGAACTCATTGGGATTCACTTGATATTTGGGGCATTTTTGCTGGGTGCCGTTATGCCCAAACATGCGGAGTTAACCCGTGAATTGGCACAGAAGACCGAAGATTTCGTCCTCACCTTTCTGCTGCCCATTTTCTTTGCCTATAGTGGCTTACGGACGCAGATTGGGTTACTTAACAGCCCCGTTATGTGGGTTCTGTGTGGGGCGATCGTGGCGGTGGCCATTGTTGGTAAATATGCGGGAACCTATGGTGCTGCCCGGTTTTGTGGGATCGATAAACGGGAAGCTTCGGCCCTGGGTTGGTTGATGAACACAAGGGGCCTGACGGAATTGATTGTGCTCAACATCGGTCTGAGCCTGAATGTGATCTCACCATTGCTGTTCACGATGCTGGTGATTATGGCCTTGGTGACGACCTTCATGACCTCGCCCCTTTTAGAGCGCACCTATCCAAAAAAGTTGATGTTAGAGGATGTGACTGAACCTCTGATCAACCATGAGCCAGAACCGGTCTATCGGATCCTGGTTCCAATCGCCAATCCCAGTACCCAGAAGGGCTTAATTGAACTGGCAGTGGCGATCGCGCTGGGGAACAGTCCCCCGGCTTCTGATGCTTCAATGGTGGCTGGTGTTTACCCCCTGAGCCTGATCCAGCTAGATGAAGAATATGCCTTTGAAAGCACTCCGGCAGAAGCAGAGCGCCTGATTGCGGAACGACAGGCGGAGGTAAGGCAACTGGTAGATAGTCTGGAACCGCCCTATATCCGCACAATTGTGCAACCCATTGTGCGGGTAGCCGCCGATGTTGCCCAGGAAGCTACCACCGTCGCTGAACTGGATCAGACCGATCTGATCCTGATGGGGTGGCACCGACCGGCATTCAGCAAGAATCGCCTGGGGGGCCGGGTTGGGCAAATTCTGAGTACGGCCCATACCGATGTTGCGGTGTTCATTGATCGCCAGCATCGGAAATTGGAAAACCTATTAGTTCCCTATATTCCCAATATTCACAATGACCTGGGTTTAGAGATTGCCCTGCGGCTCCTGGTCAATTGTCCGAATAGTTCTCTGACCATACTGCGAGTGGCACAGGGTAACCAGGAAAACGACCTGACCTACGAGTTTCGGTCACTGTTAAAGCGATTGCCGATTGCTGTCCGCGATCGCATCCATAGTCCGGTACTGGAAGCTGAAAATTCCTTAGAGGCTGTGGTCGAAGCCTCCAGCACAGCCGACTTAACGATTGCTGGAGCGAGCCGCGAATGGGGTCTGGAACGCCAAACCTTAGGGTTTTACACCGATGAGTTAGCTGTGCAATGCCATTCCTCGCTATTAATCACCCGGCGATATAGTCGGGTCACGTCCCATTTAGCCTCGTTGTTAGATGGGTATTCCCCGCTCCGCCAGTAAATTGTTACAGCCCTGATGTGAACTTATGAGTCATCATTTCAGTCCCAAGTCACTACTGTTCTATAGTTGTGCGATCGTCAGTGTTACGACGTTGTTTTGCGTTGTTTCTGCCTATGGGGAAGCCAACCTCAAGCCACCAAATAAAATTGATGGTCGTTATCAAATTGACACAGCCAATTTACCAGGATGTTTGAAAGCCCCCCTGCTACTGGCGATCCAACAATCGGGGATCTATTTGACAGGAGCAATTTTGCCCGTTGATACGCCGGAAAATGATCTGCGTAAGGCGCTGGAACGTCCTCCTCTGACGGGGCGCTGGGATAACGAACAATTACAGCTCCAAGGAGCGTTAACCGACTTACCGAACTGTCAGGAACGGGTCAACATCCAGGGCTCAATTCAGGGCACTATCTCCCAGGGCACAGTGAGCCAGGCAATTCTAATGGGTACCGTGCAACTGACCTCTGTGGCGGGATCACGTTCGTTCGAGGCAACCCAACTGGCTGTAGCGAAAATTGAGTCAGGAAGTGGGCATTAGTGGCAATCTGGAGTTAAGACTGGTTAACGGACACTACCTGGTCATTGAGAAATATGACCAGATCCTCAATGGTGGTGAAATGGGTGGGATCGAAGCGATCGCCCAAATCAACTTCGAAGCAATGCCAGAAATCGTCACAGAGAGAAATTTGCCAATCAAACCAACAAACTAGGGGGAAATGGAGATCTTCAATCAAACGATCAGTGGGCCGCACCCTGGTAAAGTCTAGTCCTGTATAGGAGTGCATGCGGTTGTAAACGAAATCGGTAATCTTTTTGGTAATGTTTCGTTTGCACCAGTACCGTTCGAACCATTCCTCAGTCGTGAGGGCGGGACGATTGCGCAAGAACCGATTCACCTGCCGCCTCATGCCCAAATCGGGACTGAGATCGGGGTAGGTTCTGAAACTGTGAAGGATGTTCTTGAGCCGTCGCCACATGCGTTTAGTGTGCTCTGCTGTACCTTAGCTTAAGTATGCCCATTGCCTCCGGGATATCTCAGATTTTCACAACACTTTTGGACTCAGTAGAACGACGGCTGTGCTACGTAGAAGTGGGTCAGTGTAATAGCGATAAACCACGCCAGAGGGTCAATCTACCCAGATCTAACGCCTTCCCCGTTACTATCATTTGTCACTGGGGCTTTACGTTCCCGACATTAAGCCTTGGATAATAAAGTCTCGGATAATAGATTCAAGATTTCGGTTGCGGCCCGATCGCACACACCGGGTTGCCCGATCGTCCGTTGCATCTGCTGGTAGTCTGCCAGCATCGTCTGGCGACGTTCCTGGTTCAGTAGCAGATCCAGACATTCCTCGGCGATCGCGGTAGGAGTGGCGTAGTGTTGCAGAAACTCCTTCACGATGGGCTTCATTTCAATCAGGTTTGGTGGGGAAACAAACGGGGCCGAAAACTTTAGCAGGTGTTGGGCAATCCAACCCGTGAGCGGGTGGAGTTTGTAAAGAACGACCTGGGGCACATTCAGCAGGGCAATTTCGAGATTGACAGTGCCCGATTTCGTAATGGCCAGGTCAGCAGCGGCGATCGCCTGGAGTGAAATGGAGCTACCAGTTGAATTCTGTGGGGAATCAGTTAGGAGGGTTGCCTGGAGCCCGTAACGCTGAATGGCTGCCTGAATGCGATCACGGTATTTCTCTAATGCCAGTGGTATCCAGAAATGAACCTGGGGAATTTTTGCCTGAATGATTTGGGCTGCCTCAAACATGGCTGGCAGCAGATAGGTTAATTCCTGTTGGCGCGAAGCTGGCAATAAGACAACGGCTAGCTGATCCGGCGGAATTTCCAGAGCCGCACGGGCACTGTCACGGGTGGGGGCGCTTTGCATCCGGTCTACCAGAGGATGCCCTACCCAGGCCACTTTGCCGCCCTTTTGCTGGTAATAGTCTGCTTCAGCGGGAAAGATGGCCAGGATGCGATCAGTTGTGGCGACAATACGATCCGTATTGTAGGAATTGATTGCCCACACCCATTCCTGGGGCGCGATGTAATACACCAGGGGCACATCGGGTAAATGCTGCGATAGGTAATTGCAAAACGCGATGTTGGGCCCCATATAGTCAATCAGTACGACCAGATCCGGGGGCTGCTGGCGCAGGTGTTGCTTCGCCCGTCGTTGTAACTGCAAGGTCGGCAGCACGTAGGGGAGTGATTCAAAGATCCCCATTGACCCGATCGCACTGGTATGCCCCAACAAAGTGGCTCCGGCTGCGGCCATGCGATCACCACCCAGAGCCAAAATTTCCAGATTCCAGCCCCGTAGAGTTGCCTGCCGCTTGAGAGCAGTGACCAGCAGAGAACCCTGGAGATCGCCAGAGACCTCGCCGGTGCTAATAAAAATTCGCACAGAACGGGACGGGGATGCTGATGCAGTTGGCAACGGGGAAGCCGATTGTGATGCCGATTGGGTATGTTTGGCTAATTCTGGTTGTTGATTCTCCATCCTGCCATCCCCCATCGTTTTGGCTTACTCGCTATCATCATCTCCCACATGGAGCCGTCTTGCCGGAATGGGGCCTCGTCGGGGGGGCTGTTGCGATAGTTGTAAAAACTGGTGCAGATGCTTGACATAGTCGCTATCGAGCAAGCCTTCCATTTGATTCAGTGCCTCACTCAGGGGTGTACCAGAGCGATAGAGAAGGCGAAATGCCTTTTTCAGCGATTGCAATGCCTGTCCCTGTTCGGCTTCGCCAATTCCGGCTCGCTTTAGCCCAACCAGATTGAGCGATCTCACACGGGCAGGGTTTCCTTCTACCAGCACATAGGGTGGCACGTCCCGGTTAATCCGTGTCATGCCGCCAACCATAGCCAGTCGCCCAATGTGAACAAATTGGTGGACACCTAATACCCCACTGATCCGGGCTTTTGACTCAACATGTACATGCCCTGAAAGGGCAACTGAATTGGCAATAATCACCTGGTCTTCAATGACACAATTATGTCCCACGTGGCTGTATGCCATGAGCAAATTGCCATTCCCCAGCGCCGTAACTTCACCGGCAAAGGTGGGACGGTTAATGGTGACATACTCCCGAATACAATTGTCATCACCAATTCTAACCAGGCTTTCCGAGCCATCGTATTTCAGGTCTTGGGGTTCCAACCCGATCGCCGCCCCCGGAAAAATTTGGTTACGTGCCCCCACTTCTGTCCAACCGTCCAGTACCACATGGGGCCCAATCGTAGTACCAGGCCCAACCTTGACCCTAGCCCCAATCACGGCATACGCCCCAACTTGCACAGTTGGGTGCAGTTCGGCGTCAGGGTGAATTACAGCCGTAGGATGAATTAGGGTGGTCATAAATATTCCGGAGAGTAGGTGGTAGAAGTGAGCGGTGTCCTTGATCGGCGGTCGGTGGTCAAGGGGAACCTCGTGGTTGCCGTTATACACAAGAGAGAGGAATTAACCCAGTAACGACGGACAATTACCCCCTGACGTTGACCCAATGACTGAAAACTCTGCTTAATCTACCAGAGAAAACATCAGTTCGCCTTCGGCAACTAGTTGCCCGTCAACTTTCGCCTGACCTTGCATCTTGCCAAAGCGACGCTTTTTCACCCAGAGCAGTTCCACGGTCATGACCAATTGGTCACCGGGAACCACCGGACGCCGAAATCTCACTTTATCGATGCCAGCGAACATAAACAGTCCTTCCTGGACATCTGCCATTTGGGTGAGTACAACCCCGCCTACCTGCGCCATTGCTTCCACAATCAAGACGCCTGGCATAATAGGCCGACCGGGAAAATGCCCCTGAAAGTGGGGTTCGTTGAACGTAACATTTTTAATGCCAACTGCTAGCTTACCGGGAACATAGTCAATAATCCGGTCGACCAGCGAGAAGGGGTACCGATGAGGCAGCAGTTTATGAATTTCCTCAATGGAAAAAACTGTCTGATGGGTCACCGAGGGGGCAGATGGATGTTCTCCGGCATCGGTTGAATGAACATTTATATGCTCAGAAACGCTAGCCGTATTGATATCAGTGAGAGTTGACATGGGCTGGGTACTGGTAAGGGAGTAGGGAATAAACGGTTAAGGACGGAGGTGGGTAGTGATAGATTATACGTCTTCCACCGGGTTTCATCGTTGTTGCGCGAGGGTGCGCGCCAACTGAATGTGCAAGTTGTGGCTGGCTTTATACGCCAGGAAATGGGCAGTGGGAAATACGCCTAATAGGCTTAAGTCTCCCATTAAGTCCAGAAGTTTATGTCGGGCCGGTTCATTGTCATAGCGGAGGGGTGGATTTACCCATCCCTCCGGCC
>CAZGDE010000341.1:0-8121 GCA_964524315.1 uncultured bacterium
CCCCAGCGAGTGGGGAGATGAAACCGTGAAGGCGATCGCGCTTCCCCCGCCATCCAAAGTTTCCATTCAATTGGTTTCCCCAGCGAGTGGGGAGAAGTTGTGCCAGTTTTTGCTTGACCCCAGCGTTTACGAGTTTCCATTCAATTGGTTTCCCCAGCGAGTGGGGAGGAAATGATCGCAGCTGTCCCTGCCGAACTCCTGGCAGAGGTTTCCATTCAATTGGTTTCCCCAGCGAGTGGGGAGCGCTCGTGCTGAGATGCGTCTGTGGGATTTGTTTGAGGCGGTTTCCATTCAATTGGTTTCCCCAGCGAGTGGGGAGCTTGCCAATACTGAAGCCGAGGCTCGTGACTACGCTTCCGGTTTCCATTCAATTGGTTTCCCCAGCGAGTGGGGAGTAATCCAGGGAATTGACCCTTTAACAGCGGCAGAGCAAGGTTTCCATTCAATTGGTTTCCCCAGCGAGTGGGGAGCAACTCGTACCGGGAATATGAAACTCGCTGGACAAGCCGTTTCCATTCAATTGGTTTCCCCAGCGAGTGGGGAGCCGGAGATCCTTGTGCGATCGCGGAGCCTGATGCTACCGAAGATGGTTTCCATTCAATTGGTTTCCCCAGCGAGTGGGGAGAATCTTACTCTCTGCCGCTTTGCCTTCCGGGGTATTCGGAAAGTTTCCATTCAATTGGTTTCCCCAGCGAGTGGGGAGGGTACCCTCTAGAACCCTGACTGGCGCGAGGCTCCAGACGAGGTTTGCGAGGGATAGAAAATTTGGGTCGAAAAGACCCTGCCATCAGTATAGCCGAATTTGCTAGAAGCCTCTTCTGATGGGCCATCGAGGGTTCCAGCGAGATAATCATAGCTTCAGACATTTCGCCGATCCCTCGCAAACTGCCGTTCAAACGATCGTTGAGCCCGGTGGTTCCTGGACGGGCGTACCACCCCATACCTCAACCTGATCGAGCGTGTGTTTGGATAGGGGATAAAAGCGAATATTATCCTCAGACTCCTTAATCCGCTGGCGGAGCCGTTGGCGCAACTCCGCATATTTCGCCACACTCAGGACACATTCAAACACCGAATATTGTACCCGTTGGCCATAGCCTGCCAGCAGGTCAGACACCTTCTTGCGCCGTTTATCGCATGGAATATCGTAAGTGACCAGATAAAGCAACATCGCAGTTGAGAACAGATCAACGAATCAGATACGGCGAATAACCTTGAACAGGACTGTAGACGAACTGTTTGTATGCCTTCACTTGCTGGTTGAGTAAATCCCAACGGGGTTGTTGGTCATCCTCATCCGTCTTCAGTTGTGCCTCCATCCGTTGCAAAAAGGCTCGTAGATACTTCTTGCGACCCGCATCGTTGAGATAGCAGCCTCCATTGTGATACTCGAAGTCATCATCGGGATTTATAATCGACCGATTCACCAGATACAGTACCAGGGAATCCACGATCGGTGCCCGAAACTCTTCGATCAAATCGGATGCCAGCGCCGCATGCCGTTCGTGCCCCTGGTGCAGGCAGGCATGATACGGGTCGAGCCCCTGTAACTCAATCAGGCTCAGTAAATGGTTCCAGAGTACCTGGTAACCAAAACTCAGCATGGCATTGACCGGATTGCCGGGAGGCCGCCGCGATCGCGCAATAAACACAAAAGCCGGGTTGCTTAAACATTCACTGAAAGCGGTGAAATAGGCAGCGGCGGCCGCCCCCTCAAACCCTAACAAGCGCTCAACGACATCCGCCTGACCGGCCTGCTGGATCAAATATTCCAGGCTTTGCATCGCAAAAGCAATGATGTCAGAGGGTTTCCGGCGTTGTTGCCGTTGCAGTAACACCCGACTGTTTTTGAGTTTCGCCTGCACGATCGCCCGTGCCACCAGCAATCGCTCTGCTGGCATTAACTGTTGCTGATAGCGGGATAGATAACGATAACCTCGTTCAATCGGCAAGATCCGGCCATAACAATAGCCCATCCGTGACAGATAGGCGATTGGAATATCCCGTTGCAGGCAGGATCGGATCAACTGGGTTGTGACCTGAGAATTACCAAAAATCAAAATTTGCTCCAGCAGGGGCAATTGCACCTGATCCAGAACGGTCTGGTGCTGCTTGATGATAACCTGTTCCTGTTTCAGTGACAGATAGCACCCCTGCTGCGAAACGTAGAGGGTACGCATAGGGTAATCAGAAAATGGGACGATAGCAGCATAACGGGATTAGAACCGATCCACGTCTGTCGGGTCGACCGAACGTTGCATGGATGACCGCCTCGATCGCCCCTGCAGTTCTGCCTGTTGGGCGCGATCGCCCTGCAAGAATACAACAATGCGATCCGCCGCTATTGCCGTCATGTAAGAAGCAACTGTTACCAGGAGCGTGTTAATGACAACTGCTGCTAGACCCATAGGCGCAATCAACAAAATAATCAACGTAATGGCACCATTAACGGTCGCCACCGAAAGGTTACGCACCTGAGCCGCACGAGGAGAGAAATACATAGGACATGATATTTGTGAAGGGTTGACTGTAACGATGCACCCGTCTGAACGAACGTTTGATTATTTGAGTTTTGCGATTAGTTTACTGCCATTGCTACCGGCATCGAAAAGATTAACCTGGATGATGCACTCACAATTGGGTGATCACGCTTTATGTAATGTGCAATCGGTTTTCATTTAACTATCCTAGCAAGCAAAAATGTTGCAGGCTAATTTGGGATTAATGAGGCGATCGGGGATAACTACCAATTGCGATTCCCACCGAGTGGGAACTTGCCGGAATCAGTGTCGGTCGCGGAGGTAACGGCTCGTTTCCATTCAATTGTGGTTCCCAGCGAGTGGGAACTATTCATCCGCAAGCTGGAATACCTCCGGTACTCAGGTTTCCATTCAATTGTGGTTCCCAGCGAGTGGGAACTGTCGGAAGCTGAAACGCCTTATAGCAAAGCATCTCACCGCCCTATTTTCGTAGGGGTCTATCCTACCTGTCAATAACACTCCCTCATTCGCAATAAAGATTGACAAAAAATGGCTAGAACCTGCACCAGACTAACCATCCACAGGGGGCAACGAAAGAACAATGGTTGCAGCGATCGCCTGACTCCTGCGGGTTTTGCCAAACTCTATGGTTCGCCGCACCAGAAGTAGAACAACCCTTTTCCATTAGTAATAGCAACGATGGTTCTATCCAACTCCCGCAGTAACAAGCGACCCCTTGATGCAGTAGGCATCAGTGACTCATAGCAAAGATCTGGTCAGCCGTTAAGGGGATATTTGGGAACAGAAGCGACTCTATGCGATCGCGACCCCGAAACACCTTTCCTGGCAAATACTCACCATTCTCAAGCTGGTAGATGGTAATCGCTGGTTGCTTCGGCGAACCAATAAACCGGATTCCCCCAAAAGCAGCGTAATCGATAATCATGTACTCCCAAATACCCAGATCCTCATACTCTGCCAGTTTCGTCAGATAATCGTCCTTCCAGTTATTGCTCACAACCTCAATGACTCCTGGTGGTGGCACATAGGCCGCCGCA
Organism: uncultured bacterium; assembly: GCA_964524315.1. Lineage (GTDB taxonomy): Bacteria > Cyanobacteriota > Cyanobacteriia > Leptolyngbyales > Leptolyngbyaceae > CAZGDE01. The sequence continues at coordinate 3,539 of CAZGDE010000341.1, forward strand.
GAACTTGAACTCGTCTTCATCCGTTGCCATTCTTCTCTGGCAAAAATGACAATGTCCGCTTTGCGACTTTTTTCCTTTTCTCCGGGTGCAGTCTTCAGTCGCACTTGCTTGGACTGTCGCGCCACATAGGGTAAGTCATGTTCCTGGCAGTAGGCTTCCAGATAAGCGCAAAGCCGTTCAATCAAATCCTCATGATTGGCATTGGGTTCAGATAACGGCACAGGAATTCCATCCAGTAGCTCAAATTCCCTGCCAGACCCATCATCCCAGGCAAGAAATTCTTCAAAGGTCAGGGGATGGGGGACAGTTGCATACATTGCCCTCGCTCCTTCACAGATGGGTCTTTATTTGATGATAACAGGAATTGCTAATGCCAGAATGTTTGACGCGATCGCGGTTGCAGTTAGAAATTGGCGATCTCCTTTTCCAATTCCTGATGTACTTTCACCATCAAACTGGCTCTTTTACTTCCAGAAGAGCCTTGATTTCATGTTCAATTTCGTCATGAATTGAAGTCATAAGACTACCTTGCTTCAATGATTTAAATTCCTTTGCTTGTGTATTACTCACTAACTGAATGAAATCAAACAAAATCTGTCCCCATCGTTGTCGGTCTTTACAGCCCCATGCTTCACATACTTCCTTCTCTGTAATTCCTTTTAAGCGATGGAACAATTCATTCCGATCTTCAGCTAGTTGCTCCCATATAATTTTGATTGGATGGATTTCAACATCTGAGACATAAGAAGATTTAAATGTAGCCCTGAATAAGGAATATAGAGTTTGTCCGTAAAGTCCCAATTCATTCTTGTCAAGCTGTTGTCTTTGCTTTGGCAAAAGCTGTTGCTTGAAGCTTGCATCAATAGTTGACTTAGCACATGGAGAACCTTCTTGACTTTCTCGCTTGCGTTGAGGATAGTATTCCGGTATTTTTCTACCGCCGCTATTTATAATAAACTCCCCATTACGGTCAGTTTTGAAAAATTTATAATGAATGTGTTGTGAATGTATGTTAATCGCCCATTCGCAAATTAGTCCTTCGAGCGCCCTCACACTATGAAAAAAAGCTTCAGTTGGGTTTTCCTGATACATTCTCACCCAAGCAAGATAAGCCATTTCATACCCTTTCCACCACCATTCCTGAGAGCGAGAAACGGCAGAGTCGCCAAGTCTCTGAGCAAATTCATCAAATTTAGCTGAATTCCAAAGATTTGCCAGTTCTAGTAGCTCTAAAATACGGTTCAACTTTACTTGCTTTGGCTCATCTTGAAATTCGATTTTCTCTAAAGCTCTAATCACTCCTCCGTAGTCAAAGCGTGATAGTAATTGCTGGGCTTCTTCAATTTGCAACGTACTGAAATAAGAAGATCCTGGAAGAAATTGAGCTTTATCTTTGATGAATTCATTACTCACTAAAAATTGAACCTTCTTGCCAAACTCGATTAATGCTGTTAACTGCACTGCGGAAGAAATGGCAGGTGTACTAGCTTGGTGGCTGATAATTACTCGATCTCCCTTGGAAATCTTCCATTCCCCAAACTTATGTTGCACTAAATGCAGGGTTGCGTCCCAATGATCCAGCCCTTTGTTAATCTCAACTGGCTCCAATGTTGAAAACGTGACCTTGTTTTGTCCAAATTCATCCTCAAAATATTTCTTCAGAATGGGTTTTAATTCATATGTGTCCTTCCAGTAGGGACAATCTGGATCGGAACGATCGTACATGGAATCAGGATTGGAATCGAGAAAGATCTTGGTTTGGTCAGTTAGAAGAACAATAATGTGATCAGGCTTGTTTTTCTTATCAGACTTGATTTCCTTCGTGAAAGCAGACAATAAAGGAAACTTGAAATACTCCCAATGAGTCTCTAACGCATCACCATAGACCATACCCAACACTCTGGCAGGTAATGACCACAAACCATCAGGTTCTTCCGTAGGAAGTTTAAAGTCTCCATAGCAGGGATTTAACGCTTCCCGCTTGCTTTCTCGTAAGTACCCCCACCCATGATCCGAGGTAAGTTGAATGTCACTATTGCCGACAGTTATGATCCAAATGAGAGCCATGAGATTTATTTCCTGGGTTTAGGAGCGGATTGCTGAGAACTACTGATGACAGGATTATTCTTACCCCACACAAACGAAAAATCTTTCTCTTTAAGAGATTGGATAAACTTATTTAGCTGGTTTCCTTGAGATTGATGCTTCCAATCGTCACCTTTAGCATGGAATACTGTAACGATTTCTAAGAAACGTCCATCTCCAATGGGTAACATCCGATGCCAAACAGAACTGATAAATTTTGGACGGTTATCAGTTACATTCTTACCCCCAATGGCAGGAGTTTTTTTGTAAATGTCATTATGGAATAAGTCGATCGCCTTACTTTCTATTGTGATAACGGCGTAAACAGAAAGTCGATCCGGATGCCATGCTTCTCGCCAGTCTGAAGGTTGAGCTTTCCCTCCCCCAAACTGAGTGCTGTAATATCGGTGGATTTCTTCTAAAAAGGATTTTAGATCGGCAATGGATTTAAGCTGCATCCACGAACGATCCATAAGAGGAAGTTCCCAATGACAACCAATTTCAAACTTTTTATAGGTCTTGTGAAATTTCTCATGGGAGGCTCGTCGCCATGATTTGCCAAAGCCGCCCATAATAAAGGCAAATTTGAGTATCTGTTCGATCAATTGCTCATCTGCATTTCTAGATGAATTGATATGCAGAGTTCCATTCGCCTTAAATGTTTGGGTTTTGCCAAATTGCCCATAGGTTACGTCTTGACGTTGTTCCCAGAATAATTGAACACTTCCCGGACTAGATGAACTCCCAAACAATAGATCGACTTCCTTGTTGAGCTTGGCGCGATCGCTAATCACTCCAGCTAATAAGCGCTGAAAATGTCCCCTTAGAGATGCTTTGAATAAATTGGGCCGAAATTCTGGTTCATCACTGCGTAGGGTCGGGCTAACCCCCTGACCAACCAACATGACATTGGTTTTACTGGTGGGAACAACCGCAGGACGTTGATCATTATGTCCACCAGAGCCATAGCCCGTGCTGGTCTTACCACCAACCCCTAGAGCGATCGCTCTCCAAAAGATAGTTTCTACTTCCTTCCAATCAGTATCTGGCGCAGCAGTACTAAATTCAAAAATTAGTGTGGGTCTGAACAAACTCACTGATGCAAGGGCAGTGGGGCCTTTACGCCCGGAACCGACTTGGCGTGGTTGCTGTGGATGAATGACATCCAGCATCCGATAGCGTGTCTCTATAATCTCTTTTCCATCCTTTCTCACTTTCACTTTATTCATACCTGACCAGTCCCCCACTGGGTAAGCTCCATGAAAGCGGAAGCCAAGAGGACTAGGAGCTAGAGTACTATCATCCCCACAATATTTTTTAGCTTGAGCATCATTACAAGCGCGTCGGAAAAGTCCTTTAATACTGCTACCAGAGAAGTAAGGAATACCATCCTTCCCCATAATTGGCCGAATGATACTATCTTGTCCACAATTACTCAGCAGACGGAATGGAAAGTCAACTTTAATACGATAGATCCTTCCATCTAAACCAAGAGATGGTTCTTGTTTCTGATAACGTGGTACATCTTTGGAGTTGGGATAAATCCACTCTTCCTTCCAGCGATCTAGATCTTTATTGCTCCCAGCAAACATCAAGCTACAACGCCCATCCACCTGGGCGCGATACATCATCGGCACTTCTTCCGGTGAAGTTGTGTGCTGTGCAAGGGTATTCTCCTCTTTCCCTGGTGATGGAATCATGCCCAATGACTTAGCTGCTTTGTCTAAACCTCTAATCATTGTCTTGTTCTCCTTTTGTCTTGTAGCGTTGTGTCCACCAAACTAAGGAATCACAAAATTGAGTCAACACCATCAACGCAACCCGTTGATCAGGAAGAGGCATCGACCAAATTTGGTTCGCCACTTCTTGAATCTTCTGTGTCTGCTCATTTGGATGGCAAGACAGAACATCGCCTTTGGGAAATTTTTCTAGCCCTGATTCATGCAAAATCTCATAGAATTTTTCCCAGACATCCCGCCAGTATTTCGCTTTATTAGCGTTTTCTCTATCCTTGTCAGAATATTTCCGTTCATCTTTTTCCTTGGGCTGTAACCGTAGATGTTCACCCCAGAAACGCTCTAAACCATAGGCAATGGTCATTCGCATTTTGTGCGATTCATTGAGAACATTCTTCTGGTTACGAAATTTTAAGACGATAATTTGAGCGTGATGATCGAGATCGTAGGGTTGCCAACCAGGAGTATGTTTTTTCATTATTTGGTTGCTCCTTTTACTTCTTCGACTAATTGCACAGTGATATGTGTCCGCCCAAATCCAATCGATTCCAACCCACCAAAATAAAATTCTCGTGAGTTCTCAATGTCGGCATCGATCACATACTCCGCCCATTGGATATCTTTGCCATCATGCTTGTCTCGCATGGCTAGAGGGAAAACCAGAATACTATTTTCTGGTAAGGCTTCCACATTGAAGAAAGCACCTTTCTTGGCTTTCTTTTGGTTGTCCTCTAAGGAAACACGGCTTTGGCGGTAGAGAGC
>CAZGDE010000342.1:0-8071 GCA_964524315.1 uncultured bacterium
ACGTTAGGGACAGGTTTTGCCAAGGTCCTTCGCATCAGCCAGTCACTCTGTTGCTAAACCTGCCCCTACAGGTATGGTTCCTTTTTGCCGCATCGTTTCCTTTAGATCAAGTTTTTCAGGAGATTTCTAGAAAATTAATTACAAAAACGTTTCAACAACTGTCAGGACGTGAAGCCCCACGTCTCTAACAAGTAGTCCCTTTCTCAGAAATCCTCCCAATCGCTTGTCCTAACCAGAGGAGCGATCGCGTTTCTATTGTGCAAGCGTTCAAGATTCTGCGTTGCCTGATGGCATTAGCCCCCGTGTGATTGGTGCCGTTTTATCGTTTGTTCGCGGAATAGGGGCGATCGCCCCATTACAGCGGGAGGGTTCGCATGGAAACCTTTGATTATGTCATTTTGGGTGCCGGATTGGGCGGACTGGCTGCTGCCGCCTGCCTCACTCGTCAGGGCAACCGGGTTGCCGTATTAGAAAAACATTATTTACCGGGTGGTTGTTGCCATACCTTCAACTATGGCGACTACCATTTTTGTGCCGATGTGCATTACATTTCGCAGTGTGGTGCCGATCAAACCATCACCCAATTTCTGAATTATATTGAGCGGGATATTTCTTTCAACAGCCTCGATCCGGATTGCATTGACCGGGTGATTACCCCCGTTGCGGACTTCAAAATTCCCCTCGGTTGGGAGAATCTGCGCCATCGCCTGCTAACCACCTTCCCCGACGAACAGTTGGCAATTAATCGCTACTGTGATGAGATTAAGCGTCTGCATCAGGACATCCGTAACCTGGCGCACGAAGTTCACTGGTTTGACCAAACCTGGTTCGACTGGTTGCGTCTACCGAAGTACTGGAACCTGTTTGCCAAACGGCAGTGGACACTCCAAAACCTGTATGACTATGTGGGTTTATCTCCCAAACTGCAAGCCATCCTGGCGGGACAAAGTGGTGACTATGCCCTACCACCCAATGAAATTGCCCTCATGACCCATACCTCCCTTGTGTGGGACTATTCTGAGGGCGCTTACTATCCCACCCAGCACTTCCAGCATTTTGTTAATGAGATCGCCGATGTCATCACCAGTGGGGGTGGGGTTATCCACTATGCCACGCCCATTGAACACATTCAGGTGGGTGGTTTAAGTGCCGAACGATGCAGTCATCGCCATATTCAAAGTGTGATGGCGGGTGGCAAGGTTTACCAGGCTCAACGGGCTTACATCAGTGATTTAGATCCCAAATTGACCGTCGAATTAATGCATGATGCCAGTGCCCTCAGCCAGCGAGAACACCATCGCCTGACCCGCTACGAATACTCTGCCAGTGCTTTTAACATCTATCTGGGACTGGATAGTCGCTTCCAACCGGAACAGTATGGGATTGGCAACTGGAACATCTGGTATTACCCGACAGGCGACCTCAACCAGGCTTACCATCGCCAACTGGCGAATGACCTGCACCATCCCTGGATCTTCCTTTCCTGCCCGACGATGAAATCCGCCGCGCCGGGTATGGCTCCCCCCGGACACCACATCCTGGAAATTGCTACCGTCTGCCCCTACGAACCATTTGAACATTTGCAAAAGACCGATCCGCAGGCATACAAGGCGCAGAAGCGGGAAGTCTACAAGCAAATCATGACCAGTGTGCGAGATCTGATTCCCGATGTGGATCGTTACATTCGCATGAAGGTGTATGGCACACCCACCACCAGCGAATTTTACCTGGGGCAACCCCAGGGCAACATCTACGGTGCCAAACTGGTACCCAAACAGGTGGGTTTAAATCGTCTGGGATATGTGACTGAACTTCCTAATCTGTTTCTGGTCGGTGCTAGTGCCGGTTATCCCAGCGTTCCCGGTGTGATTGGCAATGGTATGGATGTGGTGGAACTGATGACAGGCGACACTATTCGACATCAACCGGCCCGGCGGCGATCGCTGGTCAATGTCAGTTAGTCCCTGGTCGAAACCCTGATCGGAACACGATTGCTGCTCCCTCAATAATTCCAGACGGACATAGGGGCGCAGCATCCGGCAAAGATACCAGTTAAATGGCTGGTGTGTACCCGGATGCTGCGCCCTGCTTTGGGATGGGCGTTCCTGGACTGAATACCAATCGTTTATGCTTTGGGGTGCTGAAACAGCATGAACGATTGGTATAACAATGTCTCAAACGTTCCTGATCGTTACTTAATTAAGGCGGAAAGGGATAACTAGAAAAGGGGAATCACAGACTACCTGAATGGGATTCTCTGGCAGCCCACCCGACCACCTCCTAATAATCCATGGGTTGATCCACTATGGATTAACACCGTGTTGATCTACACCTCAACCTACTCTTCACCCAGATCCAACAGAGGATAGATTAACAAATCGCACAAAGGATAGACGGGGTTTCCATCTGGTTAACGGATACTGTCTGTAAGACATTACACACATTTCCTTACAGTCAATTTCTTAACCTAAATTTTTGTCTGGGAGCGACGATCTGGGTGTTTAACCAGAACATAGCAACACGCAACGACCTCGTCGTCCGTGTGAAGTTATATTGCATCTAGTGGTAAAAAACCGGGATCTGCTAAACTTAACCGCTACATCTGGTGTGCGTCCAGATTGGGTCTGACAAGAATTTATCTCCTGCTTCTTTTATTGAGAGGGTCGTTCCATGACTGCCACTATTACCAAATCAAAAAAAACGAAACAAAAATCATCTCGCCCATCACAGCAGTTTGAATCTGGTTTTGAACCGGGATTGGCATCGGTAGAGGTTGAATCCAAATCGGTTAAATATGCCACCTATGGTAACGCCTCCTCCCGCAAAGTACCTCCGCGTTTCAGCGGATCTCAACGGGAGGCACTGAGCGATTGGGAACACGCATCCTGACGTGGATACGAGTTTTACCGTTTCTTTCCAAACTTCGCCTTCAGATCTTCCAGACTGGCAGGTTTTGCCGCCGCTGGTTCCTCCTTTGGCTTACGGGCAGCGTTGTTTTGGGGGCGATCGCGTCGTTCGTCCCGTCGCTCCGATGGGGTTTCCCGTCCACCCGTAGTGGCTTCACCCGATCGCATCGACAGGCTGATCCGTTTCAACTTCTCGTTGACTTCCAGCACCCGTACTTTGACGACCTGCCCGACCTTGACAATTTGTTTCGGGTCACTGACGAACCGATCCGCCAGTTGGGAAATGTGTACCAGTCCATCCTGATGCACACCGATGTCCACAAAGGCACCGAAGTTAGCAACGTTGGTGATGACCCCTTCCAACTCCATCCCCACTTTCAGGTCAGAAATTTCCTTCACTCCTTCCTTAAAGGTGGCGTATTTGAACTCGGCGCGGGGGTCGCGTCCCGGTTTTTCCAGTTCTGCCAGAATGTCGCGCAGGGTGGGTTCACCTACGGTATCCGTGACATATTTCTTTAAGTTAACTGTCTTAATCTGGGCAGAAATTTGCGTGATCTGGTTCAGGGGCAGGCTCAGATCCTTCGCGATGGTTTCTACAACCGGGTAACTTTCGGGGTGGACGGCGGTATTGTCGAGGGGATTGTTGCCATTGCGAATGCGTAAAAACCCCGCTGCCTGTTCAAATGCCTTCGGGCCCAGTTTGGGCACTTTCAGGAGGTGACGGCGATCGCGAAAGGCTCCATGCTCATTTCGATACGCCACGATGTTATTGGCAACGGTGGGTGTAATTCCCGAAACGAAGGTCAGCAATTCCTTGGAAGCCGTATTCAGATCCACGCCCACATAGTTCACGCAGCTTTCGACCGTCTCATCCAGCTTTTTCTTCAGCAATTTCTGATCCACATCGTGCTGATACTGTCCTACCCCGATAGATTTTGGGTCAATTTTGACCAGTTCGGCCAGGGGATCTTGTAACCGTCGCCCGATGCTGATGGCACCCCGCACGGTGATATCCTGATCGGGAAATTCGGCGATCGCCACGGGACTGGCAGAGTAAACCGAGGCTCCCGCTTCGTTCACCATGACCTTAATCGGCTTCCGTTCCAGGGTTTCTAACACCTCACTAACGAACTCATCGGTTTCCCGTCCGGCAGTACCATTGCCAATGGCAATCAGTTCAATTTGGTAGGTGGCAATCAGTTGTTTCAAAGTCTGGGCGGCCCGTTGCCGTTGGGCATCTGCCTGATGGGGAAAAATGGTTTGATATTCCAGAAACTTACCCGTTTGATCCAGTACCGACACCTTACAACCCGTCCGAAAACCGGGGTCGATCGCCAGGGTCGGTTTCATGCCTGCCGGAGCTGCCAGTAACAATTCGCGCAGGTTTGCTTCAAAGGTTTGGATGGATGCAATATCCGCTTCCTGTTTTTTCACTGCTCGAACTTCACTAATCAGGGATGTTTTCATCAGGCGGTTAAAGGCATCCTTGATCAACTCGCGGTAAAAGGTGCGGATCAGGGGATGCTTGTTGCGAATCTCCTGCCCTTCCAGATAGCCCAACACCTGGACTTCATCAAATTCCAGTTCCACATCCAGGATGTCCTCGGCCTCACCCCGGTAGAGTGCCAGCAGATTGTGGGAGGCGATCGCCGCTACCTTTGCCTGGTAGTTGCGATACATCTCAAATTTCGTCGAGCCTTCGGGATGGTCTGCCTTCACCTGGGATACCAGCACCCCCGACTCCATCAGGTAATCCCGCAGGTAGGCACGGTACTCAGCGGTTTCTGCCACGGCCTCTGCCAGAATATCCGCCGCACCTTGCAGGGCTTCACTGGCAGTCCCCACTCCCTTTTCGGTCGAGATGTATTTGGTGGCCTCTGCTTCTAAGGGAGTTGGTGTCACATTTGGGAGATTGAGCGATTTAATCCAGTCTGCCAGGGGGGCCAGTCCCTTCTCGCGGGCAATAGTGGCGCGAGTTCGCCGTTTCGGTCGGTAGGGCAGGTACAGGTCTTCCAGTTCGTTCTTTTGCAAACAGGCTTCGATCTGACGCTGCAATTCGGGGGTCAGTTTACCCTGTTGGGTAATGGACTCCAGAATGCTTTGCTTCCGCTCTTCTAACTCGGTGAGATAGGTGTGGCGATCGCTCAAATCTCGCAACTGGGTTTCGGTCATTTCCCCAGTGCGTTCCTTCCGGTAACGGGCAATAAAGGGGATGGTGGCACCTTCGGCAAATAGTTCCAGCGCGTTAGTAACCTGAAAAGGCTGGAGCGACAGTTCCTTTGCCAACAGTTGGGGGATATTCAGCATCGGTTCGGTTTGAACATCGTTCGATAAAGACTGTCTTCCAGGATATCTGATCTGTAGAACGGATGTGAGGATGTGAGGTTATGGTGGTGGGGCGATCATCTTCCCACCAAACTCCGGGCATCTTAAAGAAGACAGGCGTTGCTGACAAGGATGAATTAAGCGTTGGATGAATTGAAACTTCGTTCCCATTCATACTGCTATTCAGCACCACCACAAGATAATCTTGCCGTTACTCTCTGCCTTTTACTCCTTCGTTCCCATGCCAGATCCTACCCCTACCCCTCACCACCATCGTCTCTGCTACCTGGAAGCTGCTTTAGATCAGGTCGATGAGGCAATTGTTTGGACGGATGCAGCGGGAACGATACAGTCCTGTAATGCCGCATTTACCTGTCTGGTCAATCGACCTGTTCCTTTGGAAAATAGTTCGCTTTGGGAACAATTGCCTCTGCGACGGTGGGGCAATCCTCTGCCTCTGGCAAGTCACCCGGCAATGCTGGCAATCACATTTGCCTGGTCTGGCAAGGAGTGTTATGCGTATGCTGAGGGCGATCGCCAGCGATGGTTACAAATTACCTGGTCACCCCTGCCCGGCGGGAACGCCCATCAACCCGATGCTGGGGGTACCCTGTTCCTCATTCGGGAACTGCCACACCAACCACCAACAGACCAGCAGCAGCCTGATAACAAACTGGAACACATCGTTAAACTGCCGCTGGATGATCTGTTCGGTAGCCAGCAGTTATATAGCCAGCAACAGTGGCAAACTGATGCACAGGCAGATCCTGGTCTGGAAGCCGCATTTTCGTCTCATGATAGAGATTTGGAGGTTCTAGCAGCACGACACGTTAACGAACTCAGTAGCCTGTTTGACCTACTTCCTGACACGATCTTCGTGGTGGCACGGGAAAACATGCAAATCATTTACTGCAACGATACCTGCGCCAGCCAGATGTTTGCCTCGTCACGTCAGGATATTGAGGGCAAAACGCTCTTCGCGTGTTTTGCGCCGGAGGATGCCCAACGCCTTGCCGAGTCTAATCAGGAGGTCTTTACGTTGGGGCAACCATCACGGCGACAGGAAACATTTACCCTGCCTCAGGGTGTTACCCACTTTGACACGGTTAAGATCCCCTTAAAACGACCCAATGGGGAGGTTTATGCCCTTCTTGGTAGTGCCCGCAACATCACCGAACTGGTGGAAATACGACAGGCGTTGGAAACCAGTGAAGAACGGTTACGTCTGGCCCTGGAGGCAGCCGATATGGGTATTTGGGATCTGGATGTAATTACGGGCAAGGAAACCTGGTCAACCCGCACCGAAGCGATTTTTGGTTTTACCCCCGGTACATTCACTGGCAGTCATGAAGTTTTTCTGTCCCGCATTCATCCCGACGATCGCCACCGGGTCTGGGAAAAACATGCTAAAGCCTTACAAACAGGCCGTTATCATAACGAGTTCCGCGCTGTTCATCCCGACGGTACTCTGCATTGGGTCGAAACCTGGGGCAAAGTCTTCTGCGATGCGACGGGCACACCCATCGGTATCCGTGGTGTGAATATGGACGTTACTGAACGTAAAGAGGCAGAGGAAGCATTGCAATTAAGGGAACAGGCGATCGCTGCCAGTAGTAATGGCATTATCATTGCCGATGCCCGCCAATCTGATATGCCAATCGTTTATGTTAACCCGGCGTTTGAGCAGCAAACGGGTTACCAGGCAAACGAAGTCTTGAATTTGAACTGTCGCTTTCTGCAACAAGATGACCGCAACCAACCCGAACTTGACCACCTGCGGCAGGCTTTAAGAAATGGCACTAACTGCACAGTCACCCTGCGGAACTATCGTAAGGACGGTTCTCTCTTCTGGAACCAGGTGTCTATTTCGCCAATTTTTGACGCCAATCATACCCTGACCCATTTTGTGGGCATTCAGACCGATGTGAGCGATCGCAAACAGATAGAGACGGAACGCAGCCTGACAGAAGCGGCACTCCGTCAAAGTGAAACCAATCTGGCAGAAGCCCAACGGATTGCCCGCTTGGGTAACTGGCAATATGATCTGGCAACCCAAAAAATTACCTGGTCAGAAGAAGTCTTCCGCATTTATCGTCTCGATCTGTCCCAACCCGAGCCAACCTACGAAGAATTTTTGCACTACGCTCACTCGGATGACCAGCAGCAGTTTCTTCACTTCTTCCAACGAGCCATTGAGTGCGCCGAACCCTACGAATCTGATTTTCGGATCATCCGGGCTGATGGTTCGACCGGCTATGTGTTTGCGAAAGGACAACCCGTCCTGAATGCCGCCGGACAGGTAACCCACCTGTTTGGCATTGTGATGGACATTAGCGATCGCAAACAGGTGGAAGCTGAATTACTTCGCCAGGAAGAATATTTGCGCTTAATCCTGGACAATATTCCCCAGCAGGTCTTCTGGAAAGATCTCAATCTGGTTTTCCAGGGATGCAATAAACATTGGGCCGAAGCCGCCTTTCTCGATAGCCCCGCTGCTGTCATTGGTAAAACGGATTATGATCTGCTGCCCAATCGGGAAATTGCCGACCTGTTCCGGCAACAGGATCTCCACATCATGACCACCAATACGCCCCAGTTACATCTGGTTGCCACCAAACAGCGACCGGGTAAGGATGGCCAAACTATCTGGCTGGATATCAGCAAAATTCCGGTGCATGATGCTGAGAACAATGTCATTGGTATTGTCGGGGTGTTAGAGGATATTACGGAACGCAAACTGGCGGAAGAGCAAATTAAAGCCTCGCTGCAGGAAAAAGAAGTCTTGCTCAAAGAGATTCATCACCGGGTTAAAAATAATCTTCAAATGGTGTTCAGCTTGT
>CAZGDE010000343.1:0-8055 GCA_964524315.1 uncultured bacterium
CGAATATCAACCGCCACATCAAATATGGTACCCACAACTGCTCGTACAAGTTTTCCCTGTGGCTGTTGAATCTGATAGTGCAAGCCCCGCAAAACATTTTGCCGCGATCGCGAATGGTTATCTTGAACAAACGTCACTGAGATACCAGCCTTATCTAAAAAGGCTTGCTCGTTATAGCTTTCAAAGAAAAAGCCACGTTCATCGCCGAAAACCTTCGGTTCGATAATCAAAACATCAGGAATTTCTGTGGGCAAAACGTTCATGGCAATTCTCTCACAACACCTAATCTCAATAATGTTTCGGATTACTTTACCGACGCATTATCTAAATTTCCCATGAAAACCCATAGGTAATTCACCCGCCTTTATAACGTTTCGATGTGTAAATTTCCAAGTTTTTCTCGCGGGTTTAACGGAAAAATCAATTCTCCGGATAATTATACGCCCCCAATTAATCCAGCACCCTGCCGCCAAAGCCCCTGGCAGCTATAACTTGGAGTGAATTTACAGGAATGCTGTCAGGGAGGAATCTATGTAAACTTTTGGTTGAGTCTGGAATGGGATCCGGGAATTGGCGACATCGCGGTGACATCTCCATCCGGGCTCTGGAAGCAGATCACCTACCAAGCAACAGTTTGTTTGACTACTAACCATAGGACAGTTTGTTTGTCATAGTTTCAAGTTGAAGCATTCCCAATTACAGCAACTAATTTAAGAAGGACAGGATTGTGTATAAGTTAAAAGTGATTGTGATCGGAGCCGGTATTGGCGGTTTAACCACCGGCATTGCCCTTCGCCAGGTCGGTTACGAGGTAGAGATTTACGATCGCGTGAAGGATTTACGTCCCGCCGGAGCTGGGATTTCGCTCTGGTCAAATGGGGTCAAAGTGCTTAACCGCCTGGGTCTGGGTGAGCAAATGGCCAGCATTGGCGGGATGATGAACCGGATGGAATACCGCCGCGCCAGCGGGGAATTGTTGAATGAAATTGATTTAATGCCCCTGGTAACAGCGGTGGGACAACGGCCCTACCCGGTTACCCGGACAGATCTGCAACAAATGCTGCTGGCCGCTTACCAGGATGAGGTCAAGTTAGAACATCAATGTGTCGCCATCGAACAGGATGAGAAAAGCGTTACCGCCATTTTTGAGAATGGGCATCGCACCACTGGGGATCTTCTGGTAGCCGCCGATGGCATTCGTTCCGCCGTCCGCAAATATGTTTTGGGGAAAGAAGTAGAACCAGCCTATGGAGGATACGTCAACTGGAACGGGTTAGTCCCCATCAGTGATGACCTGGCCCCCGCTGATATGTGGTCTATCTACGTAGGTGAACACAAACGAGCCTCCATGATGCCAGTGGCGGGCGATCGCTTCTACTTCTTTTTTGATGTGCCCATGCCGAAAGAAAAAGCCGCCGTACCGGGAGACATCCGGGCCGACCTGAGCCATTTCTTTACCGGCTGGGCAGATCCTGTACAAAATCTCATCCAGCGGTTAGATCCGGAGACAACAAACCGGGTACTCATTCACGATATGGGGCCACTGGAACAGATGGTACGGGGCCGAGTTGCGCTGTTAGGGGATGCCGCCCATGCCACCTGTCCTGATTTAGGCCAGGGAGGCTGTCAGGCCATGGAAGATAGTTTTGTGCTGACTCACTTTTTAGTGACAACCAATGTAGGGGTCGAAGATGCCCTCAAGCGCTACGAAGCAGAACGGGTTGGTCGGGCCGGTGCGGTGGTGGAAAAAGCCCGTCGTCGCGCCGAGCAAATTCATGGCAAAGACCCCGCCATCACCCAGCAATGGTATGACCAGTTGGCGACCGAAAAGCCCGCCGATGTCACCAGTGCGATCGCCAAAATCATCCTGGCCGGCCCCCTGCACTAAAGCGCTGCAATTTCTGCAAGTTAATCAAATCTCTTCAAGCAAAATTAAACAGCAAAAAGCAATATTGCGATGACAGGAAAACTAACTACCCACGTTCTGGATACGGCGCATGGTTGTCCGGCTGCCAACATGCAGTTGGAGTTATGGGCAGTCGATGGGAGATCGGGCGAAAGGCGTTTACTCAAAACCACGGTCACTAACCAGGATGGGCGCACCGACGCCCCCTTGCTGGCCCCAGGGGAATTAACAACCGGCGTTTACGAAATTGTATTTGCCGTGGGGGAATATTTTGGTGGTAGGGCGATCGCCCTACCCGATGTCCCATTTCTTGATCGGGTACCAATCCAGTTTGGCATTGCCAATGCCGATGCTCACTACCATGTGCCCTTACTCACATCCCCCTGGTCATACAGCACCTACCGGGGTAGTTGACCTGTGTGCCTACCCACTGTAGCCATGTTCCGCTAAAGTAATTTCTGGCAAATACATGTCTGGAAATCATGATGGAGGGCGGGTTTGAGATGGTGCCTTTATTACTGCTAGCCGATGCAGCCTCACAAACAGCAGCGGCGGCTTCAGAAACAACATCAATCACGATTGCCAAAAATCTGGTTGATCTGGCATTTACCATCGTCCCCAAATTCCTGTGGGCGATCGGGATTTTGTTGATCACCCGGTTCGCCATTTCCCTCATCGGACGCATTACTCGCAGAGTGCTACAGGGAACGGAACCCACCCTGCGGAAGTTCTTCGTTCAGATCGCCGAATTTCTAGCCCTGATTGCTGGATTAATTGCGGCATTAAACACCATTGGCATTCAAACCGCGACCTTGGTAGCCGTACTGGGGGCAGCAGGTTTAGCGGTTGGTCTGGCACTACAAAATACACTGTCCCACTTTGCGGCAGGAGTCATGCTGATTAGTTTTCGCCCATTCGAGGCGGGTGACCTGATTGAGGGAGCCGGGGTATCAGGCATTGTGGATAACGTGGGCATTTTTTCAACCACCATCATCACCCCAGATAACATCAAGATCGTGGTACCCAACAGTAATCTGTTTAGCGGCACATTAAAGAATCTGACCGCTATGGGTACCCGGCGAGTTGACCTGGAAGTAGACATTGGCGATCGCCCCATTGAGGGTACGATTACCCATCTGTTATCGCTGGTGCAACCCCATCCCCTGGTGTTGAATGACCCCAAAACTACCTGCAATGTGCTGTCAGTTTCCCAGGAGAAAACGGTGTTGTACCTCCGGCCCTGGTGTGCCTGCGAAGTCTATGAACAGGTGCGATCAGAAATTCAACATCTGGTGCGCGAGGCTCTCTACGAAGTCCAGATTGAAACGTCGGAAGGGTGAGGGGTAAGTCATGTCCCTTTCTGCGGGAATTGATTTTGGTACATCTGGAGCCCGGTTGGTAGTCATTGATAGGGCAGCCACAGTACTGGCGCAGGCGAGTTATCCGTTTGGTCAGTCCACGGATTGGCTCTCCCTCTGGCGGACAGCATTATTTGATTTAATTCGCCAGGTTTCGGTTGAGTTACGTCAACAGATCGGGGCGATCGCCATTAACGGTACTTCCTCCACCGTGCTGCTCTGTGATGTCACAGGTACACCGCTGACAACGCCCCTGCTTTATAACGATGCGACGGGGGCAACTGAATTGGAATCGTTAAACCAGTTCTTTCAGCAACCTCATCTAGTCAATGCACCCGGTCGAGACACGGTGCTAAGTGCAACATCCAGCCTGGTAAAGTTGCTCTGGTGGAAACGGCAATCCTTCTTTGAGCAAGCACGTTATCTTCTGCACCAGGCGGATTGGTTAGCGTTTCTGTTGCATGGACAACTGGGCATCAGTGACTACCACAACAGTCTGAAACTGGGCTACGACGTGCATCGCCTCTGTTACCCCAACTGGATGAGTGAACTGGGGGTGCTGCCAGTGTTACCAATCGTGATACCACCGGGCAGGGCGATCGCCCCCATCCAACCGAACCTCGTTCACCCATTAGGGTTGCCGCCTACCTGTCAGATCTGTGCGGGGACAACCGATAGCATCGCCGCCTTTCTGGCGAGTGGGGCAACCCTACCCGGAGAGGCCGTCACATCGCTGGGTTCGACCCTCGTCCTCAAATTACTCAGTCACACCCCAGTCGAGCATGGGCAGTATGGCATCTACAGCCATCGATTGGGCGATTTATGGCTCGTCGGGGGCGCTTCTAATACAGGTGGAGCCGTACTCCAGCAGTTTTTTACCAGCGCGGAGTTAAACAACCTGAGTCAGCAGATTGCTGTGGATGAGGAAAGCCCGCTGGATTATTACCCCCTCAGTAAACCGGGCGATCGCTTCCCCATCAACGATCCACTTCTACCCCCCCGACTGGAGCCTCGCCCCGACGACCCGGTCACCTTTCTGCATGGACTGCTGGAAAGCATGGCACGGATTGAAGCCAGAGGTTATCAACTGCTACAAGAATTTGGCGCTACTCTCCTCAGCCGGGTTTATACCGCCGGAGGTGGGGCAAAAAATGCCGCCTGGACAGCAATCCGCGCCCGTCATCTCAAGGTGCCCGTACAGGCATCCAGCCAGACGGAGGCAGCCTATGGGACAGCCCTACTGGCACAACGCAGAAGTTGCGATCCGTCCACCATCATGCAGGATTGACAGCATGTTGCTGTAACTCAGCCAGTGACACGTACTCCAGTGCTGAAGCATGGGTGGCTGTCAGCACGACGGGGGGTGCCATACCATCATCAAGAGCCTGTTTCCAGCGGGACGCACACAGACACCAGCGATCGCCCGGTTTTAATCCTGGAAAGTTAAACCCCGGTGCCGGGGTAGACAGGTCATTTCCCTGGGATTTGGTATAGGACAAAAATTCCTCTGTCATCTGGGCGCACACCACATGGGCTCCAAAGTCACCCGCCCCTGTGTTGCACTTACCATCGCGGTAGAATCCAGTCATGGGCGAGGTGCAGCAGGTTTCTAATGGGCTACCCAAAACATTTCTCGCTCCCGTCATTGCAGCAACCTCCATCAGCGTCTATTGGGTACATTATCGGCTGAATGCTGATTCAGCAAGTTCCGTCCATCACAGGGTCGTTACTGAATGCCTTGTTGCGCCATTGCGCGCTGCACACCCTCATCCTGCTTAAACTGCTGATAGAAGCGTTCGACGTTGGCATAGTCCGATAGCGGTGTGGGCAGGTAGTTGCCCCAGCGAATCATGGCAAAAGCGTAGGGGTCAGCAATTGTGCGGCGATCGCCCACTATATAATCCTTCCCTTCCAGATGTTGATTCAAATGGGTCAACACCCGCTCAATTAACTGATAGGATGCCGTTTTGATTGTTTGCTGAGCCATTTCATCGGCTTCTGGCCAGTAACGACTAGGACGAAAAAAGGGGTAAAAAGCCGGGTGAAAATCGCCTGTAAAAAATGCCAGCCAGCGATCGAGTTCATACGCCCCTGCCAGAGTGCCATCGTCACCTAGCCCAGCGGCAGGATACTTGTGAACCAGATATTTCAGCAGTGCATCGGCCTGGTTCATGACACCACTATTACCGTCAATCATGACAGGTACCTGCCCCAGGGGGTTAAGTTTGAGATATTCGGGGCTACCCAGTTGCACCCGCTCCAGTTCGTAGGGTTCACCAATCCACTCCAACACAATATGGGGAGCCAGGGCACAGGTACCAGGAGCGTAGAACAGCTTAATCATGAAGGTGCCTCGTTAAGTGATCTGCATTAAGTGATCTGCGTTAAGTGATCTGCCATGGGGTTAGCCCATTCATTGGGCCAGGCTGCTAGGGTATAAGGACGTACCCACCCGCTCAAGACTTTAACGCTTCCACTGAGGCTTTTTCCACGTCTATCCATCAATTGTTGCCATGACTCACTCCACGCCCCCTCAATGGGATGCCGGACGCTTTCTGCAAACCCTTTCCTATTTCGAGACCATTCCCGTCGTTAGCTGGCTGCAAAAAATGGTTTTTGGTTCTACCCCACCGCCACCACCCCAACCCCAGGCAGGCATGATTTTTGACTTTAGTCAGGCAACTGACACCCTGGCCCAAACTTGGGGAGCACTGGATGATGTGGTAATGGGCGGCGTGAGTGCCAGTTCATTGCGGTTGGAACAAGGTGTTGCCCTGTTCACAGGCTACGTGTCCACGGCTAATTCCGGTGGTTTTGCGTCCGTTCGCACTCGCAACTTTGAACCATCGCTCAACCTATCCGGTCAGACGGGCATCGAACTACAGGTCAAGGGAGACGGACAACGCTACAAGTTCTTAGTCCGCGATGCCGATAGCTGGGATAGTGTAGCCTATTCTTACTCATTCGATACGGTAAGAGATGAGTGGATCACGGTTCGTATGCCGTTTACGGGCATGATTCCCGTCTTTCGGGCCAAAACGGTACAGGGGCGATCGCTCAACTCCGCCCAAATCCGCTCCTTTCAACTAATGCTGAGCAAGTTCGAGTACGACGGGGCACTCAATCCCCACTTTCATGCAGGTGAGTTTCACCTACAAGTACGGGCGATCGGAGTCTGGTAATGCAGCAGTGGGAAACTGCACCATTACGATGATGCGAGCGTGTCACCGGCCCATCCTCCAATTACCCATCTCCCATCATTGAGTAATGTTGCTTAACACTCTGGTAGGATCAATGGTTGCAGCCATTATCCAAGATTTGTAATCTCAAATTCCCATGACGCATCCAGATAGCATCGCTCCCCATGGTGGGACATTGATCAGCCGCATTGCCACCCCTGAGCAACGGGCAGAATTTCTCGACAAAGCAGAGTACCTGCCGCGTGTGCAACTGGATGAACGGGCCGTTTCTGATTTGGAAATGATTGCGATCGGTGGGTTTAGCCCACTGACTGGCTTCATGGAACAGGCAGACTATACCCGTGTCGTCAACGAGATGTACCTGGCAAACGGTTTGCCCTGGTCAATCCCAGTCACTCTATCGGTTGCCGAAGAAGTCGCCGCACCGTTAAAAGAAGGGAGCCTGATCCGACTAGACAACCAGCACGGGCGTTTCGTGGGTGTGTTGCAATTGACCCAAAAGTATCTCTACGACAAGCGCCATGAAGCGCTCATGGTATATCGCACCAACGAAGAAAAACATCCTGGCGTTGCGGTGGTTTATAACCAGGGCGCTGTTAACCTCGCTGGCCCAGTCTGGTTATTACAACGGGAACCCAGTTCTCGCTTCCCCACCTACCAAATCGACCCCGCCGAATCCCGCTCACTCTTCCGCGATAAGGGTTGGAAAACGATTGTCGGCTTCCAGACCCGCAATCCCATCCACCGCGCCCATGAGTACATTATTAAATGTGCGCTAGAGATTGTAGACGGCTTGTTTCTCCATCCCCTGGTAGGCGCTACCAAAGAAGATGACATCCCGGCTGATGTGCGGATGAACTGCTACGAGATCATGCTGGAACATTATTTCCCCCATGAGCGAGTGATTCTGGCAATTAATCCAGCAGCCATGCGCTATGCCGGTCCTCGCGAGGCAATCTTCCATGCCCTGGTGCGGAAAAACTATGGCTGTACCCACTTCATTGTTGGCCGGGACCATGCCGGTGTGGGTGACTACTACGGCACCTACGATGCCCAGTATATTTTTGATGAGTTTAAGCCCGGTGAATTGGGGATTACGCCGCTGAAGTTTGAACACGCATTCTACTGTTTGCGGACAAAGCAAATGGCAACCACCAAAACCAGTCCCAGTACCCGTGAGGAACGGGTTCACTTATCAGGAACGAAAGTACGTGAAATGCTCCGCCGGGGAGAACTACCACCTCCAGAGTTTTCGCGCCCAGAGGTTGCCGCAGAACTGGCAAGGGCCATGCAAATTCAGGAAGTTTCCTACGACATTTAAGTTTGCTAAGAGACCTTACTCAAGTGAACTGGCAAAATTGAGAAAAAATAGATTCGCCAACACTTTGTCCCGTGTTGGCGAATTTTTTATTCCTTGATGGCGTTCCTCTTGCATAAGTTACGCTCATACAGGCCGGGGGATAACAGGCATCTGGCTCTGTGCTTCCCGCCCGTGATTCGTCACCCGTGATTCGCAGAATATTTCAGAATTCTTATACTGAATTTCTGCTATCAGTGTCTAAAATTGGAGCGATCGCCTACTTATATTCGT
>CAZGDE010000344.1:0-8035 GCA_964524315.1 uncultured bacterium
GCTATATGTGCCACTGTTGCTGAGTGTGGTTGGCTGTTTTCTCAGTCTGTGGATTGTGATTCCAGCACCCACATTTGCTCTGCTGCCTTTAGGTATTGGGGCACCAGAGGTTAGCCTGTGGTTAATTGGGATTAATGCGATCGCCCTCATCCACGCACTGTTGACTCTACCCAAAGGGTGGTTGTTTCTGCTTGCCATCACTCTTAGTGCGATCGGGTTAGGTCTGAGCACACTGCCCCTGCGTCAGTTTCCGGCAGCCGAGGCAAAAATAGCAACAGAGTTTCAAACCGTTCTGGGTCGTAATTATCTCAAAACAGTTCCAGCCGAAGTACAGGCACGAATGCGCTCCTATCCGTTTGTCTGGTGGGATGCTCTGCGAGGGATACCTGCTCCAACTGTACGGGTGACGAAAGCGATTCCCTTCGCGCAGCCAGATGGGGTGAAACTGTCGATGAATGTCTACCAGCCACCTGGCGTGGGCCAGTACCCAACAATTGTCACGATTTATGGTGGAGCATGGCGATCGGGCAGTCCCCATAATGACGAAACGTTCAATCGCTACATTGCCGCTCAGGGGTACACAGTAATTAGTATTGATTACCGCCATGCTCCCCAGTATCGGTTTCCTGCCCAGCTTGAAGATGTACAAACTGCCCTGACCTATATTCAGCACCAGGCAGAAGCCTTGGAGGTCGATCGCGAACGGGTGGTATTAATGGGGCGATCAGCAGGTGCCCATTTGGCGATGCTGGCAGCATACAAACCAGGCCCATTGCCCATTAAAGCACTGGTGAATTATTACGGGCCGGTTAACCTGACCAGGGGGTATCAGGAGCCCCCTCAACCGGATCCTATTAATACCCACAAAGTGCTGACCGAGTTTTTAGGGGGTTCTCCCGACGAATTACCGGATCTCTACCGTCAGGCGTCCCCCATCCACTACGTCGCACCGTCCCTGCCACCGTCCTTATTGGTCTATGCTGGACGCGATCATCTGGTGAAGGCGCAATTTGGTTGGGCTTTATATCAGCAGTTACAGTCAACTGGAAATCGGGTGGTCTGGATAGAAATTCCCTGGGCGGAGCATGCCTTTGATGCCGTATTTAACGGCGTGAGCAATCAGCTCGCGCTTTACTATACGGAACGATTTCTGGCTTGGGCGTTGACTGGGAAAAACTAGCGGCTACAGTACTTAGGATTGTTGATTGAATAAATCCGCAATCTGTATGGGTGGGTTTAGCCGACCAATCTGCTTGCTGCTATGGATTTGACTGCAAAACCTGCCCCTACCCAATATCGAACTGATTTAAT
Source organism: uncultured bacterium (assembly GCA_964524315.1). Lineage (GTDB taxonomy): Bacteria > Cyanobacteriota > Cyanobacteriia > Leptolyngbyales > Leptolyngbyaceae > CAZGDE01. Next base: position 1,312 of record CAZGDE010000344.1, read on the forward strand.
TCCCATTACTTAGACATGTTCTGTTGCAAATTTCATCATTCAGCTTCCCCGGTGGTAATCTTACCTTTCGATTTTCTATACGTAGAGTTAAGATAAGTTGCATATATCTCTCTTAACTAATAAAAGCTTTGCCGCTGGGTGCTCGTTTTCAAGTCACGATTGGGCAGACTAAATCGATTTAGGCATGAGTTCAGGATTGGGAGGCGAATGTACCGGATTATCAGCCTCTTAAGATCAAGTTTTTGGGGGCAGCTTCTTGTTGGCACTAACCGTAACGCTCCGTCCAGTGATTCCCGTACTCTCCGGCGGCAGGTGCCTCTGATTATTAGCCTGACATTGCTGGGCCTGATTGGTACTTTATATGCGGTATCATCCAGCATTCTCCTGACAGGTGTTACCCGGAGTGAACAGCAAGATGTTTGCAATACGACGAAGGGTGCCCTGGCGATTTTTCACAAGAATTTGACCCTTCTGGACGATCGCTTCAGCGATTGGGCGGCCTGGGATGAGACCTACGCCTTTATGCAAGGCAACAACCCTAACTTCATTGCTGCAAATATTAGTGACGCTGTTCTGGCTGGGTTAAAAGTTGATCTCCTCCTGTTGCTCGATTCGACGGGGCAGGTGCGCTTTGGTACTGGCTTTGACCTCGATCACAACCGGCGATCGCCCATTCCCGCCGGACTCATGGGCCACCTGACCCGCCCCCACGCTGTGGCTGGACGGTCGTCTACCACTAACCCTTTACTGGATCACCCCACTCCTGCCAGTAGCTTTTCGGGGCTTCTGATATTACCAGAAGGAGTGATGCTGGTTGCGTCACGCCCAATTCTGAAAAATGACGGGATCGGCCCTGCCAGTGGTGTACTCATTGCCGGACGCTTTTTGCGCGATCACGATATTGCTGAACTGGGCCAAATGGCGGGTGTCCCGTTAACGGTTAAACCAGTTAATCAACAAAATTTGGCTGAATTTAGAACTCGCCTCAAAAAACAGCAGCAGCAACAGTTGCTTCCCTCTACTCAATCTTTCACGAACACTTCGGGGAATTTAGCAATTGGGAACTTAGCAATTACTGGTCGGGATCAACCGATTGTCATTCAACCGATTAATTCGGAGACGATCGGTGGGTCTACCATTCTTACCGATATTTATGGTAATCCAGCGCTGTTATTGCAAGCAGAAACTCCCCGATTTATTTATCAAGAGGGCAGGCGTAGCTTGCAGTATCTCATCGGGTCATTGTTGATTCTGGGATTATTCTACGTAGTCGTAACAAACTGGTTATTGCGAAAATTACTCCGCTATTTGGATGAGCGCGATCGCATCCAGCAGACACTTTACCAGGAGAAGGAACTGGCCCAGGTTACCCTCCGGTCGATTGGTGATGGCATCATTACGACGGATCGTTCAAGTGCCATTGTGGCACTGAATCTGGCTGCCGAAAAATTGGTGGGGTGGCAAACGGCAGAAGTCAAGGGCAAACCCCTGCAGGCGGTTGTGCAGATAATTGATGAAGTGACATCGGCCCCAGTTGACGATCTCGTAGCGAAGGCACTGCGTGAAGGCCAGCGGGTTGAGTCGCTCAATCGCAATTTACTGGTAGCCCGCAATGGTGATCGGGTGGCGATCGACATTTCTGTGTCCCCGATCCACGCCTACAATAGCCAAAATATCGGTGCAGTCATGGTTTTTCGGGATGTCACCCTGGAACGTACCATGTCACGGCAGCTATCCTGGCAAGCGAATTATGATTCTTTGACTGGGCTGGTTAATCGCTGGGAGTTTGAGAACCGCCTGGAACAGGCATTAGCCGGTGCCAAGGCACAGCGCCAACACCATACTTTGTGTTTCCTCGATCTGGATCGCTTTAAGCTCGTCAACGACACGATTGGTCATATTGCCGGAGATGAACTGCTCCGTCAGGTTAGCGTCATCTTGCAACAGCATTTACGCAAAACGGATACGATCGCCCGTTTTGGGGGTGATGAATTTACCGTCGTTCTCTACCACTGCCAGCAACCGGAAGCACTCACCATTACCCAAAACCTCCTGAAGCATTTGCAAGAATTCCGTTTTGTGTGGGAGGACAAAGTTTTCAATGTGGGGGCCAGTGCGGGACTGGTTGCCATCACGGCAGATAGTCTCAATATCACGGATATTCTGAGAGCTGCCGATGCGGCTTGCTATGCGGCGAAAGATGCAGGACGCAATCGCATTTATGTTTACCAACCCGATGACCAAACCCTGACGCAGCAGCATGGCGAGATGCAATGGGTGGCGCGTATTGATGCAGCGTTAAAGGAAAATCGGTTCCGGTTGTATTATCAAGCGATCGCGCCCCTTCCGGCGACCAAGGAACCACTCTCGCCAGCCGTTTGCCCCATCCCAAATGTGCCGTTTCATCAACATTATGAAGTGTTGCTACGGCTGCAAGATGAAACGGGTAAACTCATTTCCCCCATGGCGTTTATGCCCGCTGCCGAACGGTATAACCTGATGCCCCAGATCGATCGCTGGGTGATCAGTACCTTGTTTGCCAGTCAGGCAACCCAATACCAGAACCTCTGGCGGCATTGCCAGACCTATGGGGGGCATTGCTTATTCACTATTAACCTGTCAGGTGACAGCCTGAACGATGAGCAATTTACTAAATTCCTGTATGAGCAGTTTCGGTTGCACCAGGTTCCGCCCCAGGTCATTTGCTTTGAAATTACGGAAACGGTGGCAGTGGGTAATCTCCAACAAACTGCCCAACTCATCCGTGAATTTAAGGCACTGGGTTGCCACTTTGCCTTGGATGACTTTGGCAGTGGCATGTCTTCCTTCGGGTATCTCAAAAACCTGCCGGTTGATTACCTGAAAATTGACGGTGAATTTGTCAAGGATATTGTGGAAAACCCGACTGCTGATGCGTTTGTTGAAGCGATCAACCGGATTGGGCATGTCATGGGCATGCAAACGATCGCTGAATTTGTTGCTAACAAGGCAATTCTAGACAAGATCAGTGCCATTGGCGTGGACTATGCCCAGGGTTATTACATTGCCGAACCGCGACCACTGGAACCGACGGCGGAGTCTCTTGATGTTTCTCGGTTGGTTACTTGATCGGTGGAGGTGAGAAAACATCGGGTCGTTCTAATGGTGCTAGCTCTGGCTGAATTTGCAGGTCACGACTGATTTTTAAGACCCCTTCGGAGAGGAATAACTTACGCTCAGTCAGAAGTTTGACCTCGTTTTCTAGCTGTTCACGCCCACGGGTAAAAAAATCCTGGGAATCGAAGCGAGTTAATGCCCCGGATATCTGTTGTAACTGGGCTGGACTAAGACGTAACGGTACGGGGTGAGACTGGGCTAGACTCACCGGAGCCAGCACCGCTGGCAACAACGTTGCCGTACAGAGGCCAATAAGAAAGCGTTTCATCGTCATGTTTCTGCCGTTGCAGAAAGGCAACAGGAACCATTTTCACGCTAGCACAGATGCTGTTGGCCTGCCTTCTAACCCTTGGGCGACCGGGTAACGGTCTGCTAATTCATATTCGGAATCAGCAACGCCTTGTCTTCTAGGATGCCTTTTGGGGAATGGCGATCGCCCGATCCACATGGGCAGATTTATAACTACCAGCTGCATACTGATCAATATGCTGAAAGATGGCGACAGGCGGTACCACGCGACAGGTAAAGAACTCGATCGCCACCTTGCCGTCAGGAAATACTTTTACTTTGGGAGCAAAGTCCTTAGGGGTTTCCACTTTCCACTGCCATTTGACCTGGGCCGGTGGCGCGCTAATTAAGCGGTGATGGGCCCAGCTACAGGACTTTCCCACGGCTCCAAACTCCTTCAGTTCGCGTCGTAGGATAGAAGCAACTACAAAGGAGGCGGACGAGCGATCGCCTTCGATGGCTTCCATGACATCGGTCAGTGCCCCTTCAGGGCGGGGTGGTTGGGTGCGATCGCCACTATTCCCTAATGCCAGTTCTAACTGTGCTGTGGTGCTTAGTTCTTCCGGTACTGCCCAGGTCACACCGATGCCATCATCCTTTAACCGGTAAAGGTAACCAACTAAGCGTAAATCTGGCTTTAGTTTCAATCCTGGCAATTTGATTAATGCCGCGCCAGGATTGATAGAACTAATAAACCACTGTCCTTTGATATTGGGTGCATAGGTTGACTCTTCAACTGGCCCCCCAAAGTTGAACAAGGCTCCCAGATCCCCTAGCGAGTCGGGTTCGGGCATTTCGTCGACTTCATCATAGGATGACCATGAGCGGGGATGGTTTTCTGACTCCGGTAGCGTGATAGAACTGCTAATGTGTTGCCGGATTTTTTGGATGCTTTCGACGGGGAGTTTCTGAACAGACATGAGAAAAGTCACACCTCATTGGGGTTAGACTGATGGGCCAACGAACTAAGGCAACCTGCATCTTTAGTATTCCCACCATTAAACAAGCATTGATAGGGAAATAAAACGATTTGTATTGCAACTGATACTGATTGGAACTGGCAAGAATGTGGATGGGGGTTAGTAATGCCCTGGCCAGGCCCAACGAAAAGACCAATCACCTAAAAGACTAATCAACTAAAAGACTAATTAACTCAAAGACTAAGTGTCGCGAAATCTGTTTAAATCATTAGAGCCGATGTTGCTAGGGAACAGGTTTTTCATCTGCTTTGGGCAAAATTGAGGTGGCGTGAAGTCTCTTTAAATCGGTATAAAACGGTAAATAATTGTTTTTTGATCGCCGCATGAATAACTCAGCTAAGTTTGTTGAACCTGCCCTTTATCGAATTTTGGATGCCAATTTAGATCGAGCTCGGGAAGGGTTACGGATTATTGAAGAATGGTGTCGCTTTGGCCTGGATGATGGGCAGTTAACGGCGCTCTGTAAACAATTGCGGCAGGAATTAGCCCGGTGGCATACTCCAGTTTTGAAAGCCGCCAGGGATACCTCCGCTGATGTGGGTACCCAATTGACCCATGCGGCGGAAGCAACTCGCACCGATGTGGAGCAAGTACTTGTAGTCAATCTATGTCGTGTGCAGGAAGCCCTGCGGGTGCTGGAAGAATATGGCAAAGTCTACCATCCTGACCTGGGGGCGACCTGCAAGCAAATGCGCTATCAGGTTTATGCGCTAGAAAGCAAATTAATGACCTATCAACGGCGGCAACTGCTGCTGCGATCGCGCCTTTACCTGGTCACATCCCCTGTCGAAAATCTGCTAGAAACGGTAGAGGCGGCGCTTCAGGGTGGGTTAACGTTGGTGCAATATCGTGACAAGCATGCGGATGATGAGGTGCGCCTCCGCTATGCCGACAAACTATGTCAACTCTGCCGCCACTATGGGGCATTGTTCATTGTGAATGATCGTGTCGATTTAGCAATCGCCGTTGATGCGGATGGGGTACATTTGGGGCAACAGGACATCCCCATTTCGCTGGCACGACAACTGTTGGGATCGCAAAAGCTAATTGGCCGATCAACTCACAAGCCAGACGATCTGCAGCGTGCTATCGCTGAAGGGGCAGACTACATTGGGGTGGGGCCAGTCTACGAAACCCCGACGAAGGAGGGACGACCAGCTGCCGGGTTGGACTATGTACGTTATGCTGCCGACCATGCGACAGTTCCCTGGTTTGCGATTGGAGGGATTGATCTCAATAATGTCCCCGAAGTTCTCAAGGCTGGCGCTAGCCGGGTTGCGATCGTGCGTGCCATCATGCAATCACCCGCTCCAACCCAGGTAACTCAATCGTTTCTGTCTCGTTTAACGAGTTAAGGCAGTGAGGTATAGCAGTTTTTAGTCAAGGGAGGTGTGCCTTGTGATTCTGTCACCGGTCATTGGTCATTAGTTTGCTTTAACCGGTAATTAATGACCAATGACAAAGCACGAGGAACTGTACTCTATTGAAGGTGGAACTGCTATGAATGAAATCAGTTAAATGAAATCAACGGTTAGGTTAAAAACCGTTTCCATACTTGCTCCTGGATCTAAATAGAGCAGGCGATCGCCCGTGTTAAGGGCATTTCGAGGGGCAGTCCAGGGTTCCAGGCAGTAATAATCCTTACCTTTGACTGTCCAAAAAACTAGGGTTGAGAAAGTATTGCTATATTCCAACTTCAGCCGTAATCCCTGACTGTGGTCAACGACTGTAGCGGTTTGGCTGGTCACACCAATAAAGGCAACATCAATTTCATCCTGTTCAAAGTCAAATATTCCGCCAAATGGGTGTACCGTTTTGGCGCGCTGGTCAAGGTAACTACTGGCTGGTATATCAAACTCTAACTGGGCTTTGTCGGCGACTCGAAAGTAGGGATGAAACCCAGCCGAAAAGGGCATTGGTACGGTTGAGTGGTTGGTGTACCGCTGATGGGTTGCCAGGGTGCCGTTATGCAATGTGTAGGTAAAGGCAAGCTCGAAATCGAAAGGATAAACAGCACGGGTTTGCTGGCTACTGGTTAATGACAGTACCAAACTGCACCGTTCCTGGGTCACCTGTTCTATTACTTGCCAGGGTAGGTCACGGGCAAAGCCATGTTGCTTCAGCGTGTACGTTTGACCGTTATGGCTGTAAGTATTGTCTGGCAGGTTGCCACAGATCGGGAACAGGATTGGTATCCCTCCCCGAATTGAAAGTTCGGGATTGGTAAACCGTTCCTCATCCAGGTAAAGCACCTCACGTCCTGCAACCTGCCAGCGAGTAACAATGCCTCCCCGATCGGG
>CAZGDE010000345.1:0-7992 GCA_964524315.1 uncultured bacterium
CGTTTGCGGAGTTGGTGCATTTGATGGTGGAGGCCGACCTGAAGGCGTTGGGGTTGGTGCCATTGAGTGGGCATGTGGTCCAGCCAGTGAAAGATTTCGCCACCGTCCGTCAAACGTTGGGAACGACCATCTCCTAAGGATTGTGGATTTAATTAAATCTGCGAACTGTATGGGCGGGTTTGGCAGGCCAATCTGCACCCTGCATGGCTTGAACGGCGAAACCCGCTCTTGAACTTATTTAATTCCCATTCCTACTCCACTCAAAGATATATAGCCTGCATCATTTGTGGGAATGAGGGGCTTTGTGAGCAGGGATTCTGGCGGTATCTTGGCTCACAATTCCAATAGGATCGCTACATATCACTGCTATATTGAATTGATCCGCGGGGCTCTACATAAAAGTAGTGTAGAGCTTTGTCATAATTCCGTTCTATGCTTCTCAAGCAACGTGGTTTCTGGAAATTCTGTAAGGTGTTCCGGCGGTTGAATCACACAGGAAATCAATCATGAAATGCTTTAGTACGTCCACGCTGATTCAGGCTTCTCCCGAAACTATCTGGAATATTCTAGTTGATGGCAGGAGCTGGTTGAAGTGGAACCCTACGGTTACTAAAATCGACGGAACGATTGCGCCTGGTGAAACGGTCAAGGTTCATACAAAGATAAATCCAGATCGAGTATTTGCCATCAAAGTGAGTGAGTTTGTCCCGTATGAACGGATGGTTTGGACGGGAAGCATGCCCTTTGGTCTGTTTAAGGGCGAACGGATTTACAGTTTGTCTAGACATGCGGATGGCAGCGTCAAGTTTTCAATGCGCGAGAGTTTTAGTGGGCTTATGGCAGCGTTGATCGCTCAATCCATTCCTGATCTGCAACCTGCGTTCGATGAGTTTGCTGCTGCATTGAAGCAACGGGCAGAGGAGACCAATTGATTCGGTGACTAATTCTGATGCAACCGTAACGAAAGTGGGTTTACGCAAGTCGCTACTGCAGGTGCGACAGGCAATGACGGTGGCTGAATGGCGAGAAAAAAGCGATCGCCTCTGTACCCATCTGCAGTCATCTCCCTTGTTTCAACAGGCGCAGACGATTCTGGTCTACTTTAGTGTGCGGCAGGAACCCGACCTTGGTTCCCTTTTTGCCCTGCCCAAAGTGTGGGGGGTTTCTCGCTGTGTCGGCAAAGACCTGATCTGGCATACCTGGTCACCTGCCGATGCGATGCCCTTACAAAAGGGAGCCTACGGTATTTTGGCACCGTCGCCGGATGCGCCGTTAGTTCAACCCGATGCCGTTGATTTGATTCTGGTACCTGCTGTTGCCTGCGATCGCCGGGGCTACCGGTTGGGCTATGGTGGCGGTTTCTATGATCGTCTTCTGAGCCAACCTGTCTGGCAGGCAAAGCCCACCGTTGGCATTGTGTTTGACTTTGCGTCTCTTGTGACTCTGCCGCATGATCCCTGGGATCGGCCATTACAGGCAATTTGTACCGAATCTGGTTTGTTTTTTCCAGAGGTATGACCAGACAGAGGCAGCCATTCCATCTATATTTATGAAAGGCATGGACGAAAGGCAAATGACAAGGTATTGCTTTACAGCAGCATGCCCTACAGGAGATAGGCAATGTTTGGATTAGGATGGCCCGAAGTTGCGATTATTGTGGTGGTCGCAATTCTCATTTTTGGACCGAAGAAGATCCCCGAATTGGGGGGAACACTCGGTAAAACTTTGCGTGGCTTTAAAGAGGAAATGGGTAAAGAGCAGGATGACCCGGTTGATCAGGATGAGGATTACCGGAGTTAATCCTGGGTGTTAGGTTGCCTGACTAAAGTTAAACGCCGCATAAGTCTGCCAGCGCTTGCCATCATGGCGCAGTAGCGTCAGATGGGCAGCCACAAACTCAAACGTCAAGGAGCGATGTTGAAATTCTGCCCAGGCCAGTTTGAAGTTAGATTTGGTTAAATCCCGGAAGCCAACAGTCATGTGTGGGGCAAAGGGCCTGGTTTTACTACGGAGATCAACAATGCGCCAACGTGTCTCCATGTAAGCGGTTAATGCGGCCTGTACTGCTAGTAGCGCCGGGGTTTTCTCCACATTGACATAGACAACTCGTGGTACAAATGCCCCAAAGCCTGATAGGTTGACTGCAATAGGGGCTTGTTGGCTGGCAAATTCAGCCAGAGATTGGGTCAGGGCAGCAACTTCTGTCTCCCATTCAAAGGGCGGTTGTAGGGTGATGTGTGGGGGCGATCGCAGTGCTGCCCAACTGTTGTAGCGATCAGCAAATACCTGTTTCACCTCGTTGATGGCATCCTGGATCTCCTGCGGTGGTAACAGTGCGATAAAAAAACGATGTTTAAGACTCATGCCCTGGTTTGTCAAGATTGAAGAAGGAATTGTTGATAAAGCCACGTTTGATCAATATGTCCCTGCCCATAAAGCCTTTGTTCAGGACTTGATTGCTAAAGGCCATCAGGCAAAAACAGGCTATTGGGGTGGTTATGGTGGTGGCATGTTACTGTTTCAGGCTGGTTCCATGCAGGAAGCGGCGGCGATCGTCGCGCAAGATCCGCTGGTTCAAAATAGTTGTGTCCGCTATCGTCTCTACGAGTGGCGCATTGTCGTGGAGTAGGACGGTGTCGACCGTTCCAGATAACGGGCTTCGGCTATCCATTGGGTGATTGCGCCCAGCTGCGGGCACAGATCGGGGCGTTGGAGGGTGGCAACCTGAAGTTTGAGCAGTTGTTGATGTAGTTTAGGGGCTGGTGTGTGAGCTAGTTGCACCATCGAGCTGACTCCGGCGTGCAGTAATAACCCACAATATTGCCACCCCACACTGGGCACACGGGATAAATCCGCTAGAGCCGACCACTTATTGACATACTGGGTATGAATTTGGAGTTGACTGGCGAGTGCCTGCTTTTGCTGCGGTGTAATGGTTCGCTGGCACAATTGCAAGGTTGTCTCAATGCCACAGGCTGCTAAGTTCGCCCGATCGCCCTCACTCAAGCCGGGAAGTTGGGCAATGTGCCAGTTCGCTGGTTTGAGGGTGTTTGTCCGTTTTGGGGTAGGGCGTGGTTGCGCTCGTGCCACGGCAGGATCTCCAGTTGGGTGAACCAATGGCTCATCCAGCCTAGCACTGGATGGCGGGATTGCTATACGGCTGGATGAATGAATGTAGCGAATTTATTTGGCGTCTGAAAGCACTTTCCCAACAGAGAACGACTTTCACACTCCCCGTGTTTCCCCAACAATTCTTCCCTCAACAATTTAGAACGGCTATCGGGGCATTATCTGTTTTGGCAAAGTCAAATTCTTATGACCAAATAGTGTTATGCTGAAATTGACTCGGACCCATGCGATCGCAACGCCTCAACCTTGTCAGGACCGGAAGGTAGCAGCAATACGGGATGCTTGCGATAGGCGTGGACTCCGGGTCTTCTGCTTTTGAGATTAAGTCTTAGCTAAAGTCTTTACTCAGGCTCACTAACGCAGGCTTGCTAACGCAATATTTGAGCAATACCACTACATTTTTGCTCGGTATATTGATGTTAGTGCTACTTCTCCTGTCGATAAATATATTAATTTGGCTAAAGAATATTGTTGCACGCCTGCTGGTTTTTTCTGGTAAAGCCTGGATATACTCCGGGTACGGTTTTCCCTAGGAAAAACTCTGGCAGTTCTGGCGCTTTGTTTCTATGCTGGAAACATCGGATGGGGACTAGTGCATTCTGCTACCCGTAAATGGGAAACGAATTTTTGCCTGGTAGCCACTATGCCTCTGTTCGCCATTTCATCCTTGATGTAATTGGGAGTCTCACAGCTATGGGTTTGGGCGATCTGGTTCAAAAAGCGGTCTATCTGGGAATTGGGCTTGCCTCCTATGCTGGCGAAAAAGCTGGCGAAAAGTTGTCTGAAGTGCGCGTCCAGGTGCAAAAGCTAGCGGATGACATGGTGGAACGGGGCGAAATGACCGCTGAAGAAGCCCGGAAATTTGTTGATGATATGGTCAATAAGGCGCAACAGCCAGTCGTGGAGTCACCGGTACCAGAGAAACCAGCCGAACCCCGCCGGATTGAAATTGTGGATGAGGCCGAAGCACCTGCGCCAGCACCCAGTCAAACGGATGAGATGCGCCGCCAGGTTGCCGAACTGCAGGAAGAACTGAGACGACTGAAGCAGGAAAAACTGTAGTACGTGCCCTAATTTCTCTTAACTCATGGTTTAGGCAGGATGGTTTAGGCAGATATGGAAAGTTGGTCAATTGATTTCTTGAAGGCAATGGAAGCAATGGCGAAAGAAGTCGAGGAATTTGTTGCCGGGGTCACTAAAGATATTAATGAGGTGGTCGAGGCGGTGACTGTGGCATCAGAGGAGATTGCGAATCAGTTACAAATTGTTTTTGAAACTGAAATTGAACCCCAATTGGTAGAGTTTTTCGATCCTATTCTGGAAGCCTATTTGGGGTTTGAAATTGCCATTGAAGAAACTGCCCAACCTGTGATCCATACCGTTGAACCGTTGATGAATGACCATCCGGTGTGCGCGGGTTGTCGTCACTATCATGGGCAAATGTATGGTGGCAATATATTGGTGTGTGGGATGCACCCCTACGGTTGGGAGGGGGAACAATGCCCCGATTGGGAATCGACCTGGAAAGAATAGTGCTGAGCTAGCGGCTGGTTAACGAGCATTGACATTCGCTTCTAAGGTTCTAGGGTACACTGTATCTTCAGGCGTAAAGACTTACTCTTCAGATAGTTATCCCTCCAGCCTGTTTAGCTATGACATCCTTGTGGACAAGAGTTAACCGGCGGTTGCAAAATGCCCGCCAATGGTACGAAGCAACCCCAGAGAGAGCGCTTGATCAGGCGTATGACGCAGCTCTGGTCATTAAGGCGATCGAAAATGAGCATTTTGATGGCAACCGGGTTTCTAATCGCTCCAGGAAGTACAGTGACAATACCTTCGCGTACTTTCCAGCCGGATGAAAGAAATACTTAAAAATTACGGAAATTCGCCTGTCCGAGTTTAAAGCCAGTCGGTTAATTTTTAGTACAACCGATCCGTCTGCCAGTGCCCGTTCGGTGATGGGTAATGGTCGTGATCGCGACCGATCAGCCGTCATTTTAGAAAAGTTGCGATTTATCGATGAAATGATCGATCGCTACAAACCCAGAACACCCGCAACCCTCTCGTTGGTTCCCGTGGCATCAGAGCGTCAAGGTGAGCAAATTACCCAATCAGTTCCGTTAGGTAATGGGCAGGCTCAGCGGATGACTTACTCGGCAGAAGCGCTCTCGCAAAATGAGGATGATTCCATCTTAGATAAAACGGGTGTCCTTCCCCGTTCTATCCTGGGTACTCTAAACCGCATTAAACGGGATTTAGACCCGAACTCCGAACAGCGAATGGTGCAGGATTTTCGGAGTACGAAGGCAAAGACGCTGATCTCAATTCGGTTTTTGTTGTTGCTCATCATCATTCCATTACTGACGCAACAGATTTCTAAAGTGTTTGTGATTGGGCCACTGGTTGACCACTTTAGACATCCAGAATCGACCGATGTGTTCATTAATTACGAGTTAGAAGAGGAAGCGCTTCAGGAATTACATAAATTTGAGGAACGTCTACGGTTTGATGCTTTGATTGGCAAAACTCCCAAAATTTCCGAGGAGGATATGGAGGATCGCCTGCATGAAAAGGCGTTAGAACTGGAAGGCGAATACAGCAAATTGAGCGGTAATGCGGTTAAAAATGTGTTTGCTGACCTGTTTTCGGTGATTGCTTTTACGATCGTCATTCTCACTAATCGCCCAGAAATTGCTGTTCTAAAATCATTTATTGACGAAACTGTCTACGGTTTGAGTGATAGTGCCAAGGCATTCATTATTATCTTATTTACAGATATGTTTGTCGGCTTCCACTCGCCCCACGGTTGGGAAGTTTTGTTAGAAGGGATCTCGCGTCATTTGGGGTTGCCTGCCAATCGAGATTTTATCTTCCTATTCATTGCGACATTCCCCGTAATTCTAGACACGATCTTTAAGTATTGGATTTTCCGTTATCTCAACCGTATTTCACCTTCTGCTGTGGCAACTTATCGCAATATGAATGAGTAGTGTGATGAAGTTGGCATGACCGCAGCAATATTTTCTAAAAGTGTCCTCAACCGCAACCTGATCCCTCTGGCTCTATTGGTTTTTGTGCCAATTTCGATCGCCGCCGATTGGTTACATTGGGGCGAAACGGCTATCTTTATCACCTCGGCTCTGGCAATTGTGCCCCTCTCCATCTGGTTGAGTACCGCCACGGAAAAAATCGCCGTGGTAACGGGGCCATCCGTTGGGGGCCTAGTGAATGCTGTGTTTGGTAATGCGACTGAACTGGTGATTGCCCTGGTCGCCCTCAATGCCGGATTGGTTGATATTGTGGAAGCCAGCATCACAGGCACGATTTTGAGTGACCTGCTGGTTCTCTTGGGTTTGGGGATGCTGACAGGTGGTTTTCGATATAAGGAGCAGTCGTTCAAACCCATTTTGACCAAGGTCAATGGCTCGTCGATTACGCTGGCAGTGGTGGCAATTGCCCTCCCCACTCTGGTCATTTCTACTTCCAACATGGTGGATATTAAGGACATTCGCAACATTTCCCTGGCCACAGCAACCGTATTGCTGGTGGTTTATGGCATGACGTTGTTGTTTTCGCTTAAAACCCATAGCTACCTTTACGAAGTTGGTTTGGCCGATGAGGGCTTGGCCGAAGACACTCCCCCTGATCTGCCGGCAAAGGCTCCAGAACTGGCAATTTGGGTGGTTGTCCTGTTGTTATCTACAATCGCGGTCGCTTTCGAGTCCGATCTATTTGTGGATGTGGTGGAATCGGAAACGGCACGGTTGGGGTTAACCCCACTCTTTACCGGGGTTATTTTGATTCCGTTTATTAGCGATGTCGCTGGGTATGTGACGGTAATCCGGCTGGCAATGAAAAACCAGATGGATCTAACGGTTGCGACAGCGACGGGCGACAGTTTGCTGGTGGCGCTGTTTGTCGCGCCTGTGCTGGTGTTTGTGGGTTTACTGATTGGTCAACCGATTGATCTAAACTTCAACCCGTTTGAGGTGGCGGCTATGGCGATCGCGGTGGGTGTCACGAACCTGATTAGTTCCGGGGGGCGTTCTAACTGGCTGGATGGTGCGTTATTACTCGCAACCTATTTGTTGTTGGGCGTTGCGTTCTACTATCACCCTGCATAAGCCTAGAAACCAACTCCAAAAACTCGGAGTTTTTTTGACGAATGCTTTCGTTTAGCTGGGTATCTGCCTAAGAACTCCGAGTTTTGCGCCAACTATTCACTTTCCAGCATTTGTTTAGCCTGCAAAAGACTTTCTCTATGGGCCTGGTCAACGGTGGGATACTGGAGATTTAGTTGGGCCAATTTGTCATAAATTACCGTTGCGACGGCCAGGCGCGTAAACCATTTATGATCCGCCGGAATAACATACCAGGGTGCCCAGGTTGTACTGGTGTGATTAAACATATCCTCATAGGCTTGCATGTAATCATCCCAGTAACCCCGTTCTTTGGCATCACTGGCGGAAAATTTCCAGTTTTTTTCGGGGCGATCGAGCCGTGCTAAAAAACGTTGCTTCTGTTCATCTTTTGACACATTTAAGAAAAACTTGAGAACAATAATGCCGTTATTAACTAAATATTTCTCAAAGTTATTCATCTGCTCAAATCGACGTTTCCAAATGTCTTTTCCCTTGGCTTCTGGTGGTAATTGCTGGCGTGCTAAAACATCAGGATGTACGCGCACAACTAATACTTCTTCATAGTAGGAACGGTTAAAAATACCAATTCTGCCCCGTTCAGGTAATGCCTTAAAGTAGCGCCACAAATAGTCGTGGTCAAGTTCTTCGGCGGAGGGGACTTTGAAGCTGAAAACCTGACAGCCCTGTGGATTAATCCCGGACATCACATGTTTAATGGTGC
>CAZGDE010000346.1:0-6301 GCA_964524315.1 uncultured bacterium
GATTAAACCGCGATCGCGGAGGTAATCAATTTGATGGAGTAAGCCGAAGGTGCGGGCAGGGGCTATTTCCGTGGCAAATGTTTGTGCCATCGACCAGCTATGCCACTGATTGCCAATGGCCGACAAGTCAAAATCAATGCCATAGGTGAAACGAGTGGTTGATGACGGTAGAGCGGCCACAAAGGCATCCCCATCCCGGCACCAGACTGGTTCCGGCACACAGACATTCGCACGTGGTGCGGATTGGGTAATGGTGCCAACCTGGGCGATCGCCCGTACCCATTCCTGCGCTGACCCGTCTAATAGGGGCACTTCGGGCCCATCCAATTCAATGCGGGCATTATCTATCCCCATACCAGCAAGGGCCGCCAGCAAATGCTCAACCGTTCGTACACTGGCATTTCCAACGGCGAGTTCAGTTGATAGGGTGGTTTGACCAACAACATCGACCCGCGCAGGAATGATCGGCGCATTGGGCAAATCAACCCGAACGAAATAACGTCCCTGTCCCACGGTTGCTGGTAAAACCCGCACCTGCACAGGCAAGCCCGTATGTAGCCCCACACCAGCGCAAGCGAAGCCGTCACGGAGAGTCTGCTGCTGACCGGCTAGTTGATCAGCCGCAGACTCTGGTAAGACTGGCATGACCGGACTAGATGCACAGGTCCCATTTGACCTGGCTCCAGTATTGGTGGGTTCGCTCCTGTCAGGGTGCTGGTCTACCTCCATTAGAATCGTTCTCCAATACCGAAGTGGAAGCGGGTGTCTCCTTCATCGTTGACGGCAAAGTCAATCCGGATGGGGCCCAGAGGCGATTGTACCCGGAGACCTGCCCCATAACCAAAACCACTTCCCGGCTTGCCCCGCACGCCACCCGGATCGCCTGGTACGTCACCCTGCGTGCCGAAGTCGGTGGCGGCGTCAACGAACAGGGCCCCGGAGATAAAGGAGAAGAGGGGGAAGCGGTACTCAACCGTACCTTGTACGTAGGAACGGGCTGCCGCCAGATCGCCTTCATCATAACCCCGGACGGAGTTGCTACCACCCAGGGCAAATGCTTCGTAGGGAGGTAAATCACCAATGACCGTACCTGCCTGGAGGTTAAAGGCAAGGGCTTGGGGACAATCTGCTCCTGATGGGTTTGGTGTTCTACACCCCTTCGCAAATTTCAGGAAGTTGACCGGAATGTAGTAACTGTAGCCTGCCCGTAAACGGTTACCCAGGATACTACCAGACCCCAATGGGAGCCACTGCTCTGTCCCAAATCGAAGCAGGGAACCCCGCGTTGGACGTAGGGGGTTATCACGCAGGTCGCGGACGATACCAAATTGCAAGCCGAAGAGATCATCCTTTCCACTGTCACTAAAGCTGAGTTGGTTACCCAATTCGTCTCTGGCAAAGATATCTCCTTCGGAGTCAGTAATTTCAACGCGTTGATACTGCAAACCCAGGGATGCTGCCCATTCTGCCTTGCGATAGGGGTTGCCATTGAGGGGACGGGCAAAACTGATGCCACCCCCTGTTCGGATGACACGGGGACGATCGCGATCGCCCTCATCGTCAGCAGGCAAGCGAACTTCTGGATCGCCACCATCAAAAATGAGGGAAATAGTCCGACGGCGGAACAGGTTAATTGTGTAAGACGTGCGGAAGGGATCACCGCCAATCCAGGGGTCAGAGAAACTGAAGTCGAACAACAATTCCCGTTGACCGATCTGAACTTCAACGCCTAGCTTCTGGTTATTGCCACCAAAGTTTTGCTGCTGGAAACTGACCGTACCAAACAGACCACTGGCGGAGCTGATCCCGGCACCAGCGGCGATCGAGCCAGTATTCTTCTCGACGACATTGGCAACAACAACGACTTTGCGAGGATCCTGTCCTGGGTTCAGGGACAACCGGACATCATCAAAAATGCCTAACCCATACACCCGTTGCAGGTCACGTTCAACGCGGTTCCGGTTGAATACCTCGCCTGGTTTCAACTCAAACTCACGGGTAACGATGAAGTCACGGGTTTTGCCCCGAATGGGTTTACCCTGGGCATCCGTTTCCTCACCATCCTTGTTGATGAAGCGAACCTGAATGCCTTCCACCACACCTTCGGCGACTTCCAGGGTTACGATACCCTCTGGTGAAACCTTCGGCGCTTCAACGACCTGTGCCAGCACATAGCCATTGTCCTGGTACCACTTATTAATCTTCTTAACGCCTTCTTGCAGTTGAACCAGGTTCAAGACACTGCCGTACTGTTCTTTGAAGGCATCGTTAATGACAGCGTCAGGAAGAACCTGACGGCCTTCAATTTGAACCGATTGCAGCACCGGGTTCTGTTGCACCTCAAAGGTAACACGTACACCCAGAGGGGTATCTTCAGGCACAGCTCGCACGTTAGAGAAGTACCCGGTAGCAAAGATGGCGTTGATGTCTTCCTGAAGTAAAGAGCGGGTGGTAGTCCGTCCCGGTTGCGTGCGAATGACCCGATACACTTCGTCTTGCAGCGCGCCTTCGACACCGCTCACCACTACCTCTGCCACCAGTACCCGAGGTTCGGGTTCCGTTGTTTGATCCGGTGTGCCTGGTGTCAGAATCGGCTGTTCCGGCGTTGGGGCTGTGGGTGTCGTGTCAGAGGGGGTCGTTGGGGCCGGTGGTGTTTGCTCCGTGGGAGTTGGCTGAACTTGAGGCGGAATCGTCAAGGTGGGCGCTGGCGTTTCCCGATTGGGCGTAAGCTGAAGCTGGTTCGGAGTATTTTGCAGCGGTGCGCCCTGATCGCCGGGGGCGATCGGTTCAGAGGTACCGAGCCCTTGGGCCTGTAGGTGCCGTTGAGGAACGGTAATACCGGCAACTGCCGACACAGGTTTGCCTAAGGCTGACGTTGGGACTGCTGACGTTGGAACCGCTGGAGTTGGGCTTGTTACCGTTGTGGCATCCGTTCCAACCTGGGTGGTTTTGTAAACGGGGGGACCACCAGTTGTCATGGGATAGACGTGGCTGGGGGTAGCACTGGACAACTTGGATGGTGCAGTTTGCCCTCTGGCGGAATTGGACAAACTAAACGTTGCTGAGGTGGCGAGAAACGCCAGCAAGACCGGAGAAAAACGCATTGGATTCAGATTGGTTGGCATGTCCACACACCGCGCTTCACCTAAAGCTACCCCAATAATTTTTTCAGAAGCTTTATTTTCAAAAGCTTTGGTACAAAGGCTAATTGGCGACAACCGAGCGAGTCGGCGGAGCAATTTTCTTTGTCCAGAACTATAGGGGCGATTCAGGTATGAATGTTACTTAAGGTAAACCTTGAAATTCTACCGCATTGGTGGGTACCTATACCTAACTCAAACTGTCAAACTCGAAACGTTGTACTTAAAACCTTGGCCATTACTTGTTGATAGGCCGATTCTACGTTGCCCAGGTCAAGTCGGAAGCGGTCTTTGTCGAGGACGCGCTGTTCTGGATCGGCAGCAGACTGATCCCAAAGGCGACAGGTGTCGGGACTGATTTCGTCCGCCAGAATGATTTGCTGGTTACGGTCGATACCAAATTCCAGTTTGAAGTCCACCAGGGTAATGCCACAATCGGTAAAAAAGGCGACCAGGATCCCATTAATCTGAAGGGCCATTTGGCGCAGGCGATCGCTCTGTTCGGGGGTTGCCAGGTTCAATAGGCGCAGGCGATCAGGCGTTAGTAATGGATCGCCCAGGTCATCATTTTTGTAGTAAAACTCCACCAACGGCGCTGGTAGGACAGTACCCAGTGCAAGCCCCGTTTCCCGGCAAAGGCTTCCTGCTGCAATGTTACGTACCACCACTTCAATTGGCACGATGGTCACAGCTCGTACCAGCATCTCGGTGGCACTGGGCTGGTCAATAAAATGGGTGGGGATACCATTGGCTTCGAGCAGGCGGAATAGATGGCTGGAGACGGCACAGTTGACCGTTCCTTTGCCCTGGATGCTACCGCGTTTTTTGGCATTAAACGCTGTGGCATCATCCTTAAAATAGGTTAATAACACATCCGGATCGGCGGTTGTGTAGAGAACTTTGGCTTTGCCTTCATAAAGTTTTTGCGGAGCAGACATGAAGAAATAGTATTTGGAATGGATGTTTTGCAGTATCTAAGTAGATGAAAGTAATTGTAGTTCTCCCGTGTGGTTCTCCCAAGCTAGTTTTTTAGAGCTGGTTGACTAGGCTGGTTAGCTATATAGCTTGAGTCCTGTCCCTATCAGTGGTTTTACCCGTCCTCCCTCAATGAAACTTCCGCACCTGACGGTCGCTCTGTCTGCTGGCGCTTTGCTCATGGGCTGTTCCCTGGTTGAACAACCCATTTCTGCCAACGCCCCACCCCAGTCTTCCCCCAGTTCCTCACCAACCGAAGTTAGTACAGAACCGGATACAGGTCTAGGGAAGGTTACTGCTGCCCGACGACTGGCCTGGGATGCGGCGGTGATGGTGCAATCGCCACCCCATCCGGTGGACACCTGGCAACAGGCCAGGGTCAAATGGCGACAGGCCATTGATTTACTTGAAGCCGTACCGTCGGATTCTGCTTTGGCTGCGGAAGTTAAACAGCGTCTAGCAGTCTACCGGGTTAACTATGCGGCGATCAACAATCGGTTGAAGGCTGAACAAACTGCCAGTGAACGATTACGAGATGCCCAAACGCTGGCATGGCAGGCAGCCGTGACAGTGCAGAAACCACCCCATCCCCTACGAGTCTGGCAACGGGCCCAGCAGAAGTGGCAGGACGCGATCGCCCTGTTGGAAACAGTACCCAATACGACCCTTGCCTTTGCTCAGAGTCAGGAAAAATTGACTACCTATCGGGGGAATTTGGCTGCGATCAAGCAACGGGTGGTAACGGAAACGAGTGCCCTGATGTTGCTGAAACAATTTTCGGAAACAGCCGTTAAGCTGAATAATTTACCCAACAATGCCTTGGCCGGGTTAACCACGGAACAGGTTGGCATTAGCTATCAGGATTACATTGACCTGGTAAGGGATTTGGAGACTTCACTGCAAAACTTTGCGAATCAGCCCGATGCTCAGAAACATCCAATTTATCAGGACATGGTAGAGGTCGTTGCTGACCACAAACTCGTGTTGCGTTTGTGGCAGTCGTACCTTGCTTACAAAGACGCTAATTCAGAATGGCTTTATGGTGATTTTTATAACCAGTTGTTTCCAGTTTCCCTGGAGGACGGTACTATGCTGGCCCAAAAGTATGGGGTGAAGACCTATCCTTACGCAAATGGTACTAAGATCTCTCTGCGTTTCACTGCATGGGGAGTCTGGCAACAGGCAAGCCAACGGGTTAAGCGATTGCAGCAAACCTTACTGAGTATGCGATAGGAGAGGTTGGGGCAACTACCAATCGGTGTAAATCGCTTTTAGGGCCAGAGCCTGGGCGGTTGGCATTTGCCCATAGGAAAAAACGTAGGGAACTGTGGGTGGCAAAACTGGCAAAAACTTTTCCAGGATATAGGGACTGCCATAGACAATTAGCGCTTGTAGTTGCTCAGTTTGGTGCAAAAACTCAAACCAGGATTGGGCTGTTTCAGTTAATCCGGCACTTCCCCGGAACGGGTTACCACGAATAAATAGTTGTAACAGGGTGGGATACCAGTTGTTCTGATCCAGTTGTGGCTGACTACCCGTATAGCGATCGACCATCTGCAGAGTGTAGTTGTGGGAGGTTGGTAGAGCGATCGCCGGGGTATGGTGCCCCAACTCATCGCTGTGCAACAGGTCGTCGACAATGATCAGGTTGCGATAGTGTTCCACCCCTGTTTGGGCCAGACCTGAAACGGCAGGTCTATAAACCTGCATAGACGCTTGCAAAATATTGGTAACCACTGCTTGGGATGCCGGTTCTGCAAGTGATGGTACTAAATTGGTAGCGGTAACCGTTGGCTGTAAAGTTTCCCAGGCATGGGTATCAGTCGAGAGGGCGAGGGCGGAACAAACCTTCTGCTTGGCTCGCCAGATGCGTTCAACCGAGGCCCGAATCCGTTCTGCGTCAATTTGTCCGGCTTCTACTGCTTCACAAATGGCCGCAATTGCCCCTACCGGATCTACCGGCATCAGTAAAATGTCGGCTCCTGCGGCAACTGCCATGACGGGAGCCTGAGTGGCACCATAACGGTTAGCAATTGCGCCCATGACGAGGGCATCGGTCACAATTAAGCCGTCAAACCCCAGGTTTTGCCGGAGTTCTTTGGTCAAAATGCGCTCAGAAAGGGTTGCCGGGTAATCAAGATCCATGCTCGTAATTTGCAAATGGGCGCTCATGACCGTATCTACCC